>WLIA01000005.1 GCA_009702455.1 Actinomycetota bacterium | reverse complement strand
ACCGCCCGATTCGGTTCTTGGTGCAGGGCACGCTCTATCCAGACGTTGTCGAGTCTGGCGGCGGCGCAACAGCTGGCATCAAGAGCCACCACAACGTTGGCGGCCTGCCCGACGATCTGCAGTTCGAGCTTGTCGAGCCACTTCGCACACTTTTCAAGGATGAGGTTCGCGCCATCGGCGCCGAGCTCGGCCTGCCGCACGAGATTGTTCAGCGTCAGCCGTTTCCGGGGCCAGGCCTTGGCATTCGCATCGTCGGTGCCGTCAACAAAGAGCGTCTCGACCTGCTTCGCAAGGCAGACGCAATTGTTCGTGAAGAACTTTCGGCCGCCGGTCTCGATGGCGAAATCTGGCAGTGCCCGGTTGTGCTGCTCGCCGACGTTCGCTCGGTTGGAGTTCAGGGAGACGGTCGTTCATACGGTCACCCGATTGTGCTTCGCCCGGTTTCGAGTGAAGATGCGATGACCGCCGACTGGACTCGCTTGCCATACGACCTGCTCGCAAAGATCTCGAACCGAATCACAAACGAGGTTGCCGGCGTGAACCGAGTGGTTCTCGATGTGACTTCTAAGCCACCTGGCACCATCGAGTGGGAGTAATTGTGAAGCACGACTTTTTGTATTCGGTTGAACGCGAAGTTGAATACCCGTTGGCAACTTTGTGGAAGGCTTTCACCGAAACCGATGCTTTGCAGTCTTGGTATCACCCGACGATGTTGAACTCGGTGGCAGGCGCAACCATTTCTAACGCGCGTGTCGGTGGAGAGTGGCAGGTTGCAATCGAGGTGCCCATGGATGGCAGCGTTCACTGTTTCTATGGTCGCTACACACACGTTGAGCCGATGACATACCTCGAGCACACGATGCACTACACGGTGAAGCTCGACGAATTCAAAGCACGCGACGAGAGCACCGAATTTCACATCGTGAAGATTGAATTCGAAGATCGCGGCGAAAATTCTTATGTGCGCTGGGCTCAATATGGCGAGCTGCCAGAAGACCAAATCGAGATGACTCAAGCCGGCATGAACAACTACCTCGATTCACTCGAGCAATACTTGGCCAACTAGCCGGGCCTGTCTGTGCCCGCTCCTAAGATTGCTT
Organism: Actinomycetota bacterium; assembly: GCA_009702455.1. Taxonomy (GTDB): domain Bacteria; phylum Actinomycetota; class Actinomycetes; order Actinomycetales; family Microbacteriaceae; genus Rhodoluna. Next base: position 58,855 of record WLIA01000005.1, on the reverse strand, counting down.
AGTTATGTCTGAACTCGAATTCTTCATCACCCCAAACGACAGCTCGAAGCTGCTCGAAGGGCTGAACCCGCAGCAGCGCGCGGCGGTCGAGCATCGCGGCCCAGCCCTGCTGATTGTGGCCGGTGCCGGCTCAGGCAAGACCAGAGTGCTAACCCACCGAATCGCCCACCTGCTTGCCAATAAAGAGGCGTGGCCGAGCCAGATTCTTGCCATCACCTTCACCAACAAGGCCGCCGCCGAGATGCGCGAACGTGTGCGCCACCTGCTCGGCGCAAATGCCGAGGGAATGTGGATCAAAACCTTTCACTCTGCCTGCGTTGCAATTCTTCGCCGCGAGAGTGAACGCTTGGGGCACGACAAAAACTTCACCATCTATGACAGCGGCGACTCTCGCGCAATTCTGAAGCGACTGATCAAAGACTCGGGTGCCGACGTTCACGGCCTAACTCCGGCAGGTGTGGCGGCAGCAATCTCGAACGCAAAAAACGAACTGAACGATGCTGAGAGTTTTGCGCGCAACATCGACACCAGCGACCCGAAGGCTCGCGCAATTGCAGAACTGTTCTCGCAGTATCAGGGCGAGCTACGCCGCAACAATGCTTTCGACTTCGACGACCTAATCGGCGAAACCGTTTATCTATTCAGGGCGTTTCCAGATGTTGCCGCTGTTTATCAAAAGAAGTTTCGCCACATTTTGGTTGACGAATATCAAGACACTAATCACGCGCAATATTCGCTCATCCGTGAGTTGACCCGCCCAGTGGCAATTGAGCACGCCAACGTCGATCAGCGCACCGGAATTGTTCTCGAGCCAGCATCGCTAACTGTGGTGGGCGACAGCGACCAGTCGATTTACGCGTTTCGCGGCGCAGACATTCGCAACATCAGCGAGTTCGAAAAAGACTTCACCGGTGCCAAGACGATTCTGCTCGAGCAGAACTACCGCTCAACCCAAAACATTCTCAACGCCGCCAACGCGGTTATCGGCAACAACTTCGATCGCCCAAACAAAAACCTCTGGACAGACAGCGGCGACGGCGACAAAATCATTGGGTACACCGGCTACTCGGCTCACGATGAGGCGCAGTTCATCGCCGACGAAATCGGCGATCTGCACCGCGCCGGCACCAACTACCGCGACATCGCCGTGTTCTACCGAACCAACGCCCAGACCCGTGCCCTCGAAGAAATCTTCATTCGCGCCGGCCTGCCATACCGCGTGGTTGGCGGCACCAAGTTCTATGAGCGCCAAGAAATCAAGGATGCCTTCGGCTACCTGGTCTCAATCAGCAACCCCAAGGATGACCTCGCGGTTCGTCGAATCTTGAACGTGCCGAAGCGCGGCATCGGCGACGCCAGCGAAACCGCAATCGCTGCCTTTGCCGAGCGCAACAAGATTTCGGTTCGCGAGTCACTGGCCTATTCGAAAGATCTTGGCTTCGGACCAAAGATTGCCGGCGCAATAGTTTCACTAAACGCCATGCTTGAAGAGTTCGAAGTCAAGATGGCTACCGACACGGTCGACTCGATTCTGCGTGGCGTGCTCGACAAGAGTGGACTGCTCGAATCGCTAAAGAATTCGCGCGACCCACAAGACGAAGCTCGCGTTGAGAACCTCGAGGAATTGGTTTCGGTTGCAAAAGAGTTTCAGCGCAACAACCCAGAGGGCCGCCTGCCAGATTTCTTGAACGAAGTTGCTCTGGTTGCTGCCGCCGATGACATCGACGACGAATCAGGAACCGTCTCGCTAATGACTTTGCACACCGCAAAGGGTCTCGAATATGACGCGGTGTTCTTAACCGGAATCGAAGAGTCACTGTTGCCACACAAGATGTCATTCATGGTGCCCGGTGGCATCTCAGAAGAGCGAAGACTCTTTTATGTGGGCATCACTCGTGCCAAGAAGAAATTGCACATCTCGCTCGCGATGCAGCGCACAACTTTTGGTGAGTCAGAGAGTTCGGTTCCGAGTCGCTTCTTGGCCGAGATTCCCGATGGTCTAATCGATTGGCGCGAGTCTGGCGCAAACCGCGGTCTCGGGTCGAGCGGCTACACCGGTTCGATTGCACGTTCTGGCGGATACGAACCGGGGGAGCGCAAGGCAAAACCGCGCACCGAATGGAAGGGCGCAATCAGCTCTGTTCGTGACAACGGCGATCTCACCCTTGCCATTGGCGACACGATTGAGCACTCCGACTTTGGTCAGGGCCGCGTTACAGATGTTTCTGGCGAGCCACCAAAGCAGACCGCCGAAGTGACCTTTGCTGGCGGAGCCAAGAAGCGGCTGCTCGTGCGAGTTGCACCAATCACGAAGCTCTAGCCACCATCCAGAACCTCACAGTGTGCGGGCAACGGCACGCGCAGGGCACATCCGTGGGCTGCTCTGGTCGGTCGTAAGGTCTAAACTTGGTCAGGTTGGCCGCAATTTGAACGGAAAATCAATTGGATTTATATGAGTACCAGGCGCGCGATATGTTTGAGCGCTACGGAGTTCCGGTGTTACAGGGACTCATCGCAGACACCCCAGAGGAAGCAGAAGCGGCAGCCGCCAAAATCGGTGGGCTGACTGTAGTCAAGGCTCAGGTTAAGACCGGTGGCCGTGGCCTAGCAGGCGGTGTGAAAGTTGCCAAGACTCCGGCAGATGCAAAAGAGGCAGCCCAGAAGATTTTGGGCCTCGACATCAAGGGTCACATCGTCAAGCGTGTAATGATCGCCGAGGGCGCTTCAATCGCCAAAGAGTTCTACTTCAGCGTTTTGCTAGACAGATCAAACCGCACCTTCTTGTCGCTATGCAGCGTTGAGGGTGGAATGGACATCGAGCAGCTAGCCGTCGAACGCCCAGAGGCACTTGCCAAGATCGCGGTAGACGCGGTTCGCGGAATCGACAAGGCGAAGGCACTCGAGATCGCAAAGGCCGGCGGCTTCGATGACGAGCTAGCCGAAAAAGTCGCAGACGTTTTTGTAACCCTCTACGGAGTCTTCGTGAAAGAAGACGCAACCCTGGTTGAAGTCAACCCGCTGGTTCTCACCACCGACGGCAAGATTCTTGCTCTCGACGGCAAGGTCTCACTCGACGAGAACGCAGATTTCAGACACACCGACCGCACCGATCTAGAGCGCGACGACCTCGACCCGCTAGAGGCGAAGGCCAAGTCGATGGACCTCAACTATGTGAAGCTCGATGGCCAGGTTGGAATCATCGGCAACGGTGCAGGTTTGGTAATGTCGACTCTCGACGTGGTCGCATACGCCGGTGAAAAGCACGGTGGCGTGCGCCCGGCAAACTTCTTGGATATCGGTGGCGGTGCTTCGGCAGAGGTAATGGCCGCTGGTCTCGACGTTATTCTCGGTGACCCACAGGTGAAGAGCGTTTTCGTAAACGTCTTCGGTGGCATCACCGCCTGTGACGCGGTAGCAAACGGAATCGTTGGCGCGCTCGAGACTCTCGGGTCTTCGGCCACCAAGCCGCTAGTTGTGCGCCTCGACGGCAACAACGTCAACGAGGGTCGCCGCATCCTCGCTGAATATGCGCACCCGCTGGTGACCGTTGTCGAAACCATGGATGAAGCTGCCGACAAAGCAGCCGAGTTGGCAAACAAGTAAGCGAGAGAACAAAACAAAATGGCTATTTTTCTAAACGAAAACTCTCGAATCATCGTGCAGGGCATGACCGGCGCTGAGGGCATGAAGCACACCACGCGCATGCTCAAGAGCGGTTCAAACATCGTTGGTGGCGTGAACCCGCGCAAGGCTGGCGAGACCGTTGAGATCGACGGAACTTCTTTGCCAGTGTTCGGAACCGTTGCCGAGGCAATGGCTGCAACCGGCGCAAACGTCAGCGTGATATTTGTTCCACCAGCTTTTGCAAAGGCGGCAATCGTCGAGGCAATCGACGCAGAGATCGGTCTCGCTGTTGCAATCACCGAGGGCATTCCGGTGCACGACTCGGCAGCCGCTTGGGCATACAACGTTGCAAAGGGCCAGAAGACCCGCCTGATTGGCCCAAACTGCCCGGGCATCATTAGCCCCGGAAAGTCGAACGCGGGAATCACCCCGAGCGACATCACAGGCCCCGGCCCAATCGGTTTGGTTTCGAAGTCAGGAACCCTGACCTACCAAATGATGTTTGAACTTCGCGACATTGGAATGTCGACCGCTATCGGTATCGGTGGAGACCCGGTTATCGGAACCACTCACATCGACGCGCTCGCGGCGTTCGAAGCAGACCCAGAGACCAAGGCAATCGTTTTGATTGGTGAGATCGGTGGCGACTCTGAAGAGAAGGCTGCCGAATACATCAAGAAGCACGTCACAAAGCCAGTGGTCGCCTATGTCGCGGGCTTCACCGCGCCAGAGGGCAAGACCATGGGTCACGCCGGTGCGATTGTTTCTGGTTCTGCCGGAACCGCACAGGCAAAGAAAGAAGCATTCGAAGCTGCCGGCGTGAAGGTCGGCAAGACTCCTAGCGAGACCGCAGCGCTAATGCGCGAGGTATACAAGAGCCTGCCGGCGTAACCACCTTGAACCGAAGGCTGACTCTCGCGATTGGTGCCCTGCAGGCACTGATTTCTGTTGCCATCGGGCTCGGTGTTCTCGTTGTTCCGCTGATTCTGCTCTGGCTTTTCGAGAACGACGGGCTAACCGAATTCGGTCTGGCGTTTAGAACAGCTGGCGACATCTGGCTGCTGGCTCAGGGTGCGAGCATCAACGTTTCTGCCGGCGACTTTCTTGGCCTTGAAGTTCCAGCGTTTGCAATCACTCTCATGCCGCTCGGCTACAGCATCTTTTTGGCCTGGCTCGCGTGGCGAGTTGGCCGCAGCATTTCTGGAGCCACCGAGATGTGGCCAGTCTGGGCCGGTGCGATCGGCACTTTTGCACTGCTGAATTTTCTCGTTGTGCGCGCCGCCGACCACCCTGCCGTTGCGCCAGACCAAATCGGTGGTCTGGTTTGGCCGGTGCTTTTCTTTAGCGCATTCGTTCTGATTGGTTCGCTGGTTGGTGAACCGCGACCGGTATATGGCGTTGCCAAGGGAATCTTCTCGACCGAGCGCAAAGCACTGAACGACTGGGTATCGAAAACCTTCGCCGCATTGCCTTGGGTGGTTCGCGTTGTTTGGTCGCCAGCTTTGCGCGCGGGCACCGGCATCGTTATTGCCATGCTGGTCGTTTCTGCAGCCGCAATCGGTTTGCTTTTTGCAATCAACTGGATAGGTGTCGTGACGTTTTACGAAACCGTTCACTCAACCTTCTTGGGCGGGTTCACAATCACGAGCGCGCAAATTGCTCTGCTTCCAAACTTTGCGGTTTATACCGCGAGCTGGTTAACCGGCGTTGGTTTTTCGATTGGTGCCGGTTCGCTTATCTCACCGCTCGGTTCGGCCGCCGGACCACTGCCTGCTATTCCGGCGCTAGCAGTTCTGCCGCAGGGCACCCTCGACTTCGGAATGATCGCAGTGATGGTTCCGCTGCTTTTGGCATTCTTCGCAACGCTCGCAATAAAGAAGCACGCCGATGATGTGCGCTTTGAGTTTGCTACGCCACTCGGTTCGGCTTTCGCACTTGGGCTATCGATTGCCTTTGTTGCCGCCCTCGAGCTAGCCCTTCTGGCCTGGCTCGCATCGGGGGCCTTCGGCCCTGGCCGATTTGCTGTCGGTGGAGTCAACCCGCTGTTGTTGTTTGCCGTGTTCTTTGTCGAGGTTGCGGTGGTGGCTGTGCTCGCATCGTTCTTCGCCGCCAAACCGCTTCGCCCCGACCACCCGTTGCTTGCACTGAAGAAGAAATAGTGCAAATCGCCGCAAAGCTTCGAAAGTAAAATAGAAGCGTGTTGTCGGTGGTAGTGCTCATCTCTGGCGGGGGTTCAAACCTGCGGGCCTTGCTAGACGCAGCCGACAGCCCCCTGTATGGCGCTCGAATCATGGCCGTTGGAGCCGACAACCCAGCAGATGGCCTGGCTCACGCAGATCTCTTTGGGGTGCCAAGTTTCGTGGTTTCGCCCTCGAACTTCGACAGCCGTGAGGCCTGGGCCGAGATGCTGCTCGAAAACGTCAACTTCTTCAAGCCAGACCTGGTGGTCTTGGCCGGCTTCATGCGCATTCTGCCGGCAGAGTTTGTTCGCGCGCTAAGCCCAAAGTTGATTAACACCCATCCGTCATTGCTACCAAACTTTCCGGGAGCGCACGCCGTGCACGACGCAATCAGCGCAGGCGCGACAGAAACCGGTGTGACGATTCACGTTGTCGATGAGGGTGTCGACACCGGACCGCACATTGCACAGCGCAGCCTCAAGATTTTGCCTGGCGAAAGCGAAGGCGAATTGCACGAACGCATCAAAGTTGTCGAGCGCGAGCTGCTGGTTGAAACCGTGCTCGCAATCGCTGAAAAGAAAATTGACCTAAACCAGGTTTCGAAGATCAGTTAGTCGAAAAGAGAAGTTCATGGCAGCAATCAATCCGCACTCACCGGCTGACTACCGTCACTTCGACCGCATTCAGATTCGTCGGGCACTGCTCTCAGTGTCAGACAAGACCGGATTGCTAGAGCTCGCCAAGGCTCTCGCCGCAAGCGGAGTCGAACTTGTATCAACCGGCTCGACCGCAAAAACTATTGCCGATGCAGGCATCGCAGTTACCGAAGTTGCTGAGGTAACCGGATTTCCGGAAACGCTCGATGGTCGCGTGAAGACATTGCACCCAAGTGTGCACGCCGGCCTGCTAGCAGACATGCGACTAATCGCGCACGAGGGTCAGCTCGACGCTCTCAAAATCGAACCGTTTCAGTTGCTTGTTGTAAATCTCTATCCGTTCGTGCAGACAGTTCAGTCAGGTGCAAAGGGCGACGCCGTCGTCGACCAGATCGACATCGGCGGCCCTGCCATGGTTCGAGCAGCGGCAAAGAACCACGCCAACGTTGCTGTGGTTACCGACCCGGGTCGCTATTCAGAGATCATCGAAGCGCTAAATACCGGCGGCACAACCCTTGCCCAGCGCAGGGCACTGGCCCTTGCGGCCTTCTCGCACACGGCAAAGTATGACGCCTCGGTTGCCAACTGGTTCGAGGCCGAGCTGGCTGCAGAGTGGCGCAAGAACGCCGATCAGACCATAGATGCGGCAAGCAAAAACCCCGGCTTCACGAGCTCGTTTGAGGTCAAGGGTCAGCTCGCCTCGGTGTTGCGCTACGGCGAAAACTCGCACCAATCGGCAGCGCTCTACCGCGCGGCCGACCAGTCGAGCGGAATCGCTCAGGCTCGTCAGCACGGCGGCAAAGACATGTCTTACAACAACTATGTAGACGCAGATGCCGCACTTCGCGCCGCCTTTGACTTCAGTGAGCCAGCAGTTGCAATCATCAAACACGCGAATCCGTGTGGAATTGCAGTTGGTAGTGCAACGTCTGCTGACCCAATTGCAGATGCGCACGCGAAGGCACACATGTGCGATTCATTGTCGGCTTACGGCGGTGTGATTGCCGCAAACCGAATCGTCACTCTAGAAATGGCGAAGCAGGTTTCGACAATTTTCACCGAGGTGATCATTGCACCGGGATACGAAATCGAAGCACTGCAGTTGCTGTTGAAGAAGTCTGATTTGCGCATTCTCGAATTGCCCGCTGGTTATGCGCGCGACAAGTTTGAATACCGTCAGATCTCTGGTGGCATCTTGGTTCAGCAGCCAGACGAGTTCAGCAACTTCAACACAGTTGGCTGGACTCTCGTTGCCGGCAAGAAGGCCGACCCCGAAACAATGCGCGATCTCGAGTTTGCTTGGCGCGCCTGTCGTTCGGTGAAGTCGAATGCGATCTTGCTCGCGAGCGACGGTGCATCGGTTGGCGTGGGCATGGGTCAGGTGAACCGTGTCGACTCGTGCAAGCTTGCGGTCGCGCGTGCCGAGTCTCGCTCGCGCGGTGCAGTGGCAGCCTCAGACGCATTCTTTCCGTTCAAGGATGGCCTCGAGGTTCTTCTCGAAGCGGGCGTCAAGGCGGTAGTTCAGCCTGGCGGTTCAAAGCGCGATGCCGAGGTTATCGAGGCTGCCGCGGCTGCCGGGGTGACCATGTATTTCACGGGCGAGCGACACTTCTTTCATTAGAAAAAAGTTGTGAGTTTTGCGCCTTGCGCCCCGAAAAATTCACATAGACTGCAAGGCTGACCCGATTCTGGAATAATCCTGTGAGTCAGCAGTTAGGTAATTAAGTGAAACCCCGCGGCACAGTAGCTACGTTGCTACGCATATTCCCTTATGCGAAGAAAGCCCTACCCAGAATGATTCTGGGCACCATCACGGCTCTCGCTGCGCACATGTTCGCCCTAACCATCCCTCAGTTTCTAAGCACCCTGGTCAACCGACTGAACGAAAACGGCACCTTCGAGGCGCTGCTTCCGGCTGTTTTGGCCGTGCTCGGTTTCGGTCTGCTCGAGGCCATCATGGTGCTGCTTCGACGTTGGCTTGTGCTGACCCCCGGCACCCACGTTGAGGCCGGTCTTCGCCGAACCCTCTATGCCAAGCTGCAAGATCTTCCAGTTGCTTTTCACGACAAGTGGCCGAGCGGTCAGTTGCTCAGCCGTGCGACGGGTGACCTCAGCCTGATTCGCCGCTGGTTATCGTTCGGCTTGGTTTTGTTTGTCGCCAACGGCATCACCATCGTCATCGGCCTCGCCGTTCTGTTTACTTTCCACTGGATTCTCGGCTTGCTGTTTTTGCTCACCTCGATTCCAATCTGGATTCGCGGTTACCGCTTCGAGAAGCAGTATCACTCGGTTGCGCGCATCAGCCAAGATCAGGCCGGAGACCTCGCGACTTCGATTGAGGAGTCGGTGCACGGTATCCGTGTGGTTAAGGCTTTCGGTCGCAGCGGTTATTTCGCAGACAAGTTCTCGCGCGACGCATCGAACCTTCGCTCAACCGAATTGAAGAAGGCCGGGCTGATTGCAAACATTTGGATCTACCTGATTTTGATTCCGGAGTTTGCAGTTGGTCTTTCGCTGCTAATCGGTGTTTGGTTGGTTTCGACAGATCAGCTAACCGTTGGAGGTCTCGTTGCTTTCTTCGCGACCACAACTGTTTTGCGTTGGCCAACCGAGTCGGTCGGTTTCTTGCTTTCGATGACTCTCGATGCCAAGACCGCTGTCGAACGTTTCTTCGAGGTGCTCGATGCGCCGGTTGAAATCACCGACCCTGAGAAAGCCAAGAAAATCAAGAAGCCGCAGGGGCGTTTGGTTTTCAAAGATGTGCACTTTAGATATGCAGATGCACCGGCTGATCAGCCTGACCTATTGAACGGTGTAAACCTCGTGCTCGAGCCTGGCGAATCGGTAGCGCTTATTGGCATCACCGGATGCGGCAAGTCGACGCTAACCGCACTATCGACCCGACTCTATGAAGTCACCGGCGGCTCGGTTGAGCTCGATGGGGTAGACGTGCGCGACCTGGATCGCACCGACTTGCGCCAGCACATCGCAATGGCCTTCGAAGACGCAACCCTGTTCTCGGCGAGCGTTCGCGACAACGTGCTTCTTGGTCGCCCAAACGCCACCAAGAAAGAGCTCAAGCAGGCCATCGAGATTGCCCAGGCGCAATTTGTCTATGACTTACCAGAGGGTCTAGACACCAAGATTGGCGAAGAGGGCATGAGCCTGTCTGGTGGCCAGCGTCAGCGCTTGGCCTTGGCCCGCGCGGTTGCCTCGAAGCCAGAGGTGCTTGTGCTCGACGACCCGCTTTCTGCTCTAGACGTAGACACCGAGGCCATGGTTGAAGAAGCCCTGCGCACAGTGCTCAAGACCACCACGGCCCTTATCGTTGCTCACCGTCCGTCGACGGTTCAGCTGGCCGACAAGGTAGCTCTTCTCGAAAACGGCAAAATCACCGCAATTGGCAAGCACAGCGAATTGTTGGCAACCAACAAGCACTACCGGCACGTGATTTCGAGCCTCGACGCCGATGGCAACGAATTGAAGACCAAAACACGCAAGAAGGCGGTCAAGAAATGAGCATGCAGGGAGTTGCCAACGAAGACCGCATCGAACTGAACAAAGAAGATGCTCAAGCAATCAAGTTGCGTTCGCGCAGACTTCTCATCAGTTTGGTAAAGCCAATCAAGAAGCGTCTTGCGGTGAGCATGGTCTTGGTTATCTTCAGCCAGGCATTGCGCGTAATTGGTCCGGGTCTTATCGCGCTCGGCATCGACTGGGCGCTGCCACAAGCGATAAAGCAAAATGTTGCTCCGCTGTTGTTTACCGTTGGCGCGTTTCTATTTGCCGCGGTGGCAACCGGAGTTCTGACCGCGTGGTTCTTGCTCTACTCTGCAAAAACCAACCAGGGCGTTATCTTCGATTTGCGAAACCGCATCTTTGTGCACACGCAAAAGCTCAGCCTGCAGTTTCACGAGAAATACACCTCGGGTCGCGTTATCGCTCGTCAAACCAGCGACCTCGACTCAATCAAGGAGTTGCTCGACACCGGTGGCAACGAAATGGTGGCCGGAATTCTCTACATGATCTTTACGGCAACCGCTCTCGCGTTGCTTGACCTGAGTAGCTTCGGCGTAATTCTGTTCTCGCTAATTCCTCTGTTCTTCTTGACCCGCTGGTTTCAGAAGAACACCCGCATCAACTTCAGAAAGACCCGCGTTGCCTCAGCCAAGTTGATTGTGCACTTCGTTGAGACGATGACCGGCATCCGTGCGGTGAAGGCTTTCAGGAAAGAGAAGCGCAACCAAGAAGAGTATGGCGAGCTGGTCGAAGACTATCGATTCGTCAACGCCAAGGTGATTCAGCTGTTCGGCATCTATGACCCGAGCCTGATCATGATCGGAAACATCACCGTGGGTGCCGTGCTGCTATTTGGCGGTCTGCGCGTGATTGAGGGCGACATCGGCATTGGCGTCTTGACCGCTGCCATCTTGTATGCCCGCCGCTTCTTTGACCCCATGGAAGGCCTGGCGATGTTCTACAACGCCTACCAGTCGGCCAACTCGTCTCTCGAGAAGATCTCAGGTGTGCTCGAAGAGCAGCCGACAGTGCCAGAACCGGTCAAGCCGGTTGCTCTCAAGAACCCCAAGGGCAAATTGCAGTTCGAAAAGGTGAACTTTCACTATGGCGAAGGCGCGACCATTCTGCCCGACTTCGACCTGACGATTCCGGCAGGGCAGACCATCGCGCTGGTTGGCACCACTGGTGCCGGCAAGTCAACGCTCGCCAAACTCGTTGCACGTTTCTATGACCCGAGTGCCGGGTCGGTGAAGCTCGACGACGTTGACCTTCGCGATCTTTCGAACGACACACTTCGCACCGCAATTGTCATGGTTACCCAAGAGGCCTACCTGTTCTCTGGCACCATCGGGGGCAACATCGCGCTCGGCAAGCCAGACGCAACCTTCGACGAAATTGTTGCCGCTGCAAAGGCCGTTGGCGTTCACGACTTTATCGCTTCGCTTCCTGAGGGTTACGAAACCGACGTCAACAAGCGCGGCGGTCGTGTGAGCGCCGGTCAGCGCCAGTTGATTTCATTTGCGCGTGCGTTTATTGCAAACCCTGCGGTTTTGATTCTCGACGAGGCGACTGCCTCACTCGACATTCCGAGTGAGCGTTTGGTGCAGCACGGATTGCAGACGCTGCTAAAGGGTCGCACCGCAATCATCATCGCTCACCGCTTGAGCACAATCTCGATTGCCGACCGAGTTCTAGTTATGGAACACGGAAAGATCATTGAAGACGATGCACCTGCGAAGCTGATTGCTGGCACCGGCAAGTTCGCCAGAATGCACAAGGCCTGGCGCAACTCGCTCGTTTAGAAAGTCAGCTAGTTCTTCGACTTCACGTCGATTGCAACCGCGTTCCAACTCTTCACGTCAACCGTCATCGTGCCGTCTGCACCAACAGTCACAGACCCGCCACCGATTCGGTCGGTGTATGTGCCGGCTGGCATCGAAGTCTTGATCGTGGCTGTCACATCGGTTTCTCCGCTGTTGAATACAACGAAGCCGAGCTTGCCGCGACCAAAGCCATAGGCGTCACCCTCTTGCCAGATGTCGCTGAACTTGCTGTCGCCAACGGCCTTGCGAAAGGCAATCATGCCCTTGTTGGCTGGCCAGCGGTGCTGGCAAATCCAGTCGCCATCTTGGTAGACGCCATAGTCGGGGCTCGGGTTGTTCACGCACTGGGCTACAGGCTGGTAGCCGGTCGGGCTGCCAATCGGCCCGGCGTCATAGTCGCTGAAGGCATAAGACGAATAGAGCATCGGCTTGCCATGTGGTGCCGCGAGGGTAAACACCGTCGCGAGGTTGAAGTTCTTCGCAAACTGGTAGCTGATAGCGCCGCCGTTGCGTTCGGTGTCGTGGTTGGTTACCAGCGTCACCGTCTTCTCAGATGGGCTCAGCATGTCGAAGTAGTTCTGATCGGCAGAACCGCCGAGCAAACCACTGCTTGAGAAAATGTTGCGCACCATGTTGATCCAGTCGAACGAGAAGACGTGACCAAATTCGTAATACTCAGATTGCGGGGGAGTATCGCCGATTACCTCAGAGATGAAAGTTGTGTCGCTTGGTAGTTGATCGACAATCTGCTTCAGTTCGCTTGCCTTGATGTGTTTGGCAGCGTCAACTCGAAAACCGGCAACTCCTGTGCCGCGCAAATCGCGCAAAAACTTGACCAATTGATCGCGCACGTTTGCCTTGCCGGTGTTCAAATCAGAGAGGCCGAGCAGCTCACACTGCTGAATTTCTTCGACGTTTGAATAGTCTTCGATTTGGCTAACACCGGTTGGGCACATGTTGAAGTCTTCAGGTGCATAAAGCCCCGGAAACTCATACTTGGTGAATTCGCTGCCAGCAGAACCAGTGCCGTTTTGCAAACCGGTCATGTGGTTCAAGACAACGTCGACCATGATCTGCACGTTGTTGGCCTTGCAAACCGAAACCATGTTCTCGAACTCGCTTCGCGTGCCAAGGCTCGAGTCGATCTTGTAGCTGACCGGCTGGTAGTGAGCCCACCAAGCGCTATCCGGAATCGTCTCTTGCGGCGGCGAAACCAGAACCCAGTCGTAGCCGATGTCTTTCAGCGTTGGGCATTCGGCGGCAATTGAGTCGAAGCTCCACATGTGCATCTGCAGCCCAACCATTTGGGTGGTTATCGGGGTTGCCGCCGGCCCGCTTGGGGCGCACGAGGTAAGGCCGAGAACGGCTAGAGAACAGGCCGCGAGGGCCGCAACGAGTCTGCGAAAGGGCTTAGTCATGGCTCAAACCTAATAGGCTTGACCTCTGTTGGCCCGTAATCGAGTCGACGAAACCCCTAAATCTGGAGCAGTAAAGCATGTCAAAAATCAAGGTAGTCGGCACGGTTGTAGAGCTAGACGGCGACGAAATGACCAGAATCATCTGGCAGAACATCAAAGACTCACTCATCCTGCCGTTTCTCGACATTGACCTCGACTACTACGACCTCAGCGTTGAGCACCGCGATGCAACCGACGACCAGGTGACCATCGACGCAGCCCACGCAATCAAGAAGCACGGTGTTGGCGTGAAGTGCGCAACCATCACCCCAGATGAAGCCCGCGTTGAAGAGTTCAAGCTCAAGAAGATGTGGAAGTCACCGAACGGCACAATTCGTAACATTCTTGACGGCGTTGTCTTTCGCGAGCCGATCATCATCTCAAACGTTCCTCGTCTAGTTCCAGGTTGGACAAAGCCGATCATCATCGGCCGTCACGCACACGGCGACCAGTACAAGGCAACCGACTTCAAGGTGCCTGGCAAGGGTCGCGTCACCATGACCTGGACTCCTGAAAACGGCGAGCCACAAACGTTCACAGTTGCCGACTACCCAGAGCACGGCGGTGTTGCGATGGGCATGTACAACTACATGGACAGCATCCGTGATTTTGCTCGCGCCAGCTTCAACTACGGTTTGGCTCGCAACTACCCGGTTTACCTGTCGACCAAGAACACAATCTTGAAGGCTTACGACGGCGCGTTCAAAGATGCGTTCCAAGAAGTTTTTGATGCAGAGTATGCAGACCGTTTCAAGGCTGCCGGCCTCACCTATGAGCACCGCCTAATCGACGACATGGTCGCGGCTTCGCTCAAGTGGGAGGGTGGCTATGTTTGGGCTTGCAAGAATTACGACGGCGACGTTCAGTCAGACACCGTTGCGCAGGGCTTCGGTTCACTCGGTCTCATGACCTCGGTGCTAACCACTCCTGACGGCAAGACCACCTTGGCCGAGGCTGCTCACGGCACCGTGACCCGTCACTACCGCGACTGGCAGGCCGGCAAGAAGACCTCGACCAACCCGATCGCGTCTATCTATGCCTGGACCCGCGCTCTTATGGCCCGCGCCGAGATCGACGGTACCCCTGAGGTTGCCAAGTTTGCCGAGACCCTCGAAGACGTCATCATCAAGACCGTCGAGTCTGGCAACATGACCAAAGACCTCTCGCTGCTAGTTGGCGGCGGTCAGGGTTACCAGACCACGGATGAGTTCATGGCTAGCCTTGCCGAAAACCTAAAGGCTCGCCTCGGCTAAAAGCCTTGGCAGTCGCTGTAGCGTGTTGCTCGTGGGATAACCCACGCCTACCGCGAAAAGGGGAAACATGTTTTTCAAGAAACTCTTTGATACCAAATTCGAGAACTTTGTTACCCGCGATGTTGCCAGGGTTCTCTACATTTTCATGCTTGCACTGCTAGCAGTCGGTTTGCTAATTGCAGAGATCTTTGGGCTTCTATTGTTGGCTAGTGACGAGGGCTTATTTGTAGAAGCAATTCTTTTGATGCTTGTGTCACCTCTGGTTGCTCTGGTTTCGCTGATCATAATTCGAGTTGGTTTCGAGAGCTCGATTGCTTTGGTTTCTATAGCCGAAAACACGAAGAAGTAGCTTCAAGCTAAATCTGTTGATAACTCCCCCGAGATTTTCGGGGGAGTTATTTGCTTTCTGTTATGCACAGAAAACACATTCGTCGTTGGCACAAACTGCTTGCTGCTAGCGCATCCTTGATTGCAATTCTTGCCGGCATTTTTATGGCACCGGCCAGCGCAAACAGCGCACCATCGGTTGACATGTTTTGGGCCGACGTTTCGCGAACGAATCAGTCGACCGCAACTTTCTACCTTATGACTAGTGGAACAATCAAAAATCTCGAGGCAAGTGACTTCTATGTCTTTGGCAGCGCTACCGGCTGCACTGTCGACGACGGTTTCTCGCAAGCGTCGTTTCATGTTGTGACGGTTCGCGGTTGCAGTGACGGAACGGTCGCGCTTCAACTCGGGGCCAACTCGGTTTCAGACCTGAGTCTGAACTGGGGGCCGAGCCAGGGTGTCGCGAGTGACTTCACAACTGTTGATCGAACCTCTCCTGTTATCAGTTTCGACTCGACCTTGACATCGGCAACCGACCCGTCTTTCAATCTCACAGCTTCGGTGAGCGAGCAAGTGGAGTTAGTCGATTCACTCATATCGCCAACCGTGAGTGGCACCGGGTGTTCGCTTTCGGGCGTCAGCATTGCCGCCGAGAAGTACACGTTCGCAATCAGCGGGTGCATGGCCGGTGCCGAATCGCAAGTGACTATCTATGCCAACAGCTTCAAGGATGCGACCGGCAACCTAGGCCCGGCACAGAAAGTCGTCAGCCAGGTGGTGAAGGTGCAGGCGGCTGTCTTACCTCTGCCAACGGCATCGCCGAGCGCATCGCCGTCGCCAAGCCCGACCTCGACCGCTAGCCCGTTGGCGACTCCTACGCCGACTGCGACACCAACCCCGACCGCCAGCCCGACCCCAGAGGCCACACTGGTTGCGGTTGCTCAGCCCCCAATTGAGCCGCCGCCCGCCCCTGAACCTCCGGCACCAAACCCAGACGCCGAGGCGGTTGTGCCAATGGCCCCGATTGCCAGCATCAGAGCGATCGAGTCTGCCGCGAGCTCAAATGCCATTGCGCCACCAGCACCACGCAGAGCGACTTCAGTCGCCCAACCTCAACCGATTCAACCCGAAACTCTCACCAACCCGCTGCCTGCGCCAAAAACCGAAGTGCTCGCTGAGCCTGAGCCACAGGTGCCAGCCAGGGCAAGCGCACCGGTTGCGAACCTGGGCTGGGTGATGCCGGCGGCATCCGTGGCTTCGATAGCGCTCGGAGCAGTTGCCGGAGGATTGCTTGTGCGAAGCAGGTTGGCGCGAAAGTCGCGGCTAAGAGTTGCTTAGCTGAAGATGACGGTGCGTTCGCCGTCGAGCAGAATGCGGTGCTCGGCGAACCAGCGCACGGCCTGAGTCAGAGTTTTTGACTCGACGTCTTGCCCGATTGAAACCAAACGCTCCTTCGACGAAGAGTGCTCGACTCGAACAACGTTCTGTTCGATTATCGGGCCCTCGTCGAGATCGCTGGTTACGAAGTGTGCGGTTGCGCCGATTAGTTTCACTCCGCGTGCGTGTGCTTGGGCGTATGGGTTCGCACCCTTGAAACCCGGCAAGAACGAGTGGTGAATGTTGATTATTTTGCCGGCGAACTCTTCGCAGAACTCCGGTGACAAAACCTGCATGTAACGGGCAAGAACAATCAGTTCGATTTTGGCCGACTTGATGTAGGTGCGCAGCATCTGTTCGAAAGCGCGCTTGTCACCTTCGCTCTTGATGGTGTGGTTCTCGAACTTCACACCATAGAACTCGGCCAGCGGAGCCAACTCGGCGTGGTTTCCGAATACCGATTCGATATCGATTGGCAGCTGGCCCGATCGCTGGCGAAACAGCATGTCGTTTAGGCAATGGCCGGCCTTCGATACCAAGACCAGGGTCTTCATCTTGCGGCCCACATTGTCGAGGGTGAACTGCATCGAATAGGTGGCTGCGATTGGCTTGATAGCCGCCTCGAAGTCTGAGCGGCTGATAGCCGATTCGATCTGCAGGCGCATGAAGAAGCGGCCGGTGTCGAGCGAGGTGTATTGGTGCGACTCGGTGATGTTGCCGTTGGCTGCCACGATGGCCCCCGAGATGGCGTGAACGATGCCTGGGCGGTCTTCACAGACGAGGGTGAGCACCCAGTGTTCGGTGGCTAGAGTCATGAGCCTTAGTTTAAGCCGTGGGGATAGCCAGAGGACTAGTCGCGACGCTTGCGTTGCGGCTCAAATGGTTAGTCGAGCGGCTCGTCGCGGTCGATTCGGCGCTGCTCAACGATGCGAATGGTGATGTAGATGCCCAATCCGAGGCCAGCGACGATCATCGCTGCCCCAATGATTAGCGGCAAATTGTCCACTTTTACCCCTGATTCTTGTCGGCGCCCCATCCGAGCATTTGTTCATACTAACGAACATGAGTCGGGCAACCCCGCCAAAGACATGCCGAAAACCGAAATTGAAACCACAATCTTCGGCTATCCCTAGACGGCGGGTTTCGAGTGGTCGAGCGGGTAAAATTGCCAAATGACCTCCTCAAAATTGCCCTCAACATTCAATGCATCGCTGGCTGAAACCGACCCAGAAATCGCGGCCGTGCTGCAGGGCGAGCTTGACCGCCAGCGCAATTTTCTAGAGATGATCGCAAGCGAGAACTTCGTTTCACGCAGCGTTCTTGAGGCACAGGGTTCTGTGTTGACCAACAAGTATGCAGAGGGTTATCCGGGCAAGCGTTACTACGGTGGTTGCGAAGTTGTTGACGTTGCCGAGAACCTCGCACGCGACCGCGCCAAGGCACTCTTCGGCGCAGAGCACGCAAACGTTCAGCCGCACTCTGGCGCATCTGCAAACGCAGCTGTCTTGATGGCGTTGGCAAAACCAGGTGACCGCATTCTCGGTCTCGAACTGGCTCACGGTGGTCACCTAACTCACGGAATGCGTTTGAACTTCTCGGGCAAGATGTATGAAGCTCACGCTTACGAGTTGAACCCAGAAACTTTCTTGATTGACATGGACATCGTTCGTCAGCGCGCGCACGAAGTAAAGCCTGCTGTTCTAATCGCCGGATGGTCTGCCTACTCGCGTCACCTCGACTTCGCAGAGTTTAGAAAGATTGCTGACGAAGTTGGTGCAAAGCTTTGGGTCGACATGGCTCACTTCGCAGGTTTGGTTGCAGCTGGTTTGCACCCGTCACCGGTTCCTTATGCAGACGTGATTTCGACTACCGTTCACAAGACTCTTGCCGGCCCTCGCTCAGGTCTGATTCTCTGCAAAGAGGAATACGCCAAGAAGATCGACTCAGCAGTTTTCCCCGGTCAGCAGGGTGGCCCGTTGATGCACGTTATCGCCGCCAAGGCTGTGGCCTTCAAGGCTGCTCTCGGCCCAGAGTTCAAAGACCGCCAGCAGCGCACCCTCGACGGAGCCCGCATAATTGCTGAGCGTCTGACCCAGGCCGATGTTGCCGGCAACGGCGTCTCGGTATTGACCGGTGGCACCGAGGTGCACCTCGTGCTTGTTGATCTTCGCAACGCACCAATCGACGGCAAGACCGCAGAAGACCTTCTTCACGAGGTCGGCATCACCGTGAACCGCAACTCGGTTCCGAATGACCCACGCCCACCACTGGTTACCTCAGGTGTGCGCATCGGAACCCCGGCTCTCGCAACCCGCGGATTCGCAACCGAAGAGTTCACCGAAGTTGCCGACATCATCGCCGGTGTGCTTTTGCCGAACCCAAACATCGCAGCGCTCAAGGCGCGCGTTGCCAAGTTGACCGAGGCTTTTCCGCTTTACCCAAACCTCGAGAACTGGTAATTCATGACCGCAGTTAAGCTCGACGGACTCGCTACCGCGAATGCAATCAAAGCCGAACTCGCACAGCAGGTCGTCGAACTTAAGAAGCGCGGCATCAATCCTGGTCTTGGCACCTTGTTAGTTGGCGACGACCCTGGTTCACACAAATACGTAGCTGGCAAACACCGCGACTGCGCCGAAATCGGCATGCACTCGGTTCGCATTGACATGAAGGCAAGCTCTTCGGCAGCAGACATCCGTGCGGCAATTCGCGATCTAAATGATGCACGTGACGTCACCGGATTCATTCTTCAGTTGCCACTGCCGTTTGGCATCGACTCTCGCGAAATGCTCGAGCTCATCGACCCCGACAAAGATGCCGATGGCCTGCACCCGATCAACCTCGGTCGTCTTGTGCTGGGTGTTTCTGGTGAAATGACTTCGCCGCTGCCTTGCACACCTGCCGCGATTGTTGAGCTGCTTCGTCGCTACGACGTGCCAACTCGCGGGGCAGAGGTTGCGGTTATCGGGCGCGGCATCACCGTCGGCCGTCCACTCGGTTTGCTCATGGCTCGCAAGGGAATCGACTCAACCGTCACAACCTTGCACTCGGCCTCAAAAGACGTTGCCGAGTCGGTTCGCCGCGCAGACATCGTGGTTGCTGCCCTCGGGGTTGCCCACTTCGTTCAGCCCGACTGGATCAAACCAGGCGCTGCCGTTCTAGACGTTGGCGTGACCCGTGTTGATGGTGGCTCGACCCTGGCTGGTGACGTTCACCCGGATGTCGCCTCGGTTGCCGGATGGCTCTCGCCAAACCCAGGTGGCGTCGGGCCAATGACCCGCGCGATGCTGGTCAAAAACGTCGTTGAGGCCGCTTCGCGCTAAAAGAACGAACCATCGCGAATTCACAAAGGCTTGGTTTGCCTAACAATTACTGCGCTATCTCAACAGCTTGTCATTGGATGTTGGTAAGAAAGAGGCCAACGAGGGGATTTATGGAGAGAAAGGCTCTTGCGCGTGAAAGCAATTAGCAAGTCGCAACCTAAACTAATGATTGCTGGCGTCCCAGTTGTTCAGCAAAAATCCAAAGGCAATGGGGTTCGGTTGATAAGTTCATCTTCTACTGACGCTACCCATACAATTCCTCAACCCTTCTTGAAATGGGCTGGAGGAAAACGTGCATTATTGCCAGAGCTAAGAGCTCGAACACCCAGATATACAGGTAAATACATTGAACCCTTTTTAGGCGCAGGGGCTTTGTTCTTCGATCAAGATGTTTCAAAATTGAAAATCGTCTCAGATTTCAACAATGACCTTATAGATGTTTATCTCGCCATAAAGTTTGACCTTGATGATCTGCTGCAAGAGCTTGACTCTCACGTAAACACGTCTGAACATTATTACGAGGTGCGTGCATGGGATCGACAAGATGACTGGTCTTCCCGCACACGAGTCCAAAAAGCCGCGCGCTTCATATATCTAAACAAGACAAATTACAACGGGCTCTATAGGGTGAATGCTGCTGGACACATGAACGTTCCGTATGGCGGTCAAGTCAGACCAAATTGGATACAGAAAGACCTTCTTATTGCAGTCAGCGCATTTCTCAATTACAAGGATTCCGAAGGTTCTGAAACGACGAAGTTGCATTCGGGTTCATACAAAACTGCAACAAAGTTGGCCTCTCCAGGAGATTGGGTCTATTTAGATCCGCCATATGCAGACACTTTCACAAACTACCAAAGCGGTGGCTTCACGGCTCAGGATCAAGAGGAGTTGAGAGACGAGATCCTCAGGTTGACCACTGAAGTTGGGGTACCTGTTTTGCTTTCTAACTCTGATGTTCCTCTGATTCACCGTCTATACCAGGACAAGAAACATAAAGAGTTTTTCAAACTCGAGAAAATACCAGTCACGCGATACATCGGTTCTCGTGTTTCCAGCAGGGGAGCGGCTACAGAAGTAATGATTACAAACTACAAATTCTTAGGTGTCGAGGTTTAGTCTCAAATGCCAGAAAGACTCCTCGACTTGGTTTGGTCAGAAATGTTCGAAGTTTATAACTTTGACGAGGCCATAAAGCGTGATGGGTTTGTCGATGTGTCTGCAAAGCAGTTTCACTCTTTGAATTACGAGCCTAGGAAAAACACCAAAATCGATCACAAAGTCAACCAGCCAAAAATCTTCAAGGATGGTGGGTACAGTCTTCTGACGAGGGGTTTTGACACTTGGCGTATTGGCTCTTTTGAGATTTTCCAGAAACTACCGACTTGGAAATTCCCTGGCGATGAAGTGAAAGACATGTCATGGCCTTCGTACATAGAAACCATCAACCCCTATGAAATCACTGGAGAGCCGGGAGCTCTGAACGCGGCCCATGCTGCAGGGATCGTTGAAGACTTTCTTGGTCAAGAACAAGTGCTAACGGTATCGGGAAGAATGAGGACGCCCTCGTTTGAGTTTGTGGTGGACGATAAGTTGACAGGCAAGAGTCAGATACAGGTTTCTGGGGCTCAAATCGAAATTGATGGTGGTTTCGAAGGTCGAACCCCTTTCGGCGGCAATGCTGGAAGCCCATTTACGATTTTCGAGGTTAAGAACCACATTTCCCCGGATTTTGTAACACGACAACTTTTCTATCCACTTGCGACTTGGAAACAGATCCTGCCCGAAAAAAATATTCGCACTGTATTCATGACTTTTGCCAATGAGATTTTTGACTTGTTTGAATACTCCTTCGATCAAAATGATTATTCGAGCGCTACTCTTGTTCAGCACAAAAGATACTCCATCAATTTGAGGAAGCCAAAAAGTTCTGAAATTGCGGAACTTGCGCAGAAAATTTTGCGCGAAGCACCAAAAAGTCCACCCAAGGGCATTCCCTTCCCGCAAGCCGATGACTTTGGAAAAGTCATGGATATGCTGACTTTTATCGCTCAAGAGCCAAGGACCAATGAAGAACTGGCTGTTGAGTATCCGCTCACGGCACGTCAAACTTTTCAATACTATCCAGACGCTTGCCAATATCTTGGTCTTATTGAAGACGGAATCAACGAGTACGGTCAAAAAGTGCGTCAAGCTACAAAGCTCGGAAAGTCCATTACCAAGATGAGCTATAGAGATAGCACTTTGAAATTAGCTGAATTGATTCTTCGAATTCCGCCAATTCTTGATGCGTATCTTAATCTTATGAAGACAGGCGAGCTCCCAAGTGTTGAATCAATCGCTCGAGACTTCTCCAAGTCCCCTCACGCTATCAAAGCAAAAGATGAGAAGCCTTTGTCTCAGTCCACGATAGAACGTCGCTCACGCACAATACGAGCTTGGGTGAAGTGGCTAGAGAATGTTGCCGCATAAAGCGCAAACTTTTCCCACTAAAAGCGCGAACGAATAGCCCAAAGGTCAGGAAACACCGACCTGAACAGGGTTGAGCTCAGATAGCCAACGCCCGAAGAGCCGCCAGAACCCATCTTGTGCCCAATGGTTCGTTCTACCATCTTCACGTGGCGATAGCGCCACTCCTGCAGGCCTTCATCTAGGTCGACAAGTCGCTCGCAGATGGCCGCGGCATCAGGGTCGTTGCGGTGAACATCGAGCAACATGTCTTGCACGCCCTCGTGGGCTTCATAACCCACCGATACGTCTCGCGCCAAAACCTCGCCAGGAACTGTGTGACCGCGAGAGGCTAGGTAGCGCAGAGCGCTATCCCAGAGAGAAGGCCTGGTCATTGCCGCCTCAACCCTTGCGCGAGCCGGCGAACCCTCGATGAGGTGCTCGGCCATGCCCATGCCGGTGTGTTTCTCGGCACCCGCGCCGGCCTGATCGCGTCGACCGAGCACTGCCTCCAGCTCGCGAAACTGCGCTGACTGAAAACCGCTCGACGACTGCAGGCGACCGCGAAAAGTGTTGAACTGCAGCGGAGTCATCGTCTCGAGAATATCGAGCTGACCGACGCAGGTCTTCATGATGGTTCTCACACGACCCAGAATCGCGAGCGAGCGGTGAGTGTCGCCGTGCTCTAGCGTGCGCTGCAACTCGGCAATCTCGTGCAAAATCTGTTTGAACCACAACTCGTAGGTCTGGTGAATCACGATGAACAGCATCTCGTCGTGTTCGCCGTCGCTCTCGGGCTGCTGCAACTCGAGCAGCTCATCGACCTTCAGATAGCTGATGTAGGTAATCGCTTTGTCGTTCGACTTGTCGCTCATTAGGTCACGCGGCTTCCGTTGTCGTCGATTCGCAAGTAGTCACGTCGTGTCACCGAATCACGGATGCGCGCCATGCCATCCCAAACTTCAGTGAACGAGGTTGGCAGTGGCGCGATCGCGAGACGAATCGAGTTTGGCGTGCGATAGTCGGGCACCACGTTTGCATACTTGCGCAAAGCTGCGGCGATTCGTTTTGCCTCTGGGTGGCCGATTGTGATGTGACCGCCGCGGTTCGACGATTCGCGCGGAGTCAACAGCGTGAAACCGAGCGGCGCGAGCCACGCGTCGAACAACGCGATCATCAGGTCGGTGCCGATTGCTGCCTTAGCCGCGATGTTCTTGATGCCGGCCTCTTCGATCATCGAATAAGAAGTCTTCACGCAGCGAAGGCCCATGATGCTCGGGCTGGCAATCTGAAAGCCGCGAATCTGCTGGTTTGGCTCGAAGAACGGACCCATCGAGAACTGGTCGTCTTGGGCGAACCATCCCTGAATTGGCACCCGCAGCTCGCCCTGAAGGCGCTTTGAGACATAGAGCCAGGCCGGTGAACCTGGCCCAGAGTTGCCGTATTTATAGGTGCACCCAACCGCGAGATCGACGCCCCAATCGTCAAACTGAATGTCGATTGCGCCGGCTGCGTGTGAGGCATCCCAGACGACAAGACCGCCGTGACTGCGAACCAAGTCGGTGATTGCCTTCACCTGCGGGCGCGAACCCGAGCGGTAGTGAATCACCTGAAGTGTCACAAGAGCAACGTCGTCATTCATGAAGCGCTCGAGAATTTCTGGCGTGATCATTTCGCAGTCTGCGTCAACGTCAACAGCGCCGGGCCCACCCATGCCGTCATTGTTCAACGTGATGAGATTCAAACCAAACTGTTCGGCGATGCCGGCGAGAATAAATCGGTCAGTCGGAAAATTCGCAGCGTCGATGATCACAGTCTTGCGACCGGGGCGAGCCTTGATCGCCGCAACGCAAAGTTGATAGAAGTTCACCGAAGTGGTGTCGCACACGAGCACCTGACCGGCAGCGGCACCTAGAGTTGCCCGCCCGAGCAGGTCGCCAGTTGGTTGAGCTTCGTCGATCCAGTGCGACCATCCATCGACAAGTTCGTGGCCCCACTCGCGAACCATGAGTTCGTTCACGGCGGTGACGGTTGCGCGCGGCAAACGCCCGAGCGAATTGCCATCGAGATAGCAGAGGTTTGGGTTAGTGATGACGAACTGCGATTTGTATTGGGCAAGAACATCATCTGCTTCGAGACGTTCGGCTGTTGCGCGGTCGGTTGGGTCGCCATAGTCGGCGAGCGACTTCATTGAGCTCATAAGCCAAATCTAGTCGTGCTCTAGTGACCCAATTGGCTCGCCTGGTTCACCAATTCTTCATCTTTTGCTAAGCAGCCCGCCCACAGAGCGCCAGAGTTGCGTAACCCGCGCGATGAAGACTCGAAATACAAGACTCAAGGAGACGCCATGCCACTACATCACGCGCTAGAGCACCTATCCGAGCTTTTGATGTCTGGCCAGCTCACGATAGAGCGGAGTGCTCTTGAGAAGCATCTTGTGGGTGCCACTGCCGATGACCTTGCCGTTCTCAAGAACGATAATCAAGTCGCTGTCGATCACGGTAGACAACCGGTGAGCGATAACGAACAGGGTTCTGTTCTTTGCAACTGAATCAATCGCCTCTCGAAGTCGCTGCTCATTGAGGCCGTCAAGCGACGAGGTCGACTCATCCAAGAGAAGAATCGGGGGAGCAGCCAGCAGGGTTCGAGCAATCGCCAAACGCTGACGCTCGCCACCGCTGAGCATGATGCCGTCTTCGCCAACCTCTGCGTCGAGCCCGCGCTTGTCACGCTTCACCACGTCGGTTAAGTTCACCTCGGCCAGCACCCTCTTGAGCTGCTTATCGGTCGCGTTCGGCGAACCAATCAGCAAATTCTCACGGATAGACCCGGCCAACACCGGGGCATCTTGCTCGACGTAGCCGATCTGTGCGCGAAGCTCGTCGCGGCTCATCGATTGAACCGACTGGCCATCGAGCAGAATCTCGCCGCCGGTCGGCTCATAGAAGCGCTCGATAAGCGAGAAGATTGTCGACTTGCCGGCACCCGATGGGCCAACAAGTGCGACTCGAGCACCGCGTGGAATCTTGAACGAGACTTTGTGCAGCACTTCGCGCGGTTCTTCTGGCTCTAGGGTCTTGCCCTCGCCCGCAACCGCAACAAAGTCTTTGCCCTCGAACGTCTCTGGTGCTGGTGCCGGGGCATAGCCGAAAGACACCTTGTTGAATTCGATTGCGGTGTCGTTGACCTTTTTGCGCTTTGGTGTTTCGGCACGCTCTTCGTCGGTGTCTTCTACCGGCAGTGCAATGATCTCGTTGATTCTTGCGAGTGCGCCGAGAGCTGTTTGCACAGAACTGTATGCGCCGAACGCTTGACCAACCGGGCGAATCATCAAGAACATCAGCAAGATAAAAGTGACCAAACTGGCAACTGGAGTTTCACCAGATGCAACTCGATAACCGCCGACACCGAGCACCACGATGAAAGCTCCGTTAGCAGCAAGCCCGCCGATAGGTGTTACGGCAGCGTTGATGCGCGCAATTTTCACGCCTTGCTCGTATGCCTGTTTCGCATCTTCAACAATCTGCTCAGTCTCACGGGTTTCTGCGCGTGATGCACGAATCGTTCGCACTGCACTCAAAGCTCGTTCAACCGATGATGACATTTCGCCAACGCGTTGCTGCGCCTTGGTGGTTGCGCTGCGAATCTTGCGCGCGCTGAAACCAATCGACGCAACCGCAATCGAGATCATCAGCAAAGTGAGCAGCAAGAGAATCGGGTCGATGATCGCCATGGCAACAACCGAGCCAACGAAAATCAAAACTCCACCGGCAGCATCGACTAATCCCTGGGTTAGCACCGCACGCAAAAGAGTGGTGTCTGAGCCAACGCGAGAAACCAGGTCGCCCGTGCGACGCAGGTCATATTCGACAATCGGTAGGCGAAGCATGCGGGTGGCCAACTGCCCGCGGGCGCTGAGCACAACGCCCTCGCCGGCCTTGGCCAGCACGAAATACAAGAATCCGCTGGCAACCGCGCTGCCGAGCACAACCGCAATCAAGACGACCACGAGCAAGCCGGTGTCTTTGCCGGTCTGCACGGCAGTGATTACCTGGCCGACGACCAGCGGCTGGGCAAGGCTGATGGCAGCGCCAACAATCGATAGCGCTACGGCAACCCAGAGTGCACCCTTGTGCTCACCAAGGTAGGGCAGCAGTTGGCTGAACTTCGCCTTCGGCCCCTTATAGGGCGCCGCTCCTGGCCTGCGGCCTCGGCCGCCACCCATCATGCTCATTTGTTCTCCTTTAGTTGGCCTTCGCCAATCAGATATTCATTCAACAGGAAATTTATCTCTTGCAAAGACAATGCCTCGGTATAGGCGGTGTTCTTAAAGAAGCGCGAAAAGTCGACAGATTGCAATGCCTCAAGGGCTCTCGGATGCTGCAGCTTCAAGAACATCTGTGTCGAGTTTGGTTCGCGTTTGAATTCGGTGCGAACTCGACCGCAATTGAAACCGAAAATCGTGAGTGAAACATCGGCATCAATCGGCTTAACTTTTTTGATGAACTCGTTGTCGACCACGCTCACAATCGGGCGAGCGACTCTGCGCTTCTGCCAGATCTGAAAGCAGGTTGCCAATCGACTCTTGGTCGAGAGTTCATCACCATTGTCGTCAACGTAGTCAATCTGAATGTCTTTGTCGAAGACCAGGTGAAAGCGCTGATCGAGACGGTTGATAACCGACCACTTGCGCCACGAGCGCGGAACGATAAAGCAGATGTAGTCGCTGTGCTCGGCAGCCTTGTTGAAGAACGGAATCGATAGAGAGTTGTTGCGACCAAACGGCGGGTTCGAAATCGTCACGGCTTTCTTGACCTCGATGTCTGCCTGCAGAAAATCTTCTGCCGAGATGCCGGCATGCTTCGGTTCGATGTCAAAGCTCACGATGCCAGCCACGCCAAACTTCTTAGCGGCCTTGATGAATGCTCCGGTGCCTCCGGCCGGCTCGATGATCACGCGCTCAGCGAGGTTCGGCACGACCCTGGCGACATCCGTGAGCAATTCACGCGCCAGGGCTGCTGGGGTGTAAAACTGCTCTTTGCCGGTGACCCGGGTGTTGCCCGGCCGCGGCGCGACAGCAGTGAGATTGGGCATGCACCTAGGCTAACAACCCGCGCTCATGGGTTATTCTGAAAAGCTGCCCAGCTGGGCCATAGATTTAGTGATTGAAAGACGAAAGCAAGCAATTGGCCAAAAAGACCGAAGCCCCGATGATTATCGCGCGCGGGCTCACCAAGAAATACGACGACTTCGTTGCCGTCGACGGCATCGACTTTGAGGTCAAGAAGGGCGAGTCTTTCGGCCTGCTGGGGCCAAACGGAGCCGGCAAGTCGACCACAATGCGCATGATTGCCTCGACCTCTCGACGCACCGGCGGCGAGCTGACCATTCTCGGCAAAGACCCGAACAAGCACGGCCCAGAGATTCGCGCCCACCTCGGTGTGGTGCACCAGCAAGACAATCACGACGGCGAGCTGAAGACCTGGGAGAACCTCTATATCTACGGCCGCTACTTTGGTCTCTCGCGCGCCTTCTTGAAAAAGAAGGTCGAAGAGCTGCTCGAATTCGCGCAGCTAACCGAGAAGCGTGACGTAAAAGTTGATCAGCTTTCTGGCGGCATGAAGCGCCGTCTCACCATCGCGCGCGGTTTGGTCAACGAGCCAGAGATTTTGATGCTCGACGAGCCGACAACCGGTCTCGACCCGCAGGCTCGTCACATTCTCTGGGATCGCCTATTTCGCCTGAAAGAAGAAGGCGTAACTCTGGTGATTACAACTCACTACATGGATGAAGCCGAGCAACTTTGCGATCGACTAATCGTGATGGACAAAGGCAAAATAATGGCTGAGGGTTCACCAGCTGCTCTAATCAAAAAGTATTCGAGCAAAGAGGTTCTCGAAGTTCGTTTCGGTTCGAAAAACAACGCAGATGCTGCAAAGAAAATTGCGCACCTCGGCGACCGAATCGAACCTCTGCCAGACCGCATTTTGGTTTACTCAGAAGACGGCGAAAAAGTTTTGAAGCAGATTCACAAACTCGGTCTCGAACCGCAAACCTCACTGGTTCGCCGCAGCTCGCTCGAAGATGTTTTCTTGCGTCTAACCGGAAGAACTTTGGTCGACTAAATGACCGACACAAAGCTCAGTTGGCAGGGGTCATCCAAGATTCTCGACGTGCCGAAGGCGCGCATCTGGGCACCCTGGTATGTGGCCGAATACCGTTTGCGTAACATGTCAAAGTGGCTCGGCGCAATTGTGGCTTTCGGCCTCGGCAACCCGGTGCTTTACCTGCTCTCGGTCGGCATCGGCATCGGTGCTCTGGTTGATAGCACCTCGGGCGCTGACAACCCGATTGGTGTACCCTACCTGACCTTCTTGGCCCCGGCATTGCTGGCCACGGCTGCCATTCAGGCGGCCATGGATGAAACCACGTTTCCGACAATGCAGGGCTTTCTCTGGGATAAATCGTTCTTCGCAATGATCTCGACCCAGCTCATGGCCCGCGATATTGTCGGCGGCATCATGATTGCGTCTTCGATTCGTTGCAGTTTCAACACCCTTATCTATGCCGGCGTTCTGGTGCTCTTCGGGGCGATTCCGCTCACGTCGGTGCCGGTGCTGGTCTTCGCCGCAATCTTCGCCGGAATCTCATTTGCCGGTGTGATGCTTGCCGTAACTTCGTTCGTAAAACAAGATGACGGCTTCTATGCAATCGTCGGTCGCTTCGTCTTGACCCCGATGTTCATGTTCTCAGGAACTTTCTATCCGCTAGAAAGTTTGCCAATTTACCTGCAGTGGGTCGGCTGGATCTCACCGGTTTGGCACGCAACCAACTTGGGACGCAACTTGAGTTACGGCCTCGAAGTTGAGCCGTGGTTGTTGGCCGTGCACGTGATTTTCATGGGTGCAATTCTGGTGGCGGGCATGATTGTTGCAACGCGCAAGTTTGCATCGAGGTTGAGCGCATGAGCATGATTCACGCATCTGTCGATAGCGCTATCGCAATCGCCGAGAAACGCAGCGGAAAAATCGGCGCAGAGTTTTATGCCGGTCGAACCCGTTCGATGATCGAACGCGCTTTCATGGCCTTCAAAACTTCTTCATGGATTATCGTTCTCAGCGGATTCGTCGAGCCAGTTTTCTATTTGGCCGCATTTGGTTTCGGGCTCGGGCAGTTCATCGATGGAGTGACAGACACCGCTGGCAACCCAATCTCATACGCGGCGTTTATCGCACCGGCGCTGCTCGCAACATCGGCGATGAACGGGGCAATCTACGACTCAACCTGGAACGTCTTTTTCAAGATGCATTTCGGCAAGCTCTATCAAACGATTTTGCAGACTTCACTGGGCACCCTAGATGTCGCCCTCGGGGAAATCTCGTGGGCGCTGCTGCGCGGTTTGGCCTACGCCATCGGATTCATGGCGGTTATGGCTCCGCTCGGGTTGATTCCGAGCTGGTGGGGCATTCTCGCCATTCCGGGTGCCGTGCTGATTGCCTTTGCTTTCGCGTCGATCGGCATGGGTGTCACCTCTTATCTGAAGTCGTTTCAGCAGATGAACTGGGTCAACTTCTTCTTGCTGCCGATGTTCCTGTTTTCGGGCACCTTCTACCCGCTAGATATCTACCCCGAGTGGCTGCAACGGGTCATCGAGGCACTGCCGCTGTGGCACGCCATCCAGCTAGAAAGGGCGCTAACGCTGGGCAACATCAGCCCAGACCTGCTCTGGCACGTGCTCTATTTCATGGTGATGATCGTCGGAGGCCTTTATTTCACGACTCGTCGCCTGAACGCCTTATTCCTAAGGTAGGTGGCTGGGCGTAGGCTAATGCCGTGCCTTTTCTCGGGCGACAGGTAGGGGATTCATGTTGCGTTTGACTGCGACCAAGAGCTTTGCTTTTCGCATCCTGCTCGTCTTGGGTCTCGTCTTTGCCACCGTTCTGGCAACCACCCCTGCCCAGGCTTACATCGCGGTCGCCCGTGGCACCTACATCGTTCAGGTTAAAGACGGCAGCGCCGCAACCGTTCGCGCGCTAATCAGCAAGCTTGGTGAGACCCCGCACGATGAGCTCACCGAAGTCATGGATGGCTTCATTCTCGACCTAACCGACTCAGAGGTCGCCGCTCTGCGTGCCGACTCAAACGTGCTTCAGGTTGTTGCCGACCAGCCGATGTCGCTGCTCGACACGCAGAGCCCAACTCCGTCTTGGGGTCTCGATCGAATCGATCAGACCAACACAACTTATGACAACGCATACAACTATCCGGCGAGTGCAGGTGCTGGAGTGCGCGTCTATATCGTCGACACCGGCGTCATGGCAAGTGATCCAGATTTCGCCGGTCGCGTAGAGACTGGTTTCGACGCCTTCGGTCAGAACTTGCAAGGTGCTGATTGCAACACCAATGGCCACGGAACCCACGTTGCCGGAACCGTGGCTGGCACCAGATATGGAGTTGCAAAGAAAGCAACAATCGTTCCGGTTCGCGTGCTCGGTTGCACCGGTTCTGGAAGCTGGTCGGGTTTCATCACCG
The DNA here is from genome assembly GCA_009702455.1 of Actinomycetota bacterium. GTDB lineage: Bacteria > Actinomycetota > Actinomycetes > Actinomycetales > Microbacteriaceae > Rhodoluna. The sequence goes on along the minus strand of WLIA01000005.1, from coordinate 28,333 downwards.
CCATGGATTGGATCATCGCAAATCACCCTGCGGGAACACCGGGCGTTATGAACGCCAGCCTCGGTGGCGGCAAGTACCAGCTCGTTAATGACGCAGTGCAGAAGTTGTTTGCAGCTGGCATCACTCCTGTTATTGCTGCCGGAAACAGCAACGCAGATGCATGCGCATACTCGCCGTCGAGCACGCCAAATGCAATCACCGTTGGAGCTTCGACAAATGCCGATGCTCGCGCGTCTTTCTCTAACTTCGGTGACTGTGTAGACGTCTTTGCCCCTGGCTCAAACATCTTGTCGAACAACAATTTCGATGCTTCGACGCCGCGCTCGCTTAGCGGCACCTCGATGGCTTCGCCACACGTGGCCGGCCTTGCAGCCCTTTATCTAGGCGACAACAAGGCCGCTAGCCCTAGCGACGTTGCCGTGGCAATTCAGGCCGGAGCCCAGGCGGGCATCGTCGTTGACGCCAAGAGTCTCAATGGCAACTACCTGATCAACACCAGATTCACCAATGCCGCGTTGCCGCCGGTTGGCGCACCGACCGCTCTAGTTGCCTCGAACATCGCTTCGACTTCGGTAACAGTTTCATGGACAGCACCTTCGGGAACCCAGGCCGCCAACAGTTACAAGGTTGAATACCGCGAGGCTGCTGCAACCGCATTTACGTCGGTAGATTCTGCAACGACTTCTGCTTCTCTAACTTCGTTGAAGGGCAACACAACTTATTCGGTTCGCGTTTCTTCGGTGTCTGGCACAACCACCTCACCTGCGAGCAGCGAGCTGGTTTTCACAACTCTCGGAACAGTTGCCGACGCGCCATCTAACCTTCGTAGCACATCGATCTTTGGCAGTCAGGTTTCTTTGGCCTGGGATGCCCCGCTAAATGGCAACGGCTCGCGAATCACCGGCTACGAGGTTTGGGTTCAGACCGCCAGCAACTGGAATAGACAACTCACAACTTCGACAACCGTTGCAAACGTAACTTCGCTGACCGCAAACACGACTTACTCGTTTAGAGTGCTTGCGGTTAATGCCATCGGTGTCAGCGAGCCGTCAAATGTTCTATCGGTTACTACAACGGCTGCAACTCCTACCATCGTGATTTTGCGAGAGCGCAGCAACTGGACTGCGACAACAATCACAGTGAACTGGGATGTTGTTGCTCCAATCGATGCGACAACTCCGATCACCTACCGAGCGGTTGTGACCAACACCGCAAACAACACAGTCTTTGGAACCTTCACGGTTGCCACCAACTCGATTGCGCTGACCGGGCTCACCCGCTACACGATTTATTCGATGGTCGTGACCGCATTCTCTGGCACTGTTGCCGGCCCACCGTCGAACCCATACACATTCAGAACTTTGGCCGATGTGCCATCAGCGCCAACACCTGTTTATGTTCAAAAATTCAGCGACACCCAATTCAACATTCGCTGGCAATCGCCAAGCGATAGCGGTGGCGTGCCGATCACTGGCTACAAGGTCGAGCAGCTGGTCTCTGGCGCTTGGACAGTTGTCGCAAGCCCGGCCGCTACGGTCTACAACCACCTGGTTGCTGCCCCCGCACCCGGCGTAGTTGAGCAGTACCGAGTTTCGGCAGTCAACTCGATCGGCGCTTCGGCCGCGGTCAATGTCAACGTTGTCGGAACCGCGATGGCACCTCAGCCTCCAACCGGCCTGACCTTCACCCCAGTCGCCGGCACCAACAACGGCACACTCACCTGGGTGCCACCAACCAACAATGGCGGTGGGGCAATCACTGGCTACATCGTCAAACGCAGCACCGACGGTGGCTCTACTTTCACCACTCTGACTTCAAACCTAAATGCCACCAGCTTTACGACTGCTCTTCCTCCTAAGGGGGCGACATACACCTTCGCAGTTGCGGCGATTAACTCCGGCGGTTCGAGCGTGAACTCAACTTCGGTTTCATATTCAAGTCAGACCAGCGTGCCCGGTGCACCTGCGATGCCAGCAACATCGTTTACAGCTGATGGCCTGCTCACCGTCACTTGGCGCGCCCCAGTCGATAACGGTGGTTCTGCAATCACTTCATACAAGTTGCAGCGATTGATCAATGCGCAGTGGTCGACCATCCGTGAAGGCATCGCTCTTGAAGCGAAGCTCACTCGCGAAGCACCCGGAACCAGCTATTCACTTCGCGTTATCGCGGTGAACGCACTCGGTGAGGGTGTTCCTTCTGCGGTCGCTGTTACCTCTGTTCCGTTTGCAAAGTCGACCGCTCCACGCAATCTTTCAGCCGACAGCACCAGCCAGAACAACCGAGTAATTTTCACCTGGCAGGTGCCTGAGAACACCGGCGGTGCCGTGGTTTCTTCTTACCGACTCGAATACTCTGCCAACGGCACATCATGGTTTGGGGTGGCAATCACTTCTGCTCTAACCGCAACGGTCTCTAGCCCACCAAAGGGAACCACCTACACCTACCGAGTTTTCGCTAACACGCCTGCAGGTTTAAGCGATGCTTCAAACTTGGTGACCGTAACAGTTGCCGCATCGAAGCCGAACAGTCCATCGCCTCGATCTATCAACTTTGCGAGCGACGGCTCGATCTTGCTTGCCTGGTATGCGCCTGGCGACACGGGTGGATCGCCAGTCACTGGCTACCGCGTTGAGGTGTCAACTAACGGCACCACATTTGCAGACCTAACCACGACTGCGGGCAATGTTCTGAGTGCGACAGCGCCGCGTGCGAACCCTGGCGTTTTGGTTTCGTTCAGGATTTATGCAATCTCGGCTTTGGGTGAAAGCAACGCCAGTTCTGTGTTCAGAATTCAGATGCCTTTCTTGAAGCCAACAGCACCGTTGAACTTCACCGCTGTTGATAACGGCTCATCAGTAGCTGTTGCCTGGGCTGCGCCAGAAAACCTAGGTGGCGCTACGAGTGCTAGCTATCGCGTTATGTTCAGTCGTGACGCAGGCGTTACCTGGTCGACAAGCTCTGTGACCAACGCCCTGTCTACAAACACCATTCGCCCGAGCAAGGGCACCACTTGGCAGTATCGTGTGGTAGCTAACACCCAGTTTGGTTTGGGTGACTTCAGCAATGTTGTTTCGATTACCGTTGCAGCTTCGGCGCCATCGGTTCCGAACTGGTCACGAGTCGGCTTTGCCGCTGACGGCAGCATTGATCTTCGCTTCAACACCCCGAGCGACAACGGTGGTTCACCAATCACTGGTTACACAGTTCAGAAGTCTGTAGATCAGGTCAACTGGACGACCGTTGCGACTCCAGCGTTCGGAACCAATGCGCTAACTCTGCCGCGCGAGAACCCTGGAGTGCGACTGTTTGTTCGCGTAACAGCGACAAACGCACTCGGTGTATCGGTGCCTTCTGTTACGAGCATTCAGATGCCGTTCTTGAAGCCATCGGCAGCGCAGAACTTTACCGTTGTTGATTCGCAGACATTCGTTCGGGCAACCTGGGCTGCCGCGGCTGATCTCGGTGGCTCGACTTATGTTGTCTACCGCATCGATGTGAGCCGCGATGGTGGAACCAACTGGTCTCAGCTCACCACCGTCTCTGGTTCGTCAACTAGTGCGAACCTAACTCGACCAACAAAGGGCACCACCTGGCAGTACCGCATGACAACTTTCACGAGTTTCGGCGCGGGTGACTCGACTGCGGCAATCGCAATCACTGCCGCAGCAACTGTTCCATCGAGCCCTTCGATTCGATCGTTCACGATGAACTCAGACCAGACCATGAGCCTTTCGTTCAACGGCCCATCTGACCAAGGTGGCGTTGCGTTGACCGGATACGTTGTAGAGCGATCTGCAAACGGCTCTACCTGGACAGTCATGAGCAACCTGACTGCTGCTGGCGGACCGGTTGTGCTTGAAAAGCAAGCACCAGGCACCCTGATTTACGTTCGCGTAATTGCCTTGAACTCGATTGGAGCATCTGCACCGAGCTCGTGGCGTGCGCTACAGGCTCCGTTCTTGCAAGCCAGTGCTGTTCAGAACCTGACCGCAACGCCTGGCTCGTTTGTGACTCTTCGCTGGGAGGCTCCGAGCAACCTCGGTGGCTCGACTTCTGTGAGCTACTACCGCCTTGAGTCTTCGGTCGATGGCGTGAACTGGTCGAATTTTGCCAATGTGACCGGCACGACTTGGAACGTTAGCAACCCGGCCAAGGGCACCACGATGAACTACCGGGTAACCGCGTTCACCGGTTTTGGAATCGGTTTGCCTAGCAACGTGGTGTCGGCTACCGCGCCAACCACGGCTCCAAGCTCGGTGACCTCGGTCACGGCCTCGCGCACGAGCGCTACGCAATTCACGGTTAACTTCAACCGACCTAGCGATCTCGGTGGCCTAGCCGAGTGGACATACCGCCTCGAGCGCCAACAGGGTAACGCTTATGCGGCAGTCACCTCTGCAGCCGGAGCTGGTAGCAACTCTGTTCAGGTTGATGCACCGGCGACTAACGTGACAGTCTTCTACAGAATTATTGCAACGAACGCCAAGGGCGATTCAGTTGCATACACATTCTGGCTCAGAGGTTAACGCTTAAGCAAAAAGACCCCGTCTCTCGACGGGGTCTTTTTTGTTTTTGCTAGAGAAGAACTGCGAGGCTGAGGTTTGTAATTGTCAGAGCCATGATTAGCGGCACAACCCATGTCGGTGGTGTCGCTTTTTTCTTGAACGTGTAAGCAATAAAGAAGATCGCGGTGAGCGATGCGCTCTTGAGTGCCACAACCAGGTGGTTAACCTCTTCACCGTTTGCCGGCAGCATTCCAGTGAGTGCCAAACCGGTTGCAAGCGAAAGCCAAGCGCCGTGAAGAATGCTTGGCAAAACTACAGCGCCGTCTTTGAATGATTTGATCTGGCCAAGTGTGCCAGCCATGATTGATGCGAAGCCCAATAGGTGCAGCACCAAGGTGATTCTAATTATTAATTCGAGGTCCATTACTTCATACTAGCCATGAGCACTGCTGCCTCAACGGCCTCGCGACCCTTGTCTTCTTTTGAACCTGGCAGACCGGCACGCTCAAGCGCTTGTTCTTCGTCGTTGACGGTCAGCAATCCGAAGCCAATCGGAATTCCGGTGTCTAACTGCACGCGGGTTAGCCCGTCGGTTGCCGCACGGCAGACATAGTCAAAGTGCGGAGTTTCGCCGTAAATCACGCATCCGAGTGCAATGACAACGTCAGCGCCCTGGTCGATCGCATACTGGGCCGCCAGTGGCAACTCAAAAGCGCCCGGCACGTTCCAGATCTCGTAGGTTTCGTTGCCGGCTTCTTTTAGCGCTCGCTCGGCACCGGCCTGAAGGCCATCCATGACTTTCTTGTGCCAACCGGTAACCAGCACTGCCACCTGAAGTTCGCTGGCGTCGACGTTGAATTTTGGGGCTGCTCCGGCCATTAGTGCTCCTTCGGAATGATGTGACCCATGCGGGCGCGCTTGGTTTCCATGTAGCCGGCGTTCTCTAGGGCCTGACCAACTAGAACCGCGACATACTCGTTTACCGGAATGCCAGCGCTGTTCAAGAAGCCGCTCTTCGCCGGGTTGTTCGTCATGAGGCGAACGCTGTTCACACCCATGTCGCGCAAGATTGCGACAGCCGCTCCGTACTCGCGGTTTTCGCTCGGAAGCCCGAGAGCCAGGTTTGCGTCAACCGTGTCGTAGCCCTGGTCTTGCAATGAGTATGCGCGCAGTTTGTTGAGCAAACCGATGCCGCGACCTTCTTGGCCGCGCAGATAAATCACGATTCCGCCGTTTGGGTCTTTGGCAATTTGATCGAGAGCAAAGTCGAGCTGCGGGCCACACTCACACTTGAGCGAACCGAAGGCTTCACCCGTGATGCACTCGCTGTGCATGCGAACCAATACATTTTCACCACTCGGGTTTCCAGAGATGATTGCAACGTGGTCTGCAGTGGTCTTGATGTCGTAGTAACCGCGAAGCGTGAAGTTTCCATGGATGCTCGGCAGCTTCGCTACCGCGTCGAGACGAATTCGGTTGTTCGGATTAATCGTGTGGCTGATTTCGTGGGTGGTGAGGTAGTCAATGATCTGTTCGATTGTGATTACCGGTAGGTCTTCGCGGGCGCCAACTTCAATTAGCTCTGGCAGACGCATCATGCTGCCGTCTTCGCTGACCATCTCGCCAATCACGCCAACCGGAGTTAGCCCCGCTAGCTTGAGCAGGTCAACGGTTGCCTCGGTGTGGCCAGCGCGGCCAAGCACACCTGCCGGGTGTGAACGCAGCGGCAGCATATGACCCGGGCGAATTAGTGACTCTGGGTTCGAGTTTGGGTCGGCAAGCACGTTGGCGGTGTTGGCGCGCTCCTCGGCGCTAACACCAGTGGCCTTGCGGTTGCTGGCATCTACGGTGATTGTGTAGCTGGTGCCGTGCGGGTCTTTGTTGTTGGTGGTCATCAGTGGCAGGTCTAGGTCGTTGGCACGAGACTCTTCCATTGGCACACAGAGGTAACCCGTGGTGTTGCGCACCATCCAGGCCATCCACTCTGGGTTGACCAGCTCGGCGGCGATGATTGCGTCGCCCTCGTTCTCGCGATCGGCCGAGTCGGCCACGAGCACTGGCTTGCCGGCGCGCAGGGCGTCGAGAGCTGAGTCGATGGTTGATAGTTGCATTAGTTTTTCCTTGCTTCGAGTAGTCGTTCGATGTGCTTTGCCATGACGTCTGCCTCGACGTTGACCTTCGCGCCAACCTGCTTGCTGCCAAGCGTGGTGAGGGCGAGAGTTTCTGGAATCAGGCTGAGCCCGATGAAGTCGTCACCGACTTCGTTGACGGTTAGCGAGACTCCGTCGATTGTGATCGAACCCTTGAGCACGATGTACTTCATCAATTCAACTGGGATGCTCACGCGCAACCACTCCCAGTTCTCGCTAGGTTCGCGCGAAATGATTTTGCCAACGCCGTCAACGTGGCCCTGAACAACGTGACCGCCGAAGCGGGTTGCAGCTGTCATTGCGCGCTCGAGGTTCACCGGGTCGCCAACTTTGAGCTCGCTCAGCGATGTGCGGTCGAGGGTCTCTTTCATAACGTCGGCGGTGAAGCTGTTGTCGTCGAACTCGACGGCGGTCAAACAGGTGCCGCTAACAGCAATCGAATCGCCGCGCTTCACGTCGCTGACTACGGTTGGGCCTTCCAAAGTAAGTCGAACGGCATCGGCCTGCTGCTCGATTTTCTTGACTCTGCCGAGTTCTTCAATAATTCCGGTGAACATTAGTTGTCGCCTTCTGTTTGGGTAACTGGGCTGGCGCTGATTAGCAGGTCTTCGCCGAGCAACTCAACCTCGTCGAATTGCCAGCGGCTGATGTCGCTGATGGTCTCGATGCCCAGGTCTTTGATAGCCAGGCGGCTGCCACCGAGCAGGGTGGGGGTTAGGTAGACCAGCAGTTGGTCGGCCAAACCCGCGCGAATAAAGGCGCTTGCGAGCTCTGCGCCACCCTCGACCCACAGGTGTCGGTGCCCAAGGCGGTAAAGGTCTCGAGTCACCTGCTCAAGATCGTGGGTCTCGAAGCGCAGTGCGTCTGCAGTGTTGCTGAAGACGCGCTTGCCGCCGTCGAGGTTGCGCATGCCAATGATCACTCGCAGTGGCTGGTGCTCATAGAGTGTGCCGTCGGGGGTGCGCGCGGTTAGTTCGGGGTCATCGATGACAACCGTGTTTGTGCCAACCGCAATAGCATCAATTTTCGATCTACGCATGTGCACGTCGAACCGTGCTTCTTCGCCGCTGATCCATTTCGATGTTCCGTCGTTTGCCGCGGCTCTGCCGTCGAGAGTCGAAGCCCACTTCACGGTTACAAAGACTCTCTGCAGTTCGGTTGACTTGCGCCAGATGCGAATCAAGTCATTGGCTTCTTCTTCGAGAATTCCCTCGATGACCTGAATGCCTGCGGTTGCCAATTTCTCTGCGCCTCCGCCAGAAACAGCACCGGGATCCGAAGCACCAAAAACAACTCGTTCGATTCCAGCGGCAATCAGTGCATCGGCGCAGGGGCCGGTCTTGCCGGTGTGGTTGCACGGTTCGAGAGTTACTACCGCGGTGTAACCTGCCGGCAGCCTGTCGCCTGAGTCGAGAGAAAGTTTTGCGCGCAGGTTGCGCAACGCCATAACTTCAGCGTGGTCGGTGCCGGCACCTTCGTGCCATCCCTCTGCGGCAACTTCGCCAGCCGGGTCAAGAATCACGGCACCAACTTGTGGGTTGCCACCAAACTCTGGGCCGCGTGTGGCTAGCTCAAGAGCTGCGCTCATCGCGGTTTCAAACTGGTTCATGCGCCATCCGTGTTCTGCAGTGTTTCGTTGCGAACTTCGGGGCGCGGCAAAATGCCGGGCACTGCCTCGCAAAAACGCGCGCAGCGACCCTGTTCTTCTCCCATCCGGACTTTAACCGTCGGCTCTGGAATTTCACCAAATCAACCGCCGAGCTTTCATCAAACCAAGGGTTCGATCTCAACTCGTCGGGTCGCGGGCTATACCGCCGGCTCAGATTTTCACTGACCCCGAAGAACTTTGTTACAGGTCTATCTTCACACTAAACAGGGCTAGATGCCACATTATTTCTGGGATGCAGCCGTGGCGGGTCGGGTTTTTGGCGTTGAAACTAGCCGCGCGCGGCGGTGAAACCAACGGCCTCGTAGACGGCCTTGAGGGTTTTCTCTGCCTGCTCGTTGGCGCGGTCGGCTCCAACCGCCAGCAGGCGATCGAGCTCGGCGGGGTCAGACAAGAGCTCTTCGGCACGGCCACGAATCGGGTCGAGGTGAGCAACAACCACATCGGCCAAATCGCCCTTTAGCGCGCCATAGCCAGCGCCGGCGAAACGCTCTTCTAGCGAGCGAATGCTCTCGCCGGTGATTGCCGAATAGATGCCGAGCAGGTTGCTAACGCCAGGCTTCGCATCGCGATCGAAACGAATCTCGCCGTCGGTGTCTGTGACTGCAGTTTTGAACTTCTTATTGATGGTGTCGTTGTCATCCATGATGTTGACAAGACCCTTAGGGTCACCAGACTTCGACATCTTGGCCGTCGGGTTTTGCAAGTCATAAATCTTGGCGGTTTCTTTGAGAATCACTGCTTCTGGAACCGCAAAGGTGTCGCCGAAACGAGAGTTGAAACGAATTGCAAGATCGCGAGTTAGCTCGATGTGCTGACGCTGGTCTTCACCAACCGGAACAGCCTTTGGCTGGTAGAGCAAAATATCTGCGGCTTGCAAAATCGGATAAGTGTAGAGACCAACCGAAGCCGAGTCTGCACCGGTCTTCTGCGACTTGTCTTTGAACTGCGTCATGCGGCCAGCTTCACCCATTCCGGTGATGCACTGAAGCACCCAGGCCAACTGCGCGTGGGCAGGCACGTGTGACTGCACAAACAGCGTGGCCTTGTCGCTGTCTATGCCGGCTGCCAAATACTGTGCTGCGGTGCGACGCGTGTTTGCCCGAAGCTCTGCCGGTTCTTGCGGAACCGTGATTGCGTGCAAGTCGACGATGCAATAGAAGGCGTTGTAGTCATCTTGCATCGAGGCCCAGTTGACTAGCGCGCCGAGGTAGTTGCCAAGGTGAAGCGAGCCGGCAGACGGCTGCATTCCGCTGAGAAGGTTGGGCTTGTTAGTCATTGCTCAAGTCTAAATGTCGTAGGTCACGGCAACGGGGGCGTGGTCGCTCCAGCGTTCGGCATAACTCGGGGAGCGATGCACCTTGTAGTCGCTGGCAATCGCGGCAAGCTTTGGCGTGGCCAGGTGGTAGTCGATGCGCCAACCGGTGTTGGTGTCGAAGGCTTGCCCACGGTTCGACCACCATGTGTAAGGGCCATCAACTCCCGGATGCGCACTGCGGCCGACATCGACCCATCCGTGTTTACCAATAATGGTGTCGAAATAGGCGCGCTCTTCTGGCAAGAAACCGGCGTTCTTGAGGTTGCCCTTCCAGTTCTTGATGTCGAGCTCGGTGTGGCCGACGTTCAGATCGCCGAGCACGAGCGCAAGGCCACCTTCATCTGCAATCTGCTTCATGCGCTTTTGCATTGCCTCGAGAAACTTGTACTTCTCATCTTGCTTTGGCGTGCCAACTTCGCCCGAGTGAACGTATGTGCTGATTACAGTCAGGGTCTTTTTGCCGAGCTTGAAATCGGCTTCGAGCCAGCGGCCGGCACTATCGAAACTCTTTGGGCCTAGCTCGGTGCGGTGACTCTGCGGCTTCAACCGGCTAACAACGGCAACTCCCGCGCGACCCTTGGCCGTGGCGTTGTCGTGCAAAATGTGCCAAGGCTCACCACCGTGCTCGGCTTCATATTCGTTGAAAAGCCTCAGCAGGTCTTCGGTCTCGGCACGAACTTCTTGAAGAGCAAGGATGTCTGGCTGCGCTTCGCTCAGCCAAGCGGGCATGCCGTTGCGAAATGCAGCGCGCACGCCGTTGACATTTACCGAGACAATCTTTAGGGCCATAGCCGCAAGTCTAAACTCGCGGGCCAGTTTGTTAGAACGAGACTCGAACCTGAGTTCCAGAAACCGTGAGCTTGATCTTGCCTAGAGCTTGCGAGGTTGGGCCACCTTTTGCGGCACCCGAAGTTGTGTCGAATCGTGCTCCGTGCTCTGGGCAGATCATCACTGAGCCGCTGGTTCTAACGTTGCCCGGCTTTCTCGAAAGCGTGACGCCCTCGTGAGTGCATTCGGCCGCGAACGCTCTGAATACTGCCCGCTTCGGCTGGGTTACGACGATTGAGCGACCACCGATTGAGAACATTCGAGCGCTGCCAACTCTGACGTCTGTGGTCTTGCAGATGTTGTAGGTCTTAGCAGCCGCATAGGCCGACTCAGAGAGCGATGTGAGTCCAACTGTTGCTAGGGCAGCGGCAAATGCTGAGAGCGCTGCTCGGCGGGTAACGCCGGCGCGAACTTCGGTGACCTCGGGCTTGGCCGAGTGGCAGCTGAATGAGTCATTCATAGTTCTAACTTAAAGGTCAGGGGAGTGCCGGGTATTCCCAAGCCTTCGGGTCCCTGAACCATGCCCTAGAAGTTCGGTGCTCGAAGCGATAACTTCGCTTCTCGCGCCGGTTCGGCGAAACAAGAATTATGCGCGACCGCGCAAGATCGCTTGCTTCACTTCAGCAATCGCCTTGGTCACCTGGATGCCACGCGGGCAAGCCTCGGTGCAGTTGAAGGTGGTGCGGCAACGCCACACACCTTCTTTATCGTTCAAGATGTCTAGGCGAACTTCTGAGCCCTCGTCGCGAGAGTCAAAGATAAAGCGGTGCGCGTTGACAATTGCTGCCGGGCCGAAGTACTGACCGTCTGTCCAGAACACCGGGCACGAGCTGGTGCAGGCAGCGCACAAGATGCACTTGGTGGTGTCGTCAAAGCGTGCGCGATCTTCTGGGCTCTGCAAACGCTCTTTGGTTGGCTTGTCGCTTGCAATCAAGAACGGCTGCACATCGCGGTAGGCCTTGTAGAAAGGCTCCATGTTTACAACCAGGTCTTTTTCAACTTCAAGGCCCTTGATTGGCTCAACGTAAATCGGCTGTGTGATGTCGAGGTCTTTGATTAGGGTCTTGCAAGCAAGACGGTTGCGACCGTTGATTCGCATGGCGTCTGATCCGCAAACACCGTGTGCGCATGAACGACGGAAGGTTACCGAACCGTCAATCTCCCACTTAATCTTGTGCAGCGCGTCGAGAACGCGGTCGGTGCCGTGCACCTGAACATCGAAGTCTTCCCAGCGCGCCTCGAGGCCATCCTCTGGGTTGAATCGACGAATAAATAGTGTCACGTTGAAAGCCGCGACAGCGCCCAGCTCTTCGAATTCAGTTGCCATTAGTACTTACGCTCCATTGGTGGATAGTTGGTAATGGTGACTGGCTTCCAGTCGATCTTGATGTTGTCGCCAGGCTTCTTTGGTTTCTTGTTTGTCAGGTAGGCCATTGAGTGCACCATGAACTTCTTGTCGTTGCGCTCTTCGAAGTCTTCACGGTAGTGACCGCCGCGGCTCTCGCGACGTTCGCGGGCAGTGAATGCCAAAACCTCTGCGAGGTCTAGCAAGAAACCCAACTCGATTGCTTCGAGAAGGTCGGTGTTGAAACGCTGACCCTTGTCTTGAACTGAGATGCGGCTGTAGCGATCGCGCAATTCGGCAATCTTTTCGAGAGCTTCGTTAAGCGAGTCTTCTGTGCGGTAAACCTGAGCGTTGAGGTCCATGGTGTCTTGTAGTTCCTTGCGCAAAACGGCAACCTTCTCGGTGCCCTTCGACTTGCGAACCTTGTCAATCATCGATATCACTTCGGCTGCCGCGTTAGTCGGAAGCGGCACGAAGTCGGCATCCTTGGCATATTCGACCGCGTAGATGCCGGCGCGCTTGCCGAACACGTTTATGTCGAGCAGCGAGTTGGTGCCCAGGCGGTTTGCGCCGTGCACCGAAACGCAGGCGCATTCGCCCGCGGCATAGAGGCCCTTGACCACGGTCTTGTTGTCGCTGAGAACCTCGGCCTTGATGTTGGTTGGAATTCCACCCATCGCGTAGTGCGCTGTCGGGAAAACCGGAACCGGTTCGGTGTAAGGCTCGACACCAAGGTAGGTGCGAGCAAACTCTGTGATGTCAGGAAGCTTCGCGTCGATAACCTCTGGCGGCAGGTGAGTTAGGTCGAGCAAAACATAATCTTTGTTCGGGCCAGCACCGCGACCTTCGCGAACTTCGTTTGCCATCGCGCGGGCAACCATGTCGCGTGGCGCGAGGTCTTTGATTGCCGGTGCATAACGCTCCATGAAGCGTTCACCCGATGCGTTGCGCAAGATGCCACCTTCACCGCGAGCGGCTTCAGACAAAAGAATTCCGAGCCCGGCTAGGCCGGTTGGGTGAAACTGGTAGAACTCCATGTCTTCGAGAGGAAGACCCTTGCGGTAAATGATTCCAACACCGTCACCTGTGAGAGTGTGCGCGTTCGAAGTGGTCTTGAAGATCTTGCCGAAACCACCGGTTGCAAACACGATGCTCTTGCCCTGAAAAACGTGAAGCTCTCCGGTGGCAAGTTCGTAAGCAACAACAGCAGATGGGCGCTCTTCTTTTCCGACCTTGGTCATGACTAGGTCGAGCACGTAGAACTCGTTGTAAAACTCAATGCCGAGCTTCACGCAGTTCTGATACAGGGTCTGCAGAATCATGTGACCGGTGCGGTCGGCTGCGTAGCAAGAGCGGCGAACCGGAGCCTTGCCGTGGTCGCGAGTGTGGCCACCGAAACGACGCTGGTCGATCTTGCCGTCTGGTGTGCGGTTGAAAGGTAGACCCATGTTCTCGAGGTCGATAACGGCCTGCACTGATTCCTTCGCGAGAATCTCTGCGGCATCCTGGTCAACTAGGTAGTCGCCACCCTTTACGGTGTCGAAAGTGTGCCACTCCCAGCTGTCTTCTTCAACGTTGGCAAGGGCTGCAGCCATGCCGCCCTGGGCAGCACCGGTGTGCGAACGCGTCGGAAACAGCTTCGAAATGACGGCCGTCTTTGCGTGTGGACCGGCTTCGATAGCCGCACGCATGCCAGCGCCACCGGCGCCAACGATGACAACGTCATGCTGGTAGTAGTGAATTTTCGGATTCGACAATTACTAGTTCCTGATTTCTATTGTTATGACTGGTTAACCGGGCAGAAGCTCGGCAAGTTTTCTGGTGTTCCGTTTGCAGGGCAAGGATCGAACGTGTAGATAACCAAGGTGCCGAGCACGATTAGTGCGACACAGGTTGCCCAAAGAATCCAAACCAACCTCTTGCGAGTTTTTTCGCGCTCTGCGTAGTCGTTAACAATGGTTCTCATTCCATTTGTTCCATGGATGAGTGCCAACCAAAGCATGAGCAGATCCCAGACCTGCCAGAACGGGTCAGACCACTTGCCGGCTACGAAGGCAAAGTCGATTGCCTTGATGCCCTCACCGACCCAGAGGTTTGCGAACAGGTGACCGAAGACGAGAATGATCAGTGCGACGCCAGAGACGCGCATGTAGATCCAACCCCATTTTTCCCAGTTGGTGCGCTTAGGTTTCGCGGTGCGTGGTGGCTCGATGACAATTGACATTTTTATCTCCCGCTTATCCGAAAACGTTTCCGAGGTGGCGCGGGGTGAAGATCGCGAAGATCACAAATGCGATCGATACGACAACCCAGAACATCGCGTTCTGATACTTCGAACCCTTCGACCAGAAGTCGATCAAGATAATGCGAATTCCGTTGAATGCGTGAAACAAAATGGCAGCCACTAGACCAAGCTCGGCCAAGCCGATGATTGGGGTCTTGTAGGTCGCGATGACCACGTCGTAAGCCTCTGGGCTAAGTCGCACCAAAGAGGTATCGAGAACGTGCACCAATAGAAAGAAGAATATGGCAACGCCGGTGATGCGGTGAAGCACCCACGACCACATACCTACTTTTCCGCGATACAGGGTGCCTGCTGGCTTTGATGGCAATTAAGCCCTCCTCGGTTGATTTGCTTGAAATAAGCGTCAAAACTCTTGTTAAGTGTAAACGAGCAAAACCCGCCCCTGTCAGTTTTTGCCTTATTCGGCTAGGGTTTTTAGGTTATGAGCGCCCCAATCGATCGCTTTTTTAGCATCATCCCAGCCGGCGGAATCGGCAGCCGACTTTGGCCCCTTTCGCGAGCCGCTGCGCCTAAGTTTTTGCACGACCTCACCGGCTCGGGCCAGACACTTCTTCAAGACACCTGGGACCGCCTTCTTCCGCTCACTCCGCCAGAGCGCATTGTTGTCGTTACCGGTGAGGCACATCAGAGCGCTGTCGAAGAACAACTCGACGACCTAATCGCCAACAACCTGTTTCTCGAAAAATCGCCAAAAGATTCAACTGCTGCCATCGCGCTCGCGGCAGCGATTTTGGCAAAGCGTGAACCTGATGTGATCATTGGTTCATTTGCTGCAGACCATGTAATTGTCGAAGGCGCGAAATTCGAAAAGACCGTTCGCGAGGCAATCGAAGTTGCCGCCACAGGCAAAATCGTCACCATCGGAATCACCCCGACCGAACCTTCTGTTGGCTTCGGCTACATCAAGACCGGCAGCCGAATCGAAGGCGCAGACACCGCTCGCGAAGTTGCCAAGTTTGTTGAGAAGCCGAACATCGAGAAGGCCAAACGTTACGTCGAATCTGGCAAGTATCTCTGGAACGCCGGTATGTTCATCGCCCCGGCAAAGTTGCTGCTCGATCAGTTGGCCAAGAGCGAGCCACAGCTTCACGCTTCGATCATCGAAATTGCAGATTCCTGGGATACGCCAGCTCGGGCAGAAACCGTTGCTCGCATCTGGAACAACCTGAAGAAAGTCGCCATCGATTACTCGGTGGCCGAGCCGGCAGCGGCTGCCGGTTTGGTTGCCGTGGTTCCCGCATCTTTCAGCTGGCACGATGTTGGCGACTTCGCTGCCATCGCTGAGCTTCAGTCTCAGGGCCGCAGCGGAAACCTGGCAGTTCTCGGCAACGCCAAGGTGCTCGCAGACTCATCCAGTGGAATTTTGGTTAGCGAGAGCAATCGGTTGATTGCCCTAATCGGCCTCGAAGACGTGATCGTGGTCGATACCCCAGATGCACTGCTGATTACCACCAAGGCCCACGCCCAAAAAGTGAAGTCTCTGGTCGATGCGCTCAAGGCCACCGGCCACAGCGACGTTTTATAAAGGCTTTGTAACAACTGCGTTAAATCGCTCACCAATGGCCTCTCATGTTCTTTTTGGGTAATAAATGGTCATAGTCTTAAGCCACCGAACGGCTGTGAAATCCATGGTCGTTATGAGAGGAAAATAAGTGAAAATCTCACGCATTTCATCAGCAGTTGCAATTGCAGCTACTTTTGGTTTGGTTCTTTCGGGTTGTGCCGCACCGGCCACCGAGCCAACCGTTACCCCAGTTGATTTCAAGGCTTGTGCCGTTGCCGACGAGGGTAGCTGGAACGACAAGTCATTCAACGAGTCTGTTTACACCGGCCTAATGCAGGCAAAGACTCAGCTTGGTGTCGAGACCGCAGATGCTGAATCAGCATCGGCAGAAGCTTTCGAGCCAAACCTTCAGCAGATGATCGACGCAGGTTGCGACATCACTGTTGCAGTTGGCTTCAACCTAGTGGCTGCAGTTAACGCTGCTGCAAAGGCAAACCCAACCGTAAACTTCGTCACTGTTGACGGATGGTCAGAAGGCAACGCAAACCTAAAGCCGTTCAACTACAACATGGTTGAGTCAAGCTTCCTTGCTGGTTACCTAGCTGCTGGTTACTCAAAGACCGGTGTTGTTGGTACCTACGGTGGAGTGCAGATTCCTGCTGTTACCGACTTCATGACCGGTTTCTACAACGGCGCAATGAAGTACGCAGCTGACTCAGGCAAGACCATCAAGGTTGTTGGCTGGGACCCAGCCACCGAAAAGGGTGACTTCATGGGTGACTTCGCTCCTAACAGCGGTGTCTCAAAGACCATCTCTGCTTCACAGATCAAGCTAGGTGCAGACGTAATCATGCCTGTTGCCGGCGAGCAGTTGGGCGCATTGTCAGAGGCAATCAAGGCTTCGGGCAAGGATGTCGTAATGATCGGTGTTGACAGCGACCGTGCAGTCAACTCACCAGAGTACGCACCTCTAGTTCTCGTTTCAGTTGAGAAGCGCATGACTAAGGCCGTATTCGACCTAATCAACGACCTAGCAATCAACGGCGGCACCTTCAGCGGTGACGCTTACGTTGGAACCCTAGAGAACGACGGAACCGGCCTATCGCCATTCCACGACTTCGACAGCAAGGTTTCAGCTGAGCTAAAGGCGAAGTTGGACGAGTTGAAGGCAGCGATTATCGCTGGCGAAGTAGACCCGAAGAGCTAGTCTCAAACACGGATGCTGCCGAGGCCTTTTGGCCTCGGCAGTTTCTGCTTTAAAGGTCGGTTAGATTTGTATCTGAACTACAAAGGAGTGGCATGAAGCTCGAGTTGCGCCAAGTTACTAAGCGCTTTGGCACGTTGGTCGCTAACGATCGCATCGACCTAGTTGTTGAACCGGGTGAAATTCACGCACTTCTCGGTGAGAACGGTGCCGGCAAGAGCACACTCATGAATGTTCTCTATGGCCTATACCAAGCCGAAGAAGGAACAATTCTGCTCGACGGTGTTGAGCAAAACTTCAAGGGTCCTGGCGATGCGATGGCCGCCGGCATCGGAATGGTGCACCAGCATTTCATGCTGATTCCTGTTTTCACCGTTGCCGAAAACGTGGTGCTCGGAAACGAGCCAACCAAGAAACTCGGTGTGCTCGATCTAGATGCAGCGCGCAAAAAAGTTCGCGCACTTTCAGACCGCTTTGGTTTCGACGTAGACCCGGATGCTCTGGTTTCTGACTTGCCGGTAGGTGCTCAGCAGCGTGTAGAAATCATCAAGTCGCTTATTCGCGACGCAAAAATCTTGGTTCTCGACGAACCGACTGCCGTGCTCACCCCGCAAGAGACCGACGAGCTAATGCAGATCATGCGCGACCTCGCTGCCGCCGGAACCTCAATCATTTTCATCACCCACAAGCTGCGCGAAGTACAAGCGGTGTCAGACAAAATCACTGTGATTCGTCAGGGCAAGGTCGTTGGCCAGGCTAAGCCAACCAGCACCGCTGGCGAACTTGCCACAATGATGGTGGGTCGTGAAGTCGACCTCAAAGTTAACAAGTCTGTTGCTAAGCAGGGTGGCAACTTGGTCTTGCGCGTTGAAGACATCCATGTTGAAGATGACCGCAAACAACTTGCTGTCGACGGAGTCTCGTTCAATGTTCAGGCCGGCGAAGTCTTGGCGATTGCAGGGGTGCAGGGCAACGGCCAAACCGAGCTTGCCGAAGCGCTGCTCGGCCTGCGCCATGTCGTTAAGGGTCGTGGAGCAATCGCGCTCAACGACGTTTATGTCGACAACCAATCTGTTCGCCAGCGCCTTGAGGCCGGCATCGGTTATGTGCCAGAAGACCGCAAGAAAGACGGCCTGGTGGGCGAGTTTGACATCGCCGAGAACCTGATGCTCAACGGCTCTTATGGCAAGCCTTTTGCCAAGGGTGTGGCCATCGACTTTGCCAGCCGCGATCGAATTGCCAATCAACTCATCAAGGCCTTTGACGTGCGCACACCTTCGGCGAGCACTCAGGCCCAGAAGCTCTCTGGCGGAAACCAGCAGAAGGTTGTCGTTGCCCGCGAACTCAGTCGCGAAGTCAAGTTGCTGATTGTGTCGCAACCAACACGCGGCGTTGACGTTGGGTCGATTGAGTTCATCCATGAGCGCATCGTCGCCGAACGCGACGAGGGCAAAGCCGTGTTGTTGATCTCAACCGAGCTAGACGAAGTGCTTGCTCTTGCCGATCGAATTGCCGTTATGTATCGCGGAAAAATTGTGGGAATTGTCGACGCAAACGTGTCGCGCGAAACCCTCGGAAAGATGATGGCTGGTGTTGCCGCATGAGTAAGTCGAAAGTGAAAGTAGAAAAGCTCGAGAACGACTCAACCTCGAGTCAGGTGCTTCGCGAGATTTTGACCGGATCACCGGTGCGAACCATCCTCTCGATTTTTGTCGGCTTTGCTGTCGGCGCAATCTTCATGGTGGTCTTCAACCCAGAGGTGCTCAAGTCTTTCGGTTACTTCTTCAGTCGTCCGGGTGACACCTTCGGCGCGATGGGCAAAACCATCGGCGACGGTTATGGCGCGCTATTCAGAGGTGCAATCTTCAACACTCAGGCCGACACCTTTGAAATTGCAATTCGACCGATAACCGAAACGCTTCGTTTTGCTGCGCCACTGATTTTGGCTGGCCTCGGAGTGGGCCTCGGCTTTAGGGTCGGCCTTTTCAACATCGGTGCTGTCGGCCAGATGGCATTCTCACTAATCGGCGTTACCTATGTTGCAACTCAAATTCAGTTGCCATTTGTTATTCACACAATCGTCGCCGTAATCGTTGCCGTGATCTTCGCGGCGGCCTACGGCGCGATAGTTGGGTTCTTGAAAGCTCGCACCGGTGCGCACGAAGTCATCGTGACAATCATGTTGAACTACGTGGCTCTCAACCTGTTCTCATTTTTCTTGCGCACGCCTGGCTTGCTGCTCGAAAAAGATGGCGGCGGCACACCTAAAGCCGACCCGGCTCTCGAGACCGCAGTCTTGCCAAACCTCTTCACCGACCAGTACCGCCTCAACTGGGGTCTGATAATCGCAATCGGTGCCACCTTCTTCTACTGGTGGCTCATGGAACGCTCAACCATCGGCTACCGCTTCAGAATGGTCGGTTTCAACGCCAACGCCGCCCGCGCTGCCGGCATCAGGGTCGAGCGAACCTTCGTCTGGGCAATGGCTGCTTCGGCTGCGTTCGCCGGCTTGGCGGGCGCAAACCAGGGCCTAACGGCTGTTGGTGGCGTCACCCCGTCGATTCACGCCAACATCGGTTTCGACGCCATTACGGTTGCCCTGCTGGGTGGTTCACGAGCTGGTGGAATCTTTGCCGCCGGCTTGCTGTTCGGCGCTTTCAAAGCCGGTGGCCCAGCAATGCAGGTCGTTGGTGTTGCTCCAGAAATTCTGCACGTGGTTCAAGCGCTGATTGTGATGTTCATTGCCGCGCCGCCACTCATCCGTGCGTTGTTTAGATTGCCTCAGCCGCCAAAGCGCAAGCCAATTTCTGAGTGGATTGCCGCTCGTCTTGGCAAGGGCAGTGCTTCAACCGAGCAGAAGGCGAGCAACTAATGTCGCGCATCGAAGTTACCCCGGGCATGTTCTCGCAGGCCGAGCAGAAGAAGAGTCTCAAGGCTCCAATCGTGATGGCGATTGTCACTATTTTCTCGTTTGTGTTCTTTGCAATTCTTGGCCCGACCACAGAGGTTACCTTTCAGATCACAGAGACCGATGCGTTTGTAACGCTGCCAGACTTGGCGTTGCCTTCTAACGCGCTTGGCTACTCGACCGCCGCAATCATGGTTCTGATCACGATTGCATCGCTCTGGTTTGGCGTGACTAAAAAGCGCGTGCCGCAGATGTTTGCGGTAGTCTACGGCCTGGTTGCAATCGTTGCTTTGCTCGGATGGCTCGCCGCCGGCGCAGATGTTCCGGTTGGCTTCTTGCTCGGCAACACCCTGGTGCTTGCGCTGCCGATTATTCTCGGCGGCATGGGCGGCATCATGAGCGAGCGCGTTGGCGTCGTGAACATTGCAATCGAAGGTCAGCTGCTCACCGGTGCTTTTCTTGCCGCGGTAATCGGCAGCATCACCGGTTCGCTTTGGGCTGGCGTTATCGCAGCCATGATTGGCGCTGCTCTGCTCTCGACAATCTTGGCTTCGCTCTCGATCAAGTATCTCGTCGACCAAATCATCATTGGTGTGCTCCTCAACGTGCTGGTAATCGGTGTGACCAACTTCTTGTATTCGCAGGTCATAACTCAGAACAACGCGGGGCTCAACTTTCCGGGCACCTTCAACCGCATCGAGATTCCGATCTTGAGCCAGTTGCCGATAATCGGTGACGCCTTCTTCAACCAGGGTGCCATCGTCTACCTAACCTTCTTGATCGTGCCGGCACTTTGGTTCGTGCTGTTTCGCACCAAGCTCGGCCTGCGCGCCCGCGCGGTTGGCGAGCACCCGCTTGCCGCTGACACGGTGGGCATTAACGTTGGCCGCACCCGCTTCTGGTGGGTCACAATCGGTGGTGCCGTGGCTGGCCTCGGTGGCGCTGCCATCACGGTTGGCAACGTTGGCGCCTTTGGTCGCGAAATGACCGGTGGCCTCGGCTTTATTGCCCTCGCCGTCGTGATTCTCGGTCGCTGGCAGCCTCTCTACGTTTCGATTTCTGCGCTGCTCTTTGGCTTCGCAATCATCATGCGCATCTGGTCGAACCAGATCAACCCAGTTATTCCGGTCGACTTCATCACCATGGTGCCTTACCTGGTGACTCTCATCGCTGTTGCTGGTTTCGCTGGTCGCGTTCGCGGCCCGGCGGCTACCGGCAAGCCTTACGAAAAGAACTAAATGTCTGAAATCAACTGGGATGCGCTTCGCGCCGTAGCCGTCGAAGCAATGAAGAAGTCTTACTCGCCATACTCAAACTTTGCGGTTGGCGCAGCGGCCATCACAACCGACGGACGAATCGTTAGCGGTTGTAACATCGAGAACGCCAGCTTCGGCGTCACTCTTTGCGCAGAGTGCTCACTCGTTAGCGACTTGCTCATGACCGGCGGCGGAAAACTAATCGCCTTCACCTGCGTCGATGCAAACTCAAACGTTTTGATGCCCTGCGGTCGTTGCCGTCAGTTGCTGGTTGAGCACGCGGCACCCGGAATGATTCTCGAAACTATTTCGGGTTTGAAGACCATGACCGAAGTTTTGCCAGACGCCTTCACTCGCGAAGAGCTCGAAGCATAGTGTCAAATTTTTCTGCAGTCGAACTGATTATTCAGAAGCGCGAGCACGGCGAACTTTCAACCGAGCAAATCAATTGGCTCATCGATTCATACACAAAGGGTTCGGTTGCCGACGAACAGATGTCGGCTATGGCCATGGCGATTCTGCTAAACGGCATGAACCGTCGCGAGATTGGTGACCTCACTTCGGCGATGATTGCCAGCGGCGAGAAACTCGACTTCAGTGCGCTCTCGGTGCCAACCTCAGACAAGCACTCGACCGGTGGTGTTGGTGACAAGATCACCCTGCCGCTTGCGCCGCTGGTGTCAGTTTTTGGCGTTGCCGTGCCTCAGCTTTCGGGCCGCGGGCTCGGTCACACCGGCGGAACCCTAGACAAGCTCGAGTCGATCAAGGGCTGGCGCGCCAGCATCTCGAACGACGAGATGCACCGCCAGTTGGCCGAAGTTGGCGCGGTTATCTGCGCCGCCGGCTCTGGCCTAGCGCCTGCCGACAAGAAGCTCTATGCCCTGCGCGATGTGACCGGCACGGTTGAGGCCATCCCGCTGATTGCCAGCTCGATTATGAGCAAGAAGCTTGCCGAAGGCACCCAGTCGCTTGTGCTCGACGTGAAGGTTGGCTCTGGCGCTTTCATGAAGACCATCGAGCGTGCTCGCGAGTTGGCAACGACCCTGGTGCAGATTGGCCAGGATGCCGGCGTGCACACCTCGGCACTCATCACCGACATGTCTACTCCGCTCGGGCTCAAGGTTGGAAACGCCCTCGAGGTCGAAGAGTCGCTCGAGGTTCTTGCCGGCGGCGGCCCTGCCGATGTCGTCGAAATCACCGTTGAGCTTGCACGCGAAATGTTGCGCCTCGCCGGCAAGGGTGACGTCGATGTTGCAGCCGCGCTAAACGATGGTCGCGCGATGGATCAGTGGCGTCGAATGATTACGGCTCAGGGTGGCGATGTCGATGCACCGCTGCCGCAGGCAAAGCACTCGCACACAATAGTTGCCCCAAGCAGCGGAACCCTCACGTCTCTCGATGCGCTTCAGGTTGGTGTCGCGTCATGGCGTCTCGGTGCCGGTCGCGAACGCAAAGAAGACGCTGTGCAGTTCGGTGCCGGAATCGAGTTGCACGCGCAAATCGGAAGCCAGGTTGTTGCCGGTGCTCCGCTGATGACTCTCTTCACCGACGACGAGCCGCGTTTTGCTCGCGCGCTCGAATCGCTCGAAGATTCGTTTAGCATTGGCTCTGGCTCGCCAGAGCGAAAAATTGTTATCGATCGCATTAGCTAGGGTTTGAAATGAATATCAAGAAGCTGCCAAAGATCTCTCTTCACGATCACCTCGACGGCGGTCTTCGACCACAGACCATTATCGAGTTGGCCGACGAAATCGGGCTCGAGTTGCCGACCACCGATGCCGCTGAGCTTGGTCGCTGGTTCGAGCAATCTGCTAACAGTGGCAACCTGGTTGACTACCTGAAGACCTTCGACGTCACCACCGCTGTCATGCAAACCGCTCACGGCCTGCAGCGCGTTGCCAAAGAGTTCGTGCTCGATTTGGCCGCCGACGGCGTCATCTATGGCGAGATTCGCTGGGCGCCAGAGCAGCACCTCGGCAAGGGTTTGACCCTCGACGAGGTAGTGGCAGCCGTGCAGGATGGGCTCGAGGACGGCGCAGATGCCGCTGCCGAGAAGGGCCACAGCATTCGCACCGGGCAGCTGGTGACCGCCATGCGTCACCTCGACAGAGGCCTTGAGATTGCCGAGTTAGCCGTGCGCCACCGCAACGACGGCGTGGTTGGTTTCGACATCGCCGGGCCGGAGAAGGGCTTCTTGCCTAACCGCCACAAGGCAGCATTCGAATACCTTGCGAGCGAGATGTTTCCGGTGACGGTTCACGCCGGTGAAGCCGACGGTGTCGAGAGCATCAAGGATGCCATCGTGAGTGGTCGAGCACTGCGCCTCGGTCACGGTGCTCGTCTAATCGAAGACGTGATGTTTAGTCGCAGCCAGGGCGAGGCAGACTTTGTGGTTCTCGGCCCGGTTGCCGAGTGGGTTCACGATCGCGGCATCGCACTCGAGTTGAGCGTGACTTCAAACATGCAGACCGGTGTGCTCGACGACATCTATCAGCTGACCGAAGAAGACGATCACGAGTTGAGCGTTTCAGATCACCCGTTTGCGGTTTTGTATGACCTCGGCTTTGGCGTCACCGTCAACCCAGACAACCGTTTGATGTCGAACACGACAATCTCGAAAGAACTGCAGTTGCTGGTTGAAACTTTCGGTTACGACATCGACGACCTCGAGCAGTTTCAGCTCAATGCTGCCGATGCAACTTTTCAGTCTGTAGACGCTCGCGAAGAACTTATCGAAACAATCGCAGAGGGTTTCGAAGCGCAGCGCGCAAACCTCGGTCGCGACCGCCGCTAGGCGTTTAGCAGTTCTCGGGCAGCACCCTCAAGTTTTTCTAGCGCGCTCTGTGCCGCTTCAAAACTCACACCCGTCGTCTGCAGGTAGCACTTCAACTTAGGCTCGGTTCCGCTCGGGCGAATAATCACGCGCGAGCCATCTGCCAAATCGAAACGCAAACCTTCGGTTGCTTGCAACTTTGCGCTGCCGAGAGCGAGGTCGGTGAATCGTGCGCTCTGACCCATGATTGCTGCCGGCGGCTTGTTGCGAATGCGGGCAACCGTGCTGCCGATGATGCTCAAGTCGGCAACTCGAATCGAAACCTGACCGGTGGCAAAGTGACCATACTTGCGGCCAATCTCGTCGATTCGATCTGCGATGGTTTGGTCGCTGGCGGCCAGGCGGTTGGCTAGGTCGGCCACCACGAGGGCCGCCGAAATGCCGTCTTTGTCTGGGGTGTGGGCTGGGTCGACGCAGTAGCCGAGCGCTTCTTCGAAGCCAAACAGCAGCTCGGGCACCTTGCTGATCCACTTGAAGCCGGTGAGGGTCTCGGCAAAGGCCAGGCCGTTCTTTGCGGCAATTTGCTCGAGCGCTGAGCACGAAACTATCGAGCAGGCAAGTGCGCCTGTGGCACCGGGTCTGCTCGCCAACTCGTCGGCAAGCAGCAGGCCAACCTGATCGCCGGTCAGCCTTCGCCAACTCTTGCTGCCATCGGTTTGAAGCTGCGGAATCGCAACCGCTAGTCGGTCGGCATCTGGGTCGTTCACCAAAATCAGATCGGCGTCATTCTCGAAAGCTGTGGCGTAAGACTCATCCATGGCACCAGGCTCTTCAGGGTTCGGAAACGCGACCGTCGGAAAGTTTCCGTCTGGTTTGATTTGAGACTCAACCACGATTGGTTTTGCAATCGAAGCGGCTGCGAATAGTTTCTCGAGTGTTGGCCAGCCAACTCCGTGCATCGCGCTGTAGACAATCTTGAGCTGACCCTCACCTTTTTCATCGGCGGTGCTGTTGACTAGGCGGCTCGTCACACGAACGTAGTCGTCAATCGTGCTCTCGCCGAGAAACTCAAAGTTGTCTGACTTGGCAATCTGAGCAAAGGTCTTCGCCGCGGCAATCGCTTCGATCTCGGCAGAAATTTCTGCGTCTGCCGGCGAGACAATTTGCCCACCGCCGTTAGCGCCACCGAGGTAAACCTTGTAGCCGTTATCGCGCGGCGGGTTGTGCGAAGCGGTGACCATGACGCCCGCCGAAAAATCTCGCTGCTTGACGGCGAAGGCAAGCACAGGGGTCGGCACGCTCTGGTCGAAAAGAAATGTCTCGATCCCTGCGGCTGCCATAACTTCTGCGCTGTCGCGTGCGAAGACATCGCTGTTCACTCGGCCGTCGAAGCCGATAACCGCCGATGGTCGATCGAAGTTCTTCTTCAGGTATGCGGCCAGGCCAGCTGCCGCCTGGGCAACCAGCACGCGGTTCATGCGGTTCGGGCCAGCTCCCAGCTCGCCTCTGAGACCGGCGGTGCCAAATGCAAGGCGCTTGCCGCAGCGATCAAGCAACGCTGCCTCGTCGCGAGAGGCAATTAGAGCAAGCAACTCACTGCGGGTCTGGACATCGGGATCTTGCTCGGCCCAAGCGGTTGCGGCCAGCAGAAGTTCGTCGAGATTCATGGGCGAAGGTTTAGAGCTTGACGATGATTTCGGCGAGCAGGGCGCTGATTCGTTCTTCGGCCGCCTTGCCGGCTGCCAAAACTTCGGCGTGCGAAAGCGGGTGCTTCTGAATTCCGGCGGCGAGGTTGGTCATGAGTGAGACTCCAAGAATCTCCATGCCGGCTTCGCGTGCTGCGATTGCCTCGAGAGCAGTCGACATGCCAACCAGGTGGCCACCCATGTGCTTCACCATTTGAACTTCTGCAGGGGTCTCATAGTGTGGGCCGCGAAACTGCGCATAGACACCCTCGTCGAGATTTGGGTCTACTGTTCTCGCAATGTCGCGAAGTCGCTTCGAATAGAGATCGGTTAGGTCAACAAAGTTTGCGCCTTCAAGTGGGCTATCGGCAGTCAGGTTAATGTGGTCGCTGATCAGAACCGGGGTTCCCTCGGGCCATGCTTCGTTGAGACCGCCGCATCCGTTGGTTAGCACCATGATTTTTGCGCCGGCTGCTGCGGCAGTTCGCACACCATGCACAACTCTGCGCACGCCGTGACCTTCGTAGTAGTGAGTGCGGGCACCGAGCACTAGAGCGTGCTTGCCGTTTGGCAATCTGATCGAACGAATTGTTGGCAGGTGACCGGCAACCGCTGGAGCCGAGAAACCAGGAACCTCTGTTGCCTTGATGGTCGCAACCGTTTCACCAATTAGGTCGGCCGCTTTGGCCCAACCGCTGCCCAGGGTCAGAGCGATGTCGTGTCGCTTGACTCCGGATTTCTCTGCAATCACGCTCGCGGCTGAGTTTGCAATTTCGAATGGGTTCGCCTCTGAATCTTCGAATGGGTTCATGCCCTAAAGCCTAATCGCGACAACTGTGGCGGCAGGCTGGCAGAATGGAGGGCGTGACTGAAACCACCCCAAAACCACACAGCATCGTAATCATCGGCGGCGGCCCTGGCGGCTATGAAGCGGCCCTAGCCGGCACCCAGTTGGGCGCACAGGTGACCCTAATCGAGCGTGATGGCATCGGTGGCAACGCGGTCTTGACCGACGTGGTTCCTTCAAAGACTTTGATCGCCACAGCCGATGCTGCCCAGTCGGTTGCCCAGGCTGCCGAGCTCGGAATTCGCTTTTCGGCCGACGGCAAGGCAATCACCCCGAAGGTTGAAATCGACCTCAGGATGGTCAACCGCCGACTTCGCGAAATCGCCGAAGCTCAGTCTGGCGACATGCTTCAGAACCTCATGGATGCCGGCGTGCGCATCATCAATGGCACCGGTCGGCTTGACGGCAACCACTTTGTTATTGCCACCGATGCAGCCGGAAAAGAAGAACGTGTCGAAGCCAAGACCATCATCCTGGCTGTCGGTGCGACACCGCGAGAGCTGCCGAGCGCGAAGCCAGATGGCAAGCGAATTCTCACCTGGAAGCAGCTTTACAACCTGGCCGAAATGCCAGAGCACATGATTGTGGTTGGCTCGGGTGTCACCGGTGCGGAGTTTGCGTCGGCGTTCAATGGGCTCGGCTGCAAGGTGAGTTTGGTTTCGTCACGCGAAATGGTTTTGCCTGGTGAAGACAAGGATGCCGCCAGTTTGATTGAAACCGTCTTTACTCGCCGCGGCATGAACATCATTTCGAAGTCGCGCGCAGAAGGCGTAGTCAATAAGGGTGATCGCGTTGAGGTAACCCTCGCAGACGGTCGCGTAATTGAAGGCTCACACTGTCTTATGGCTGTCGGTGGAATTCCAAACACCGCAGACCTAGGTCTCGAGGATGCACAGATTGCCGTAACCGAGTCTGGGCACATAGTTGCCAACAAAGTTGCCCGCACATCTCGAGCCAACGTTTATGCCGTGGGTGACTGCTCGACCGCTCTTCCGTTGGCATCGGTTGCCGCAATGCAGGGCCGCACGGCAGTGTTTCACACGCTCGGCGACATCGCTGCACCAACCGACACTCGCAACGTGGCGTCAAACGTTTTCACGTCACCTGAGATTGCTTCGGTTGGTTGGTCTGAAGCCGCGCTCAACGAGGGCAAGGTCAACGGTTACGTGCACAAGATTTCCTTCGACGAAAACCCGCGGGCGAAAATGCAGGGCATCGAAGACGGCTTCATCAAGCTGATTTGCTCGACCGGCGGAACCGTCATCGGGGGAGTTGTGGTTGGGCCGAAGGCATCCGAGTTGATCTACCCGATTGCGCTCGCGATTGAAAATCGTTTGACGGTTGACGATGTTGCGCAGACCTACACGGTCTACCCGTCGCTAACCGGTTCAATCACGGATGCGGCGCGAGCGCTGCACATTCCTCAAAACTAATTACCGACTGCGTCGGGCCCCAGAATTAGATTGCCGGCTGAGTCGGGCCCCAAAACTAGCGTTACTCGAGTTCGAGCAGCAAAGTTCCGGCGGCAATAGTCACCCCGATTTCGGCCGAGATCGATTTCACGACACCGCTAACGTGCGCTGTCATCGGTTGCTCCATCTTCATGGCCTCAAGAACAATCAGCAGGTCACCCTCGGCAACTTTGTCGCCAACCGCAACCGCAATCTTGACCACTGTCGATTGCATCGGAGCCTTCAAGGCTTTTTCGCTAGCACCCGCGCTCGCTGTGCCGTGGGCTTTGCGCTTGGGAGCCGCAGCTGCGTGCACACCTGCCTGACCGCTTGCCAAAATTCTTTGCGGCAGAGAAACCTCGATGCGCTTGCCGTCGACTTCGACGACAACGTTGTTGCGCTCGCCCGAGACGGCGTCTTCTTCATGCATGCCCGTATAGGCAGCGATGTCGTTGTTCCACTCGGTCTCAATCCAGCGGGTGTAAATGCCGAATGTATTCTTTGCGCTGTCGCCGATGAATGCAGGGTCGTTGACAATCTTGCGGTGAAACGGCAGCACGGTCGGCAGGCCTTCGACGCGCATTT
>WLIA01000049.1 GCA_009702455.1 Actinomycetota bacterium | reverse complement strand
GAAGCGCACCCGAAGCTTCGACCAAACCGTCGCGAGCACCCTGCGCCTCGAAGTGGTTGCGCGCCTCGGTTACCGGCAGGCCGGTCTCGGCGGCAAGTAGGCGAAGAACTTCCTGCGGAAAACCCTTTGGTGTGTTGATTCCTGTGCCAACCGCGGTTCCACCGAGCGGAACCTCAGCCGTGCGAGCAATTGTGCTCTCAACGCGCTCAATGCCATAGCGAATCTGCGCGGCATAGCCACCGAACTCTTGGCCGAGGGTCACCGGGGTTGCATCCATCAAATGTGTGCGGCCGGCCTTGACCACGGTCTTCCAGAGCTCGGCCTTAACCTCTAGCGCTTTGGCTAGGTGGTCGAGGGCTGGTAGCAAATCGTGAATCAGCGCCGAGGTAACTGCAACGTGCACCGAAGTCGGAAACACATCGTTCGAAGACTGCGATGCGTTAACGTGATCGTTTGGGTGAACTGGCGAACCGAGACGAGCCGACGCGAGAGTTGCGAGCACCTCGTTCATGTTCATGTTCGATGATGTGCCAGAGCCGGTCTGAAAAATGTCTACCGGAAATTCGCCGTCGTGCTTGCCTGCGATAACCTCGTCGGCAGCACCGGCAATTGCATCGGCAATCGCAGCATCGAGAACGCCGAGTTTTGCGTTGGCTTGGGCAGCCGACTTCTTGATCTGAGCAAGAGCTGCGATGTGCGCGCGCTCGAGAGTTGTGCCAGAGATCGGAAAGTTCTCGACTGCTCGCTGAGTCTGTGCTCGGTAGAGAGCATCCTTGGGAACTTTGACTTCGCCCATGGTGTCGTGTTCGATGCGGTATTCCACGAATTGCCTTTCGGTTTTACGAAACCTGGCCGACCATCACCAGCGGGTGAATGTCGCCAAGCACGAGTTTGTAGTTTGCGCCCACAATTGCAAGTTTGCCCGATTCAACGGCTTCTCGAACGATTTTCGACCGAGAAACCAGGTCATTTGTAGTGTCTTGAACGTGCAGCGAGGTGATTTCATCAATCTCACGGATGCCGTTCGCGTAGGCAGCGCTCACTGTCGGCTCAATGTTGGCGACCATCTGCTGAATGAACTCGCCCTTGGCCTGAAGCTTGCCCTCGGCAGAGTCGATGGCCGCACGAATCGCCCCGCACTCATCGTGCCCGAGCACCATAATCAGTGGCACGCCGAGCACCTCAACCGCATATTCGAGCGAGCCAAGAATGGTTTCGGCAATAACCTGGCCGGCATTGCGCACGACAAAAAGGTCGCCGAGGCCAACGTCGAAGATGATTTCGGCAGAGAGTCGCGAGTCTGAGCAACCGAAGAGGGCCGCGAAGGGTCTCTGAGCTGAGGCCAACGATTCGCGGTGATCGATGTCTTGGCGAGGGTGGGCGAGCTGACCCGATACGAAACGCTGATTGCCGTCAGCCATGGCCTGCCAGGCCTGCTGGGGAGTGCTCGGTCGGTTCGACATTATGTGAGACAACCTAGTCGTTAAAGGGCAGGTTCGCGAGTTTGAAGAACTGGGCAAACTCGTCGCGGCTTGCGGTTCCGCTAATCAAAACTGCGTCGTTGCTGTCTTTGGCTGTGTAGATCCAAAGCTTCTCGCCGCTCTTGTTTTCTGCCCGACCGCGATATTCGGTGAGCGTGAACTCATCGCTTGGTTTGAACTCATCGACAATTTCGAAGTCAACTAGTTTCAGTGAAATCCAGGTTGGGTTTGTCTCGAATGCTTGAGTGATTCCGACGAATTGATTGTTAGGCCCAACGAATCCAACGAACCAGTAGGTCACTCCGTCGGCAGTTGTGTCGCGCCAACGCGCATAGTTTGCCCACCATCCGGTCGGAATCGGAGTAGGCGCAATCACATCAACCTGAGTCGAGGCGCGAACATCCTGGGCGATTGAAATGTAGTCGACGGGTTGAATGCGGTTGCTGTCGTCACGCGGAACAACCATCATGAATGTCAGCAAGATTCCCACGGATGCGCCGAGCGCGAGCATCAAATTGATCAGCGTCTGACGTGCGCGTCTAACTGCCGCGGGGTCTTTCTGGTGTTCGGCCAATTGGGTCTCGAACTACTTCTGTTTTGCGGCGATGACTTCGTCGAGCTTCTTGCGAGCTCCGCCGAGCATCTCTTCGCAGCGGGCGGCCAGTGCTTCGGCGCGTTCCCAGAGCAACATCGACGCCTCTAGGGTCACCGAGCCGGCTTCGAGCTGGGCAACAACCTGCTGCAACTCATCGCGAGCTGCCTCATAGGTCATCTCGGCAACTGCGGTCTGCTTCTTTTCGCTCATAGTTCAAGCCTACTTTCGGTTAGTCGGCCGTAGCCGTGGTCTCGCCCTTTGCCAGGCGAAGTTTGAGTTTGGTGCCTGCCTTGATCTTCGAGGCGTCAGTGAAAACGTGCCCGTCGGCGTCGCGAACCACCGAGTAGCCGCGGTCGAGGGTCGATTGCGGCGATAGCGAAACCGCAACCTTGCGCAGGGTGTCGATCTTGTTGCCTTCGCGCTCGAGCATCAGGTCGATTGCGCCGCGGGCGTCGCCGACCAATTCGGCAATCTCTTGCTCGTGAACTTCAATGAACGTGTATGGGTTGGCCAGGGCAGGTCGGCTGCGCAACTGCGCCAGCAAATCGAGCTGACCGCCAACAAAGTTTGCGATGCGAGTGAATGCGCGGCCGAGCATTTGATCGAGCTTCTGGCGTTCTTCGGCAACATCGGGCACCACTTTCTTCGCGGCGTCGGTTGGGGTCGATGCGCGAACATCGGCAACATCGTCGAGCACCGGTCGGTCGGCTTCGTGGCCGATTGCAGAAATAATCGGAGTCTTAGCGTTAGCCGCCGCGCGCACAACCTTCTCGTCGCTGAACACCAGAAGGTCGCCAAATGCGCCGCCGCCGCGAGCGATGATGATTACGTTAACCTCGGGGTCGGCATCAAGAGTTTGAATAGCCGCGATTATCTGCGGTGCAGCATCGTCGCCCTGCACCTTGGTGTTGATGACTCTGAACTTCACAGCCGGCCAGCGCAACTTTGCGTTCTGCAAAACGTCTTTTTCGGCATCGCTGTCTTTGCCCGTGATTAGCCCAACGCAGTTTGGCAAAAACGGGATGGGTTGTTTGCGAGCCGGGTCGGTTAGACCCTCAGCCGTGAGTTTTTCGCGAAGCCGCTGGATGCGCTCGAGCAGTTCACCCAAACCAACTTTGCGTAGCTCAAGAATCTGCATCGAAATCTTGCCCGGTTTCTTCCAGAAGTCTGGCTTCACCAAGACGGCGATTCGGTCACCGCTTGCAATATCTTTCGCAATGCCCGCGGCACTGAAACTGTGAATCGAAACACCCATGTCTTCGCGCAAATCGCGCAATTCGCCAAAGAAAGTGGTTCCGCGAATCGACGGCTTGGTGAGCTCGCCCTCGATCCACACTGTGCCGAGGCGCTTGATGTAGTTGGCGAGGTTCTCAGAAAGTTGCGAAACCGGCCACGGGTTCTCGAAGCTGTTGCCATTGCTCCCGCTCGCCGGGGCGCTAGGGGTGTCGGCCGCGTCAGCCTTGAGTTCTTCGCTCATCGTGCCCCTAGATTGTCGGTTGCCCCCGACACTTAGACTTGACGGGTGACTGACATCAAGGATACCGCCAGCCCGAAGAGCCCATCCGTGGGTAAAAAGGTGCTACTGGCGTCACCCCGCGGCTACTGCGCCGGGGTCGACCGTGCGGTAATAGCCGTTGAGAAAGCCCTAGACCACTATGGCGCGCCGGTTTATGTGCGCAAACAGATTGTTCACAACAAGCACGTGGTGTCATCGCTCGAGCAGCGTGGGGCGATCTTTGTTGACGAGGTCGATGAGGCTCCGATTGGTTCGGTCTTGGTGTTCTCGGCTCACGGAGTTTCGCCAGCGGTAGTTGCCGCCGCAGAAGCCAGACAGCTCAACACAATCGACGCCACCTGCCCGCTGGTTACCAAGGTTCACCGCGAAGTCCAGCGCTTCGCAAAAGAGGGTTACGACATTTTGCTAGTTGGACACGAGGGTCACGAAGAAGTTGAAGGCACCGCCGGCGAAGCGCCAGACATCGTGCAGATCGTTGATGGCGACGACACCATTGCGGCCACCACAATTCGCGATCCAGAGAAAGTCATTTGGCTTTCGCAGACCACCCTTTCGGTCGACGAGACCATGCAAACGGTTTTGAAGTTGCGCGAAAAGTATCCGACTTTGCAGAACCCGCCTAGCGATGACATTTGCTACGCAACCCAGAACCGTCAGGTTGCAATCAAGAAAGTTGGCGCGCAGAGCGACTTGGTTATAGTTGTCGGCTCGGCCAACTCGTCGAACACGGTTCGCCTTGTTGAAGTTGCGCTCGAGGCTGGAGCAAAAGCTGCATATCGCGTTGACTTCGCGCACGAAATTGACGATGCCTGGTTCGAGGGCGTCGAAACCATCGGCGTTACATCTGGCGCTTCGGTTCCTGAAGAACTTGTCAGTGAAGTTCTCGACTATGTTGCGAAAATCGGTTTCGGCGATGTGCGAACAGTGCAGACCGCCGAAGAGGATGTTCAGTTCTCGCTTCCGGCCGAGCTTCGCAAAGAGCTAAAGGCCGCCGGCGAAGACGTCAACAACAAGATCAAGCGCCAGCTCTAGTAACTAGTTGCCGAAGTCGGTTTCTTTCACTAGCTTGCCTTCGCGATCGAAGGTCTTCCAAACACCGATTTGCCTGTCGTGGTCGAATGAACCGCTGCGCATCAGCGAGCCATCCTTGCGAAAGAACTGCCAAAAACCATGCATTTTGCCGGCTGAGTAGTCGCCCTTAAAGCGAGGAAGCCCGTTGTCGTAAAACGGGCTTCGCTCAATCATTCTGAAATCCTAAAGCGACATCGACTTGCCGGCCGAGCCAAGCTCTTTGGCAGCCTCGACAACGCGAGCAGACATACCGGCCTCGCCGAGTTTGCCCCAGGCGCGAGGGTCGTAAGCCTTCTTGTTTCCAACTTCGCCGTCGACCTTCAGCACGCCGTCGTAGTTTGCGAACATGTGTGCGGCAATCGGTCGAGTGAACGCATACTGCAGGTCGGTGTCGATGTTCATCTTGATCACACCGTGACTAACGGCCTCTGCGATCTCTTCGGCAGTCGAACCCGAGCCGCCGTGAAAGACCAGGTCGAACGGCTTGTCTTTGCCATACTTCGCGCCGACGGCGGCCTGAATCTCGCCGAGCAGTTCTGGGCGCAGTTTCACGTTGCCAGGCTTGTATACGCCGTGCACGTTTCCGAAAGTTAGAGCAACCATGTATCGGCCGTTCTCGCCGAGGCCTAGTGCTTCGGCAGTCATGAGTCCGTCTTCTGGAGTTGTGTAGAGGTGCTCACCCATGCCGCCCTCGACGCCATCCTCTTCGCCACCGACAACGCCAACTTCGATCTCGAGCACAGCACCGATGCCGCTGGTGAGTTTCAACATCTCTTGCGCGATGCTCAGGTTCTCGGCCATCGGCACGGCAGAGCCATCCCACATGTGTGAGTTGAACAGCGGGTCTTCGCCGCGCTTAACGCGATCTTGCGAAATTGCAATTAGCGGGCGAACCAACTTGTCGAGCTGGTCTTTTGCGCAGTGGTCGGTGTGCAGGGCGATTGTGATGCCATAGTTCTTGGCAACCTCGCGAGCGAACGCCGCCATCGCAGCGGCACCCGAAGCCATGTTCTTGATGGTTGGGCCAGACCAGTAGTCGCCACCGCCGGTAGTCACCTGAATAATGCCGTCTGAACCGGCCTCTTGCAAACCTGCAAGCGCTGCGTTCAGGGTCTGCGAGCTCGAAACGTTGATTGCCGGATAAGCAAAGCCGCGACTCTTGGCGCGGTCTAGCATTTCGAGGTATTGATCTGGGCTTGCTACAGGCATGGCCGAACTCCTAAAAGCATCATCGGGATAAGCCCAAGGCTACCGCATGCGCCCGCTCTGGCTGCTTTGGGCATTAGGTTTGCCTTGTGAAACTCAATGACGTCGGTCAGCCAACACTCGATTTGTTTGCCGCCGCCGTAG
>WLIA01000048.1 GCA_009702455.1 Actinomycetota bacterium | reverse complement strand
CTGTCTTCACAGAATGCAACCGTTGTGGCTCTCTCGATACCGAGCAGTGGGCGCAAATAGCGCCCGTTCACTTCAGCCATGCCGTTTAGCGAGCGATTGCCCGAACCGCGAGCCAGGCCGAGCAAAACCGTTTCTGCCTGATCGTTCAGTGTGTGTGCAAGCATCACGAACTTCGCATCGTGTTCGTCTGCTGCCGCATCGAGCGCCGCATACCTCGCGGTTCGAGCTGCAGCCTCTGGCCCGCCGGCTTTCGTCTTGGCAACTTTCACGGCGCGCACCTCAACCGGCGATGCGCCGAGTTCGGTCAGCACTTGCCTGGTTTCTTCGGCTACGCGTTTGGTTTCGGCCTGCAAACCGTGTTCAACAATTACGGCGCCGACCGAAATGCCGGCACGACCTCCCTCAAAGATTGCGGCTGCCGCGAGCGCGAGTGAATCGGCACCGCCAGAGCAGGCAACTAGAACGCGATCGCCAGAGGCCACGCCGTTACGCATCCATGATTCGCGCACCGCACGACGCACATCGGCAATCGCCGGGGTCAATCTTGGGCGCTGCGGCATGAAGACCTATCTATACGAGCGGTTTCGGTAAAGTTGTTGCCATAAGCCTATTGAGGAGCAACATGCCATACGAAGCCGTCATCGAGATTCCGCGCGGAAGCCGCAACAAGTATGAGGTCGACCACGAAACTGGTCGCGTTCACCTAGACCGCGTGCTCTTCACCCCTTTTGTTTACCCGGTTGACTACGGCTACTTCGACAAGACCCTCGGCGGCGACGGCGACCCGCTAGACGCGCTGGTCTTGCTCGAGTTTCCGGTTTACCCGGGTGTAGTTGTTTCGGTTCGCCCGGTTGGCGTTCTGCCGATGGAAGACGACGGCGGCATCGACGAAAAGGTCATCTGCGTTCCGGCGAAAGACCCGCGCTGGGCACACATCCAAGACATCAATGACGTGCCAGAGCAGACCAAGAACGAGTTGCTGCACTTCTTCTCTCACTACAAAGACCTAGAGCCGGGCAAGTGGGTCAAGGTTGGCGAGTGGGCAGGCAAGGATGTTGCCGAGAAGCTAATCGCCGAAGCTATCGAACGCTACAAGCACTAATGGCGCGCGACTACCGCGGCAAGACCGCACTGATCACCGGAGCAAGTTCAGGAATCGGCGTTGAGTTTGCAAACCGCCTTGCGGCTCGTGGCGCGAATCTCGTATTGGTTGCTCGTCGCAAAGATCGCCTGCAGGCAGTTGCCGACGCAGTCAAACTTTCTTACAAAGTCGATGTGCAGATTGTTGTTGCAGACCTTTCTGAGATCGATGCCGCCGCAAGTTTGTTTAGGACCCTCAAGCGCAAGAAGATTGAAGTCGACGTGTTAGTAAACAATGCCGGCTTCGGAACCATGGGCGAATTCGTCAAGAACAACACCGAAAAAGTTGCAGAAGAAATACGTCTAAACGTTGCGACGTTGGTAGAGCTCTCAAAACTTGCTTTGCCATCGATGCTCGCGAAACGCGATGGAGTTATTGTGAACATCGCAAGCACCGCCGCTTATCAGCCAGTGCCATACATGGCTGTTTACGCGGCAACTAAGGCGTTCGTTCTCTCGTTCACCGAAGCGCTCTGGGGCGAACTTAAGGGCACCGGCGTTTCTGCTCTTGCACTTTCACCTGGTGGCACCAAGACGGAATTTTTTGAAGTTGCCAGCGAAGGCAAACGCAAAGACGGATTCAGCTCTATGCAGACCGTCGAAGAAGTTGTTGAAGTTGCGATGAAGGCACTCGACAAGCCAACCCCACCACCAAGCGTGATCTCTGGTGGCTCAAACTACCTTATGGTAGCCTCGGGTCGCCTAGTCAGTCGCAAGTCGGTTATCTCAATCGCACGCAGAATGTTCAAGCCGCAAAACTAGCGCCTCAGAAGGATAGTTGAGCGCTTATTGCGCGCTAGGCCTGCCAGCGTAAGGGAACATTTCACCCCAACGAATCGGAACGATTCGCACTGTTCTGGCCGGGTTTGGCGCTTCTAGCATTAGCCCGCCGCCGATGTAGATGACAACGTGATACTTGTCGCCATCGAATGCCGACTCCTCGGAATACCAGAGCAAGTCACCGACCTGCATTTGGTTTAGCGGAATCAGTTTGCGTTGCTGCGCCATGGTTCTGAACTGGTTCGTTGCAGAGTGGGTGCCGATATAGATTCCGGCAGCTGCATACCCGGCTTTCATCAAACCTGAGCAATCCCAGATGTTTGGACCAATTCCACCGAGCACATATTTCTCACCAAGCTGCGCGCGCATGAACTCGAGTGCAACGTTAACCTTTGCGGCATTCGCCTCACCCACGGTGTAAAGCTCGGGCGCATCCATCTTTGCGCGGCCGGCGGCCTGTCTGCGCTCAGCTGCTAAACCTTCAGCGCGTTGGCGTTCGAGTTCTGCAGAGGTGTTCTGCAATGACGCGAGTTGCGCATAGAAAGTTCTGTTCAACGAAACGTTGTCGTTAACCAAAGCCTGCGCGGTGTTCGCAGCAGTTTGTGCGCTATCAAATGCCGTCTCTGCAACTTGCTTTCTCGCTTCGAGTTCGATCTTCGCGGCACTCAACTCGTTTGCAAGTGACTGCGCATACTTTTGCTTTTGAATTGAGCGCAAATAAATCGTGTTGCTGCTCTGGGCAATTTTGTCTTGTGCACCCAGTTGATAGAGCAGGTCGCTTGCCTCGCTCGAGTTTAAGAAAAGATTCAATGATGTTCCGGCGGTTCCGCTGCGATACATCTGCCCGGCAATTTGACCGAGCTGCTGCATGGCTTGATTCGCCTGCGCCTCTGCCGCGTCTGCCTGCGATTGAAGTGTTGCTACCTGCGCAGCTTTTTGGTCGAAGGCATCTTTCGCGATGCTGTAGGCCTCACCCTTAATCTGCGCGGTTCTCTCGGCGGCATCTGCCTTTGTCTCAAGGTCTGCGATGATCGCCTCGATGCGCTTGATCATGGCCTTCTTGGTTGACACCTTCTTTTTAGCTGCGGCAACCTCGGCAGCTGTCGGATAAGAAGGTACGGCCTGCGCCACCTGGGTGAGAGAAATAGATGTGACTAGCCCAAGAATTGCGAGAAACGCCAAAAGCGCGCGCGAAATCCGTGTGGTCATAATTCAAATTTAGGCTGTAGTCGACAGTTTGTGCCTGAGTGAAATCTGCGAATCGTCTCGGGTTGCGGTTTCGGCTCTATGGCGGGTAATCTTGGCTCTTGGTGCTATGAAGTATCGACTTTGTAGGCCCCATCGTTTAGTGGCCTAGGACGCTGCCCTTTCACGGCAGTAGCACGGGTTCGAATCCCGTTGGGGTCACCATTTCGATAGTTGTAGCGTCATCTGGTCCTGTAGCGCAGTTGGTTAGCGCGCCGCCCTGTCACGGCGGAGGTCGCGGGTTCAAGTCCCGTCAGGATCGCCAAGTCGATGGCCCTTCGAGAGAAGGGTTTTTGACTAAGGCGCAACGAGAGTTGCGCTGGGCTCTGTAGCTCAGTTGGTAGAGCGAACGACTGAAAATCGTTAGGTCACCGGATCGATGCCGGTCGGAGCCACGAAAGCACTCTGGGATTTCACGCCTGGGGTGCTTTTGCTTTAACGACCTTCTTCGCTGCGGACCCGAAAATTGCACCCTAGATTTGACGGGTGCTAACTGTAATTCTCGGATTCACCACGGCTGTTGTCTACGGCTTTGCCGACTTCTTCGGAGCAATCGCTTCGAGAAAACTCTCGTCGGTTTTAGTTACAGCAGTGGCCGGCATAGTTGGTTTCTTCTTCTTGCTCACCATGATTCCGTTTTTCGGTGCGACTTTTTCTCAGGCTGCGGTAGTCGCCGGAGTCGCAGCGGGAGTTGCATCTGCGATTGGCATCACGGCACTCTATGCATCGCTCGCGATTGGCCCGATTAGCATCATCTCTCCGTTCGGCGCCGTGCTCGGTGCACTTGTGCCGTTGACATTCGGCTTTTTCATCGGCGACCGTTTTGGCCCACTTGGATGGTTGGCACTCGCACTGATCCTGATTGCAGTGGTTCTAGTTGGTTTTGTTCCAGGTGCCGACGTGCGGTTGCCCTCGGCAAAAGGTCTTGCACTCGCTTTCGTTGCGGGTGCCGGCATCGGCACGATTTTGATTGCCTTGAAGTTTTCACCGACCGACAGCGGCCTGGCTTCTGTTTTGGTGATGCGCTTGGTTAGTGCCGGGCTTCTCAACATTCTTCTACTCGCAACCTGGCTGCGATTGAGGCGTCGCAACGGCTCGAGCCCCAAGAGCATCATCGCGGGCAAATTCTGGTGGGCCGTGATCGCAGCCGGAATCTTTGATTCGAGCGCAAACATCTTCTTCACATTGGCTCTGCGATCGGGCTCGATATCTGTGGTCAGCGTGCTGACTGCCCTATACCCGCTTGGCACAATCATTTTGGCCCGACTCATTTTGAAAGAGCGCATCGCGCGAATTCAAATGTTTGGTGTGCTGCTTGCTCTCTCGGGCTCAGCGATTCTTGGCGTAGCCTAAGCAAATGACTAAAACACGCAATCGCTGGATCGGCCTCGTCTTCATCTCAATGGCAATCTCCCTCGTAATCATCGACGGCACCATTGTGAACACGATTTTTCCGGCGATCATCGCCGACCTTCAGCTAACCAGCACTGAAGTTCAATGGGTGCAAGAGAGCTATGTTCTCGTCTTTGCGTCGATGCTTTTAGTCTGGGGCTCGATAGCCGATCGTTTCGGCCGTCGTCGAATGTTGATCATCGGTCTGGTCATTTTCGTTCTTGCATCGGTTTGGGCCGGCTTGACCGATAGCGCCGAGGCCATGATCTTGGCCCGCGTCGTGCAGGGTCTGGGCGGTGCAATGGTTTTGCCAACCACGCTGTCACTCGTCAACGCAAACTTTCAGGGCAAAGAACGTGGAATCGCATTTGCGGTTTGGGGCGCAACCATCGGTGGAATGGTTGCCGTTGGTCCGGTGGTTGGCGGTTGGCTCACCACGGTCGACTGGCGATTTGACCTCGGCTCGGTTGTAGTAGAAACCTGGCGTTGGGCGTTTGCTGTAAACCTTCCTCTCGGCATCTTGGTAATCGCCGGACTGTTGTATTTCATAAGCGAATCGAAACAAGAGCAGCGCGCGGGTGGCATCGATCTCGTCGGTGCAGTGATTTCGGTCTTGATGTTCGGAACCCTGGTCTTTGCGCTTATCGAAGGTCGCGTTTACGGTTGGTGGCAGCAGACTGACAAGGTCTTTTCAATTGGCAACTTCAGCTGGCCAGAAAACGCGATTTCTGTAATTCCTTTTGCTCTCGCGCTATCAATAATCTTTTTTGTTCTTTTTGTTTTTTGGGAGAAAGCCCGCGAGAAAGCAAACAAGAACGTTCTTCTCGACTTGCGCCTATTCAACGTTGCATCGTTTAGAAACGGCTCGATTGCCGCACTGATCATTTCAATGGGTGAGTTCGGTTTACTATTTGCGATTCCGCTTTGGTTGCAGAACGTCGATGGTCTCAACGCGCTTTCTAGCGGTCTCGTGCTTCTATGGCTCGCGGGTGGAGCTTTCTTGGCTTCGGCCGTCGGTGGGGCAATGAGCGGAAGGGTCTCTGCGGTTAACGCCGTTCGCATCGGCGTCGCGCTTGAGCTAGTTGGTGTGCTTGGCATCGCAATCGCAGCTTCGACCGCGACCGGCTGGCAAGGCATCGCCGGCTACCTCTTTATCTATGGTCTCGGTGTCGGTTTGGCTACAGCCCAGCTCACCGGCGTGATCATGGTTGATGTTCCGATGGACAAGATAGGTCAGGCATCTGGTTCACAGAGCACGGTTCGCCAGATTGGTTCTGCGCTCGGAATTGCTGTGCTTGGCACCGCGCTATTCACCAGCACGCAACTTGCTA
The DNA here is from genome assembly GCA_009702455.1 of Actinomycetota bacterium. Classification (GTDB taxonomy): domain Bacteria; phylum Actinomycetota; class Actinomycetes; order Actinomycetales; family Microbacteriaceae; genus Rhodoluna. The sequence continues at coordinate 769 of WLIA01000048.1, read as the reverse complement.
CCGCAAACAACATATCAGAACTCTCTGCGCTTAAGGATCTATCCGCCGCGCAGGTTGAGCTGAGGAGTCAACAAATCGCTGACAGCGTGGTTCAATCTGCCGGAGCAATTATCCCTGAGCTCGATGCCATTTACATGGCACAGGGTACGCAAGAGAATCTCGCAAGCGACTTCAAGATGGCTGCCGAGAACGGCTTCACCGAGGGTGTAAAAACCACGGGCTGGTTTGCTGCCGGTTTCTTAGCGCTTGGGTTGCTGTCAACTTTCAACTTGAGTTCGCGTCGCAAAGACTCGTCTAAGAAGTAACTCGATGGCTTCGCAAAAGTTGTCGCGCAGTGCGGTGCTGCTAACTTTCAGCGGCGGTGCACTCGGTTCGCTTTTGCGGTTCGCAATCGCTGAGGTCAACTCGACGCTCGTAGCACTCTGGATCGTCAACATTCTCGGCGCACTTTTTGTCGGCTTCTTCGCCGGCCACAAATGGTTCAAGACCGAATCGCGCCGCGCTTTCTTCTCGACGGGCCTCGCCGGCGGCTTCACCACAATGAGTGCAATCGCAATCTTGCCGCTCGGTTCAAACTTCGACGCAACTCTCGATGCAATCTCAATCGGCGCGATGGTTGCCGTCGGCATGGCCGCCTACTGGCTCGGTCTCAAAATCGGTTCACGGATGAGTGACTCGTGGAAACGCTAGGCCTCGCACTCTCAGTTGCTCTATTCGGCGGCTTCGCGTCTGTGTTGCGACTCGGGCTCGCGCGCTGGACGGGCTGGCT
>WLIA01000047.1 GCA_009702455.1 Actinomycetota bacterium | reverse complement strand
AGGCCGAGGTTTTCTAGTCGACGAAACTCTGGCCAGTTAGCCCAGTCACCGACGAGGTTTGAGTTTGCGAGCAGCACGCGCGGTGCCCACTCGTGAGTGCGAAAAACACCAACCGGTTTTCCAGATTGCACGAGCATGGTCTCGTCGTTCTTGAGGTGAGTTAGCGTCTTCACCATCGCATCGAAGCTCTGCCAGTTTCGCGCGGCCTTACCGTTGCCACCATAAACAATTAGCTCTTCTGGATGCTCGGCCACGGCAGGGTCGAGATTGTTGTGCAGCATTCGCAGGGCTGCCTCTTGTGGCCATCCCTGAGCGGTTAGTTGTGATCCTCGAGCGGCGCTGAGCGGGCCGCGAGCTGCACCAGACATTGTGTTCATTAGGCTATTTCACTTCACATCTGGGTTCCGCGCAACTCAAAGCGCCTTTGTTTCGACCCGTCTGGGCATCCGGTCGCACCAATGGCTCTAGCATTTAGACAGAGCGAGTTAGATTCGCACCCGAAGAGTTGTCGAACAGATTAGGAACACCGTGAGCGAAGACGCACTATGGCCTCGTGCCGCAACTTGGTTGCAGTCGAACTCGTCGAATGCTGACATCAGCGTGTTCGGTGTTCCGGCGCACAAGACATCGATTTCGAAAACCGGAGCGCACAAAACCCCTGCAGCGATTCGCAAGGCACTGCTGCGTTACTCGACATACAACGCAACTCGCCGTCTCGACATTGCAACGCTGAAGGTCAGCGACCTTGGCGACGTGAAGTCGCCAGACTCGATCGAGGGTGAGCAGCGCACATCGGCAATGGCTTCTGTCGCAGCCAAGTCACGACTCGCGGTTGCACTCGGCGGCGATAACTCAATCACCTTTGCCGTAGCTCGCGGAGTTTTCGGCACCGACCTATCGAACGCCGGGTTAATCACGCTCGACGCCCATCACGATTTGCGTGACGGCATCAGCAACGGTTCGCCGGTTCGCCGCCTCATCGAAGCCGGCTTGAACCCCAAGCGAATCGTGCAAATCGGCATCGCCGATTTCTCTAACTCGCCGGCTTATGCTCAGCGCGCTCAAGAGCTCGGCATCCGTGTCATTGCAAGAAGCGAATTGCGTCGTCGTTCGGTCGAAGACATCTGGGCCGAGGCGATCTCGATTGCGGGTGCCGGTTCAGCCGGCGTGCACGTTGATTTCGACGTCGACGTTTGCGATCGCGCAGCGGTGCCAGGTTGCCCTGCAGCAGCGCCGGGCGGAATCAGCGCTGATGAACTTCGGCAGTTCGCCTACCTTGCAGGCTGGAGCAAGCTCGTGAAATCTATCGACATCACTGAGGTCGATGTCACGGCCGACGCGCCAGATGGTCGCACGGTTCGGCTCGCCGCGCTGGTGCTGCTTGAAGCTGCTGCGGGTCTAGCCTCGCGCTAGCCCAGTTTGGCGAAAGCCAAATACAGCGCAATCGTGATCATGATCACGGCGATAATGCTGTCGAGCACTCGCCAGAAGATTGGCTTCGACATAAAACGGGATGCCGCCTTGGCTCCGAAACCGATTGATGTGAACCAAACGAAACTCGCCGTCATTGCACCGGCTGCAAAGAACCAGCGATCCTCTGCAAATTGATTGCCTATCGAACCGAGCAAAATCACGGTGTCCAGATAAACGTGCGGGTTTAAAAACGTGAGAGCAAGGGCTGTTGCGACGACCTTCTTCTTCGAACCGCTTGCCGAACCGTTGCTATCGAGCACACCCGGCTTGATGGCAGAACGAATTGACCTGATGGCAAACCAGGTTAGGTAGGCAACGCCAAACCACCGAATGGCCTCTAGCAACCACGGTAAACCCGCGATTGCCGCGCCAAGCCCGGCAACACCCAGGGCGATTAGCAGTGCGTCTGAAATCGCGCAGATTGCCACAACAGTGAGAACGTGCTTCTTGGTTAGTCCCTGGCGAATGACGAATGCGTTTTGTGCACCAATGGCGACAATCAGGCTGAGGCCGGCGAGGAAGCCGGGCAGAACTGCAATCATCTTGCCTCCGATTCGGTAAAAAGAAACTCCTTCCATTTCTGGAAGGAGTTCTTTTTGTGGAGACTAGGGGGGTCGAACCCCTGACCCCCTGCTTGCAAAGCAGGTGCTCTACCAACTGAGCTAAGTCCCCTTGCGGGTTTTGTTGCTTTCTTCACGATCTGTTTCTAGACAATGAAGCGGCTGCTTGGTGGGCCTAGGAGGACTTGAACCTCCGACCTCTTCATTATCAGTGAAGCGCTCTAACCACCTGAGCTATAGGCCCAAGAGCCTTGTTAAGAATAGTCGTGCCGGCCCTAGAGGTCAAACCCTATTCGTTGGTGAAGCCAACCCTGATGCCGCCAGATAGCCGGGCGATGATATTGAAAATCACTGCCGAAAGGCCAGACAAAAGTGTTCCACCGACGATGTTGACGATGGCAAGAGTGCCGGCAAAAGAAAGAACGCGAGGCAGGCTGAGGGTCTGTGCAATGTCTACCTGCGCAGCGTCACCTGAAGCGGTGTTTAGCAAACTGTTCAACGAACCAAAGAGGCCGGTGCTGCTGAGAATCGCCCAGATCACAAAGAAGCCGGCCACGGTTGCGATTCCCATCGCCAGCGTCACCATAAATCCGTTTCGAACCGCAGACCAGAAGTCGATGTGAACAAGCTTTAGCTTCACTTGCTTCACGGGCGAAACGTTGCGCTTAGCTGCTCTTGAGATGAAATTGCTCATTGTGCTTCTTCCTTTGTCTCATCGGTTACATCTAGATTGCGCTCGGTGTTGCGAGCTAATCCGAGAATGCTGTCGCCCTCATCGAAGCGAGCGAAAACCACACCCATTGTGTCACGTCCCTTTGCAGGAACCTCGGCCACCGCAGATCGAACCACTCTACCGCTCTCGAGAACGACGAGAACTTCGTCGTCGTCGGCAACGATTAGTGCGCCAACCAAGTCGCCGCGCTTCTCTTCGAGTTTCGCAACCTTGATTCCAAGACCGCCACGGTTTTGTGCGCGGTACTGATCGACCGATGTGCGCTTTGCATATCCACCCTCGGTCACTACAAACACGAATGCGCCTTCGACGTCATTAATCACGGATGCGCTCAGCAGGGCATCGCCCTTTCTAAAGCTCATGCCCATCACGCCAGAGGTGTCGCGGCCCATTGGTCGCAAGCTCTCGTTCGATGCAGAGAAACGAACCGACATTCCCTTGCGCGAAACAAGAAGAATTCCGTCGTTTTCGTTGACCAACATTGCGTCGATCAACTCGTCGTCTTCGCGCAACTTGATTGCGATGATTCCACCGCTGCGTGCGGTGTCATATTGCGTGAGTTCGGTTTTCTTAACCAAGCCCTTGCGGGTGGCCAGAACCAGGTATGGCGCTTGGTTGTAATCCTTGATATCTAGAACCGAAGCCACCTGCTCGTCTGGCTGCAGGGCCAAGAGGTTAGCCACGTGCTGACCCTTGGTGTCGCGACCGGCCTCGAGCACCTCGTGCGCCTTGGCACGGTAAACCCGCCCCTTGTTGGTGAAGAACAGCAGCCAGTGGTGGGTGGTGGTCACGAAGAAGTGCTCGACCACGTCGTCTGCGCGAAGCGATGCGCCCTTCACGCCCTTGCCGCCGCGGTGCTGCGAGCGGTAGTTATCGCTCTTGGTGCGCTTGATGTAGCCACCTCGAGTGAGCGAGATGACCATCTCTTCTTCAGGAATCAGGTCTTCTTTGGTTACGTCACCATCTAGACCGGCGACAATTCTCGAGCGACGCTCGTCTCCGTGCTTGTCGGTGATCTCAGCCAACTCATCACTGATGATTGTGCGCTGACGTGCAGGGTCGGCGAGAATCGCCTTGTAGTCAAGAATCAATGCTTCGAGCTCGGCGGCTTCATCGATAATCTTCTGGCGCTCTAGTGCGGCAAGCTGACGCAACTGCATGTTCAAAATTGCTCGAGCCTGAAGCTCATCAATCGAAAGCAACTTGATCAAACCGTCGCGCGCGTCTTCGACGGTTGCGCTCTTGCGAATCAAAGCGATAACTGCATCGAGCGCGTCAAGCGCCTTTAGGTAGCCGCGCAAAATGTGTGCGCGTTCTTCGGCCTTCTGCAATCTAAACTGCGTGCGACGAACGATGACTTCAACCTGGTGGTTGACCCACTCGCGAATGAACCCGTCGAGACTTAGCGTGCGCGGCACACCATCGACAATCGCGAGCATGTTCGCCGAAAAGTTTTCTTGCAGCGGTGTCATCTTGAACAGGTTGTTCAAAACAACCTTTGCAACGGCATCTTTCTTCAACACGATTACCAAACGCTGACCGGTTCGACCAGAAGTCTCATCACGGATGTCTGCGATGCCAGTAAGTTTTCCGAGCTTCACAAGCTCGGCGATCTTCTCGGCGAGGTTGTCTGGGTTTACCTGATAAGGAAGTTCGGTGACAACTAGGCAGGTGCGGTTGTGAATCTCTTCAACGTTGACAATCGCGCGCATAGTGATTGAGCCGCGACCGGTGCGGTATGCGGCTTCGATTCCGCTGCGACCGAGAATCTCTGCGCCGGTTGGAAAGTCTGGGCCAGAGACAACCTTGAGAAGTTCTTCGAGCAGTTGCTCGTTGGTTGCCTCGGGGTTCTTCAGGTACCACTGAGCACCCGCTGCGACTTCGCGCAGGTTGTGCGGCGGAATGTTGGTTGCCATGCCGACGGCGATGCCGATCGAGCCGTTGACCAGCAGGTTCGGAAAGCGGCTCGGCAAGATGGTCGGCTCTTGGGTGCGGCCGTCGTAGTTGTCTTGAAAATCAACAGTGTTCTCGTCGATGTCGCGAACCATTTCGAGGGCCAGTGTTGCCATGCGGCACTCGGTGTAACGCGGGGCGGCTGCTGGGTCGTTGCCAGGTGAGCCGAAGTTTCCCTGGCCGTTTACTAGCGGGTAGCGAAGGTTCCAGTCTTGAACCAGGCGAACGAGGGTGTCGTAAATCGCGCCGTCTCCGTGCGGGTGAAACTGCCCCATAACGTCACCGACTACGCGAGAGCACTTGCTGAACTGCTTGTCTGGTCGGTAGCCACCGTCATACATCGCGTAGATCACGCGTCGGTGCACCGGCTTCAATCCGTCGCGCACGTCTGGCAACGCGCGACCCACGATAACGCTCATCGCGTAGTCGAGATAGCTTCGCTGCATTTCGACCTGAAGGTCGACCTGCTCGATGTTGTCGTGTGGGGTAGTGGTTACTTCTTCGTCTGCCATGAGTCTTCTGCCTTTTTCGCTTTTCTTAGATGTCTAGGAAGCGAACGTCTTTTGCGTTTTGCTGAATAAAGGTTCGACGCGCTTCTACGTCATCGCCCATCAGTGTGCTGAAAATTGCGTCGGCACGCGCTGCATCATCGAGTGTTATCTGAAGCAAGGTTCGCTTCGCCGGATCCATGGTGGTGTCCCAAAGCTCGTCGTAGTCCATTTCACCGAGACCCTTGTAACGCTGAATCGAATTCTCTTTTGGAATCTTCTTTCCGGCGGCTTGGCCTTCGGCAAGCGCACGGTCGCGTTCTTCATCGCTGTAAACATATTGGTGCGGCGCGTTCGACCACTTGATGCGGAATAGCGGTGGCTGCGCAAGATATACAAATCCGTGATCAATCAACGGTCGCATGTGTCGATACAAGAACGTCAGCAGAAGCGTGCGAATGTGCTGACCGTCGACATCGGCATCGGCCATCAAAACGCACTTGTGATAGCGAGCCTTGTTGATGTCGAACTCCCCACCGATGCCGGTTCCGAAAGCGGTGATGATTGCTTGAACTTCTGTGTTGGCAAGCATGCGGTCGAGACGCGCGCGTTCGACGTTCAAGATTTTTCCGCGTAGCGGCAAAATCGCCTGAGTCTCTGGGTCGCGACCACGCATTGCCGAACCGCCAGCCGAGTCACCCTCAACGATGTAGATCTCTGAGCGCACCGGGTCGCGGCTCGAGCAGTCACGCAGCTTGCCTGGCATGCCGCCAGATTCGAGCAAGCCCTTGCGACGCGTGGCCTCACGGGCCTTGCGGGCAGCCTGGCGGGCAGAAGCTGCCTGAATCGCCTTGCGAATAATGTCTTTGGCAACGTTCGGGTTGCGCTCAAGCCAGTCGCCGAGTTGCTCGTTGACCACCTTCTGAACGAACGCCTTTACCTCGGTGTTGCCGAGCTTGGTCTTGGTCTGACCCTCGAACTGCGGCTCAGAAATCTTCACCGAGATAACGGCGGTTAGGCCTTCGCGGCAGTCGTCACCGGTTAGGTTCTCGTCTTTTTCTTTAAGCAAATTTGTTTGGCGAGCGTACTTGTTTAACAGTGAAGTTAGCGCCGCACGAAAGCCTTCTTCGTGGGTTCCGCCCTCGTGAGTGTTAATCGTGTTTGCGTAAGTGTGAACCGACTCGTTGTAGCCGTTTGTCCACTGCATCGCAATTTCGACAGACATGTTCTTTTCTTTCGTTTCGGTTTCGAAAGAAATGATTTCTTGATTTACGATTTCAACTTTTTTGGTGTTGTTCAAATATTCGACATAGTCTTGCAAACCGCGCTCATACAAATAAACATCTTCGCGACCATTGCGCTCGTCGAACAAGCTGATTTGCAAACCTTTATTCAAGAAACACATCTGCTGAAAACGCTGACGCAGAGTTTCGTAGTCGTACTCGACGGTTTCGAAAATGTCTGGGTTCGCCAAGAACTCGATCACGGTTCCGGTGGTGTCAGAAACCGGACCCTTCTTTACGTTTCCGGTTGGAACACCCATCTTGAACTGTTGCGTCCAGAAGTGTCCGTCGCGAGCTACGACAGCTCGAAGCTCAGTCGAAAGTGCATTGACCACGGATGCGCCCACGCCGTGCAAACCACCCGACACCGCGTAACCGCCACCGCCAAATTTTCCTCCGGCGTGCAACACGGTGAGCACAACTTCTAGAGTTGATTTCTTTTCGGTCGGGTGCTCTGCAACTGGAATTCCTCGACCGTTGTCTTCACAGCGAATCCAGCCATCCTTGGTGATGGTTACGTTGATTGTGTCGCAGTGACCTGCGAGTGATTCGTCTACTGCGTTATCGACGATCTCATAAACGAGGTGGTGAAGACCACGCGGACCAGTGGAGCCGATGTACATTCCCGGACGCTTTCGAACGGCCTCAAGCCCTTCGAGAACCTGGATATTGCCTGCGTCGTAAGT
>WLIA01000046.1 GCA_009702455.1 Actinomycetota bacterium | reverse complement strand
TGGCCAAAGAGATCAGGCTTTCTCTCGCACCTGGCGCTTGATTCGGGCCAGCATTCCTCGAATTCCGCGCATTCGCAGGGGGCTAACGAGTTCGGTGATACCAAGCATCGATGGGTAGTTGTCGTCAAAGTTCAAGACCGTATCGACGGTATGACCGCTAAGCGAAGCGTGCAAGATGCCGGCGAACGCGCGTGTAGTGGGTGCTTCGCGTGGTGCGGTTAGAAAAATTTCGACCACTCCATTGTCGATCTCAACGAAAAGGTAAACCGGCGATTGACACTCTTCTACTCGTTCGAGCAATTCGGGGTGATCTGCGTAGCGTTCTGGCAATGCGGGCAGTTGGTCAGAGATCTCGATTAGCAGTTCTAACCTGTCGTTGCCCTCTAGAGCAGAGAAGTCGCTAGCAATTTCAATTGCTTTTTCGGTTAGTTGCACGGTTTGAGAATACGCTAACTAAACGCGCGCGGTTCCCTTAACAATTGGCACGCCAACCAAGCTGCCCCATTCGGTCCACGAGCCGTCGTAGTTCTTGACGTCCTTGAAGCCAAGGAGGTACTTGAGTACAAACCAGGTGTGACTCGATCTTTCACCAATGCGGCAGTAGGCAATCGTCTCTTCGTTTGGGTCGAGTTGCTCTTGGTCTAGATACAAGGCACGAAGTTGGTCGACAGGTCTAAATGTTGAATCTTCGTTGGCTGCTTTTGACCAAGGAATAGAGGCCGCCCCTGGGATGTGTCCGCCGCGAAGCGCGCCTTCGTCTGGAAAGTTTGGCAACTGAGTTGTTTCACCCGAGTACTCCGCTGGACTGCGAACGTCAACAAGTGGCTTGCCAAGATGCGCGAGAACATCATCGCGATACGCTCTGATCTCCTCGTCGTTTCGTGGAGAAACCGGATAGTTGGCTCGCGCCGAGTTCGTAGCGCCGGTGGTTAGTTCGCGTCCTTCGGAGATCCACGCATCCCTGCCGCCATCGAGTAGGCGAACGTCTGGGTGGCCGAATAGTTTGAAGACCCAAAGCGTGTAGGCAGCCCACCAGTTTTTGTTGTCTCCGTAGAGAACCACTGTGGTGTCGCGGTCGATGCCCTTTGAAGATAGAAGCTCTGCGAATTGCTCGGCGTCTAGGTAGTCGCGCAACACTGCGTGGTTGAGGTCTGTGTGCCAGTCGATCTTGACTGCACCCGGAATGTGCCCCGTGCTGTAGAGCAAGACATCCTCGTCTGATTCAACAACCACAACGCCAGGGGTGTCGAGATTCTCAGCCAACCATTCTGTGCTCACTAATGCGTCCGGATGGGCGTACTGCTGAATTTTTGGTGAGTTATCTAGGGGAGCTGGCATTTCATGTCCTTCTGTGCAGTTTTGTTGCTACTCATCTAGGCTAAACAAAGATTTCCATTCACGCTAGACCAGAGGTAAGAATTGGCAAGAAACAGCGTGTTTTCATCGCTCTTAGAGCGCAATCCTTCTCCGACAACCGCCCGGTTGCTCTCAGATCTCGTTCCGCCGCGAGAATTCGAGAGTTCGAGCTTCACGAACTACATCCCGCACGCCGAGTATTCCTCGCAGGCCGTGGCATCAGAAGTTGCCAAAGCTTTCGCGCTCGGCAAGTCGGTCAAGAAATCGCTCTTTTCTAGAGGCCAGACCGAACCCGAAAAGCTCGGCATCTATTTGGATGGCGGTTTCGGCGTCGGAAAAACCCACCTCTTGGCAGCTACCTTTCACGCATTTCGCGGCAAGAAAGCCTTCGGTTCTTTCATCGCTTACACAAGCCTGATCGGTGCTCTCGGATTTGCTTCGGCAAAAGAGGCTTTGTCGAAGTACCAGTTGATTTGCATCGACGAGTTTGAGCTCGATGATCCGGGAGACACAATGATCATGTCTCGTCTCTTGAACGAGCTAAGTGCGAGTGGCACTCGGTTCGCCGCAACCTCGAACACACCTCCTTCTGCACTAGGTGAGGGTCGTTTCGCCGCCGAAGACTTCGCGAGAGAAATTCACGGCATCTCAGAACGATTCACAATCTTGCGAATTGACGGCGAAGATCATAGGCATAGACCAACCGAAGTTTCGCTCGACCCTAAGAGCGATGCCGACATAGAAGAGTGGCTGCAACAAACGAAGAATGCGTCACTCGATTCATTCGACTCTCTCCTCGTGCACCTGTCGAAAGTTCATCCATCAAAGTACGGTCTATTGATCGAGGGTGTCTCAAGAATCGGCATCACCGGCGCCCACGTGCTTGATGACCAGGCCGCCGCGCTGAGATTTGTGAGTTTCATAGACAGGGCCTATGAGATGCAAATCCCCATCCGTGGTTCAGGAATTGACCTAACCAAGGTCTTTCGTGCCGACCACGTTGCCGGTGGATATCGAAAGAAATACCTGCGAGCGATCTCTCGTTTAGGAGCTCTCGGGGCTTAATTCTTTTTACAAACTTGAAACAAGTCGTTCCACTTTCTGAAACTTCGCATCGACAGATTTATGGCAACACGAATCCCTTGTCGAAAGAGGCTCCAAATGGATCAAGGCAACACAGCGTTCATCTTTATCTCTGCAGCTTTAGTTTTGCTGATGACACCAGGTCTGGCTTTCTTCTATGGCGGCATGGTCAAGGCTAAGAGCGTAGTCAGCATGATGATGCTGAGCTTCGGGTCTCTCGGTCTTATCGCCGTTCTCTGGGTTCTGTATGGCTACGCCATGTCATTCTCGAATGGCGGGAGCGCAACCTTCTATGGAGTAGACGGCTGGTTCGGCATCGACACTAGCTTTTTGGGCTTGACCCAGCAGGTCAAGGATTCGGTCAATCCTGTCGGGGATGCCCTGTTTGCCTCGGGCACGGCCTATCCGTCGCTGGCGTTCGTTGCCTTTCAAGCAACTTTTGCGATCATTACGGTCGCACTCATTTCTGGCGCGATTGCAGACAGAGCCAAGTTCGGCGCATGGATGATTTTCGCCGGGGTTTGGGCAACAGTTGTTTACTTTCCGGTCGCTAACTGGGTATTCAACTTCACTGTCGAAGACGGAAAAGTTGTCGATGGGGGATGGATTGTTTACAACCTAGGCGTCATCGACTTTGCCGGTGGAACGGCAGTTCACATCAACGCAGGAGCCGCCGGACTCGCCCTCGCGATAATTCTCGGCAAGCGCTTTGGCTTCAGCAAGGGCATCAATCAGCCTCACAACGTGCCGCTAACCCTTCTGGGCGTCTCGCTTCTTTGGTTCGGTTGGTTCGGCTTCAACGCCGGCTCAGCAGTTGCAGCCGATGGTGTCGCCTCGCTTGCATTCATCAACACAATCGCAGCTCCCGCGGCAGCAATGCTCGGATGGATTGTGGTTGAGAAACTCAAGCACGGCAAGGCAACTTCGATCGGTGCTGGCTCTGGCGCGGTTGCCGGTCTCGTTGCAATCACTCCCGCCTGCGCAGTGCTCGACCCGGTTTGGGCGATAGCTCTCGGTTTGGTGGCAGGTGCTCTTTGCGCACTTGCAATCGATCTCAAGTTCGCGCTCGGTTTCGATGACTCACTAGATGTAGTCGGCATCCACCTAGTTGGTGGAATGGTTGGAACTCTTTGGATTGGCCTGTTCGGCAACGGCGTTGGCGCAGCGTTCGGATTCGGGTTCCACCAACTCGCAATGCAAGCTCTTGGCGCCGTTGCGGTTCTGGTCTACAGCTTCGTGCTCGCGCTCATCATCGGTTTTCTCATCGAGAAGACCATCGGCTTCAGAGTCAAGGCGCAAGACGAGATTGCCGGCATCGACACGGTGGTTCACGGCGAAGAGGCTTACGCGTTCGGTGCCGATCGAGGCTAACGATTCGAGGCGAGCCAAGCCAGGGTTGCTATAACGAGAAGCGCTACCAAAATGTTTCTGGTTACCTGCAAGCGCTTTTTGGTCGTGTATTCGGGCCACTTTTCGAACACGTTTGAATAGACATAGGCAATAGCAAGAACGAAAGTGCCGGCGAATGCTGTGAAGGCGACTACAACGAAAACGATGGCCAGCACCACTTCGGCTGGGTTCTCAAGGCTGATCGACAACACCTTGACAGGCTATCTAATGTTGCGATTTTGGCGAATTTTGGGTTAGAGTAGCGAAGTCTTGGAAACAAGACATGCGGATGTGGCTCAGTTGGTAGAGCACAACCTTGCCAAGGTTGGGGTCGCGAGTTCGAATCTCGTCATCCGCTCGCAGAGGGCAGTTCTCTTGTCTGCAAGCACGGTGGAGTGGCCGAGAGGCGAGGCAGCGGCCTGCAAAGCCGTCTACACGGGTTCAAATCCCGTCTTCACCTCCAATCGAGGCAAAGTCACTAATTTCTAGCGCGGGCCTTTTTACGAACCTGCAGCGCAATTACAGCCAGCACCGCTGCCATTGTTGACGCAATCAAAACCGCCAGAGTTCCCATCGAAGCCAGTTGCTCGTTTTGCTTGAACGCCAGTTCGTTTATTAACAGCGAAACCGTAAAACCTACGCCAGACAACGAGCCGATTGCCGCGATATCCCACCAATTAAGTTGAGCGGTCAAAGTGGCTTTAGTGAAGCGTGACATCAACCAGGCAACGCCGACAACGCCAATTGGCTTTCCGATCACCAGACCAACGATGATTCCGAGGGCAACTGGTGAGCTGGTCACATCCGTGATTGAAACTCCCTCAATGAAAACTCCAGCGGTAAAGAAGGCAAAGACTGGAACGGCGAAGCCAGCCGAGATCGGGTGGATGGTCTGCATCGCCCTATCAGATTGTTTTAGGTTCATCAGCAAACCCATCGCAACGCCGGCGACAGTTGCATGGATTCCGCTCTCGTGAACCAGATACCAAATAAGGGCGGCCAGCGGAAGATAAATGAACCAACCCTTCACGTTTCGCTTCTGAAGAATTGCGAAGAGAACAAGCGCGCCGATTGCCGCGAGGAGTGCGAGCAGTTTCAGCGAAGCCGTGTAGAAAACCGCGATCACAAGAATCGCACCGAGGTCATCAACTACAGCAAGAGTCAGCAAGAACGCACGAAGTTCAATTGGCAGCGCCCGCCCGGCGACCGCGAGTACGGCGAGGGCAAACGCGATGTCGGTCGCCATTGGAATTCCCCAGCCGGCAGAACTCGGTTGATTGAAGTTGAATGCGGTAAAGATTAAAGCCGGCACAACCATTCCACCGATTGCAGCTGCTATTGGCACTGCTGCTATGGATCGATCGCGCAACGAGCCGTGCGTCAGTTCATGCTTGAGTTCGAGACCGGCAACGAAGAAGAATATGGCGAGCAGACCATCGGCGGCCCACTTTCCTAGAGATAGCTCTAGGTTCAGCTCGCTAGGACCAACCTTTATATCTTTGATCTGGCTGTATGAGCTGTAGTCAATGTTTGCCCATATAATTGCGAATAATGCCGCTGCGAGAAGAAGAACACCGCCCGTGGTTTCGTTTCTGAGTGCGTTTCCTAGCCACTTGGACTGACCTTTTGAAATGCTTGCAAAGGTGCGAAACTTTCTGGCCATGCTCTCAAGAATAGGCGAATTCATGGCTTCGACGCTTGAAGTTGAGATTGCTACATCACTGCACGTAGACTTAGGCAGACGGGTCTAGTCCCGTCGATTACCGGACGATTGGCGCAGTGGTAGCGCACTTCCTTGACATGGAAGGGGTCACTGGTTCGAACCCAGTATCGTCCACCAAGGTGCCTTGCTAACCTTTCAGTTTCAGCGTTCTTGCGGTATCGGCAAGCACTTTTTTTGCTAGCGCTGGGTTCTCATTTAGCTTCTTGCCGAGTGACGGAATCAGTTTGTTCAGTTTCTTCTGCCAGCCAACGAAATCATTTGGAAATGACTTTTCTAGAACCTCAAGCATGATGTGAACAGATGTGGATGCGCCAGGCGATGCACCAAGGAGACCGGCGATTGTTCCATCTGCAGAGCTGACAACTTCTGTGCCAAACTGCAGTGTTCCGTTGCCCTGACTATCACGCTTGATTACCTGAGCACGTTGACCGGCCACAATCAGTTGCCAATCGGCCGGGTCTGCGCTTGGCATGAAATCCTTGAGAGCTTGAAAACGCTGGCTCTTCGATTTGGTTAGCTCGACCACCAGATACTTGATTAGCGAAAGATTCCTTAATGCCACAGACAGGTATGGCCTTATGTTCGATGGCCTAATTGCTAGTGGCAGGTCGAGAACAGATCCGTACTTGAGAAATTTTGGAATTGCTCCCGCATACGGACCAAAAAGCAGACTCGACTTTCCGTCGACGACCCTGGTGTCAAGATGTGGAACTGACATCGGCGGCGCTCCGACCGAAGCCTGGCTGTAAACCTTTGCCTGATGCTTGGCGACAAGATTTTGGTTATCGCTTTGAAGAAAAGAACCACTTACCGGAAACAGTCCGTAGCCCTTGGCTTCAGGTATGCCAGCTTTCTGCAGTAGCTTTAGCGCCCATCCGCCGGCTCCAACGAATACAAACTTTGATTCCACGTAACTCTTTTTTCGTGTTTCGCGATTTTTGATCGTGAGATGCCAGCCATCGTTGACTCTTCTAATTGATGTCACTTCACTGTTCAAGTGCAGTTTTGATTTCTGACTCTTCAGGTGGTCGAAAAGCTGTTCTGTAATTGCGCCGAAGTTCACATCGGTTCCCGAGTTGATTTTCGTAGCGGCTATGACGTCGGCTTTATCGCGCTGCTCAACCAGCAGGGGTGCCCAGCTAGCAATTTTCTTGTGATCGGTCGAGAATTCGAAACCGGCGAACAGTGGTTGTTTGGCAAGCACCTGAGCGCGTCTCTTTAGATAATCAACATCCTTGTGACCTCTAACGAAAGTCATGTGCGGAGTTGACTTTATGAATGACCCGGGCTCTTTCAATACCCCCAGTTTTACAAAGGATGCCCAGAGCTGGCGACTGAGTTGAAACTGTTCGTTTATGGCAATTGCCTTCGACGGGTCAGGAAGCGAGCCGTCTTTTGAATCGGGCATGTAGTTGAGCTCGCACAGAGCTGCGTGACCGGTGCCAGCGTTATTCCAGGGGTTAGAAGATTCGAGTCCCACGTCTTCGAGTCTCTCGAAAGTTGAAATCTTGAGTTTTGGGTTTAACTGCAGCAAGAGAGCTCCGAGGGTCGCGCTCATAATGCCGGCGCCAATAAGTGCCACATCGAGTTTCTCGTACTTGCTCACGATGCGAGTTTATCTAGTTAGAAGTGAACCGAGCCGACAAGGCTGCCGATGGCATAGGTGACACCCATTGTTAGAGCGCTAACAACAACGTTTCTCAGCACGGCCTTAGCGCTCTTAGCTCCACCGATCTTTGCTCCGACGAATCCCGTAATTGCAAGAGACAGAACGACTGCGAAAATTGTGGCCTGAATTCTGAAATCAATCCACGGTCCGGTAATTGCCACAAGTGGCAAAAGTGATCCGAGTGCAAACGAGATGAATGACGAGATTGCCGCTTGACCGGGGCTAACCTGTTGCCCAGAGTCGATGCCCAGTTCGGCTTCTGCGTGAGCCTTGAGCGCATCTCTCTCGGTCAACTCGGCAGCCACGACGAGGGCTGTGTCTGCGCTGAGTCCCTT
>WLIA01000045.1 GCA_009702455.1 Actinomycetota bacterium | reverse complement strand
GCGCAGCTCGATGACTCGCACAAGGTGAACGGTGAACTCACAATCGGTGAAAACATCGGTGACCTCGGTGGTCTTTCAATCGCTTACAAGGCATACATGAATTCTTTGAACGGTAAAGAACCAGAAGTTATCGACGGTTACACCGGCGCGCAACGTTTGTTCTTGTCGTGGGGTCAGGCATGGCGCGGAAAGGGTCGCGACGAAATCGTGATTCAGCGTTTGGCTACCGACCCGCACTCACCGAATGAATTCCGTTGCAACCAGATTGTTCGCAACCTTGATTCGTTCTACGAGGCGTTCGATGTAAAGCCTGGTGACAAGTTGTGGCTCGAAGAGTCTCAGCGCGTAACCATCTGGTAATCGCCAATTGAATATGTGGTTACGACTGCTTTGGCAGTCGCTGTCTTGGCGCTCGCGTTCAAAACTCGAACTGGGTGCGGTTGCAACTCGAACCTTCAGAGTTTGGCCAACCGATCTCGACATCTACATGCACATGAACAACGGCATTTTTCTCACCCTGCTCGACATCGGCCGCTACGACCAGGCAATGCGAAGCAATCTTTGGCCGCAGTGGAAAGCGCGCAAGTGGTATCCGGTGGTTGTGGCTTCGAACATCACTTTTAGAAAGTCGCTGACACCGTGGCAACTCTTTGACCTCGAAACCAAGGTCATCGGCTGGGATGACGAGGCTTTCTATTTTGAGCAGCGCTTCGTTGTGAAGGGCGAGATCTATGCCCGTGCCATTGTGCGCATTCGCTTTCTCAAGAACCCGCGTGGAATCGTGAGCCCTGCCGAGGTGCTCGAGGCCATCGACTTTGGCGGAGAGCGGCCAGCGTTGCCAAAGTGGGTAGCCGACTGGGCCAAGAGCTCGCTCTTGCCGAGAGTGAAAGAGTCAGCGCCTAGTCTCTGGCAATAAGGGCGGCAAAGCCGGTGGTTGCGGCAATCTGACCGTCGGCCAGAATGCAGATGGCCTCTAGATGCTCGTTTGCGTCGATTCTGGCCATCGAGGCCAGGCCCTGCGCAAATGCGGCTGTCGCCCAAACATCGGCCTCAACCAAATCTCGGGCAACCACAGTGATCTGAAGCAACTCGGTGGCAAATTCACGACCGGCTGACTTAGGGTTCCAGATGTGGTTGCCGCGTTCTGCAGAGCCACTGGTGGCGGCCGCCCTAAACCCGCTGCCCTTCAGGTCGATGACCGCCAGCGTGCCAGCTTTATCCGAGGCAATAGAAAGTGGTTTAGAAAGCCCGATTCGCCAATCGAATTCTGCGCTGGCAGCATCTGAGATGTAGACATCGCCACCCGCGTTCAGTGTGAAGTCGGTCACGCCAGCGGCAATCAAAGATTCAGCAGCACGCTTTGCCGCCCAGGTTTTTACCAGCCCGCTCGGATCAAAAGTGTGGTCAGGTGAAAAAGCGCTGAACCAGCCGTCGGTGAGTTTCTCCCACTCTTCGCAGGCATCCCAGACTTCACCGACAACAGCTGGGCACTCTGCGACAGATGTTTTTCCGGCGGCGAGTTTGCTTATGTATGACTCGGGTTTGTAGGTGCTGAAAATCGCATCGGCCTCGTGCAAAATCGCGCACGCCGCTTGAAGCGCCAAATCTGTTGGACCAGCTTCGAGTGCGCTCTGACCTTGAAAGCGAAAGCCAGTGCCCATGCACATCTCAATGCGATCGAAACGATTCTCAGTCATTAGAACTTTGCGAGTGCGGCGTCGAGTGACTTCTTGAAGGCTTCGCTTGTGTATGTCGCACCACTCAGGTTTGCGAAGTTGCTTGAGTTGGCATCGATCGCATACTGAATGAGATAACTAAACGCAGCTGAGCGACCGTCGGTTGCGTTAGCAAGCAACATCGTGACGTCAGTAATCTTGCCAGCGCTCTTGGTCACCTGCACTTGCACCTTTCCATAACCAGATTGAACAACTGATCCGTCTACTGTTTTTGCTGCAGCAACCGCAGGCACGGTTGGCTTTACAACCACCACTGGCGGCACGGTTGTGGTGGGTTTCGCGGCTGAAGTTTCAACCGGGGTAGGCGTAAGCACAGGCGCACCGGGTGTGCTTTGCGTGGCAGTAGCTGAAGGCAAAGAAGTGTTGCTAGGCGCAGAGAACGAGTGACTCGTCAGAGGGGTTTGCTCGCCGATGTTGTAGGTCAGGCTAAGTACGCCGAACGTTATCGCCGAGATGGCCGTTTTAGTTGAAGCTCTCACCAGGCATACTCCTCTGTGTGCACTTGCGGTCTCGGGGTGCCTGCTCGGTTGAGAGTGCGCTCAACCGCGCGAGTCCAGGCGGTTGGCCCGCATACATAAACGTCGGAGTTTTTCACCTGTGGCGCTATCTCGAGCAGGCGGTCTAGGTCGGTTGCACCCTCTGGGCCAGCACTCATCCAGCTGTTTGGTGTTGCGCGTTTGCCGGCTAGAACCACAAGTTTGAATCCACGGATGCGCGCCAGCTCGCGCGTCTCGGTCATTAGCGGCGCATCTTTCTCATCGCGAACTCGGTAGATGATGGTGACATCGTCTTCGTGCCCAACGATCGACTCGGCGAGTGCGCGAATCGGCGGGATTCCGATTCCGGATGCGATTAGAACTACATCTTTTTTGGTGCGACGGCTCTCGGTGAATACTCCGTAGGGTCCCTCGAGAAGCACCGTCGTTCCGGGTTGAATTCCTTGAAGCTGCTCGGTGTCGTCACCGCGTGAGCCAATTGTGAAACGAACGTGTTTTGAGTTCGAGGCGGCAGACATTGAAAACGGGTGCGGCCTAAACCAACCTCGCGCGGTCAGTGCGCGAAACAAAAAGAACTGTCCGGCTTCGGCTCTGTACTTCTTCATGTTCTTTCCGCTGAGATAGACCGAAATCGAATCACTCGATGTTCTCTCGATGCGTTCAACTTTGAGCTTTGAGGTCATCGCTCGCAACAGCGGTTTGAGAATTCTGAACCACGCAATGTTCGCGAGCACAAACACGTAGAGCGCTATCCAGTAGTAGGTTGCAAAGTCTTGCGAGTTTATGTCGTTGCCAAGTGAGAACTGGTGCGGAATTGCCAGCAGCACTGCGGCGTATGCCAAAAGGTGCAAAATGTGCCACACCTCGTATGGCATGCGCTTTCGTGAAATGTTTAGCGAGGTGACAACAACCGTGATCATCGCAGCGAATGCGAGCGCAGATGTAACTATGTCTGGGGTGTAGGTGACCATCGCGATGAACTCGTTGATGAGGTTTTCACCGGATAGAAGCGAGAACTGAGTAACCGAAGCGAGCACGTGAATAATCACGAGGTAGAGAATCGGCTTGCCAAGTTTTTTGTGGGCTAGCGTTACCCTGTCGTGTCCATAGAAGCGGTCGAGCCAAGATACTCGCGCCACGAGAAGAATGTCGATTAGCAGCAGGTTGGTTGCGAGCAGCGCTGCGAGACGTGTGACCGCATAGAGCACAGAGCCCAAGTCGGTGATTTCTTGCAGCCCGCCATTGAGCAAAAAGATTGCCACGGTTGTCACCAGGCTTGCCCAGCCAAGAGCTTCGATCAGGTCTTGCCCGCGCTTGATTTCTTGCAGCTTCTTTGCCCCCAAACGAACGCTTGTCTTGGGCTGCGCGAGCTCAAGCGTTGGTTCGTCGGGTGGTTGGGTCATGGGCTAAGTCTGTTCCTGAAGCATGGGAGTTGTCTGGGAGTAGATTGAACGGCGCCTGTGATGAACGAAAGGTCAATTCTCAAACCGTGACCACTTTTGCGCTAGTAACAACTTTTATAGACGCACTGGTCTAACCCCTCGCTAGAAAGTCAGGGCTAGGCGTCTTTAGGTTTTATCTGGCAGGCTGCAGCCGCTTGGTCAATCGGGTTCAGCAGCAGGTCTTGCACCTCAGGGTGAGTTTCAAAGAACTTCACCACGTATGAGCAAACCGGAACCACCTTGGCATCGAAGTTTGCACGGATGTCTTCGAGCTGCCTTTCGACCATGATGCCAGCGAGGTTCTTGCCGCGGTGATTTGGGTCAACCTCGGTGTGCACGAGGTGAAGTTCACCAGGGCGCACGCTGTAGTCGGAATGCCCGACCTTTTCGTCGTCTAGCCAGATCTCGTGACGCTTCAACTCTGCATTGTGAATTACATTGACGTTCATGCTGTTAATCTCTTTCTTGTGCCAGCCAACAAGCTAATTTTCGGAGACAATCTCTCTCACTTGAACTCTATTGCAGACGGTTCGGTGCAGCTGGTTTACATCGACCCGCCTTTCAACACCGGGCGCACTCAGGCTCGCGGCAGCACCTCAACCAAGCGAATCGAGACCGGCGGTCGGGTTGGCTTCAAGGGGCAGCACTACGAGATCATCCGTGAGACGGTCTTGAGCTATGACGACGAGTTTGCCGACTACTGGAGTTTTCTCGAGCCGCGACTAGAAGAGGCCTGGCGGGTGCTGCACGAAACCGGCACGCTCTACCTGCACCTCGACTACCGCGAGGCGCACTACGCAAAGGTTTTGCTCGATTCGCTTTTCGGTCGCGATTGCTTTCTGAACGAAATCATTTGGGCCTACGACTACGGGGGTAAAGCAAAGAATCGTTGGCCGTCTAAGCACGACACGATTCTGGTTTATGTGAAGAACCCGAAGACCTACTTCTTTGATAACGAGTCTGTCGATCGCGAGCCCTATATGGCACCCGGATTAGTTACTCCCGAAAAAGTTGCTCGCGGAAAACTGCCAACCGATGTTTGGTGGCACACAATCGTTTCGCCAACCGGAAAAGAAAAGACGGGTTATCCAACTCAAAAGCCAGAGGGAATCTTGCGCAGAGTCATCCAAGCTTCTTCGCGTGAAAACGATTTGGTTCTAGATTTCTTTGCGGGCTCTGGCACAACTGGTGCAGTTGCCGCCGCGCTCGGCAGGCGCTTCATTCTGATTGATCAGAACCAAGAATCAATTGATGTGATTTCTAAACGCTTGAAGAGCGCCGGCGTCGAGTTCGAATTAGTTCGCTAGCCGAAACAACCAGCACAACAAGCACAATCAACAGCACACTGGCCGCCATCGCCATGGCGTAGTTTTGTTCGCCCGGTCGAGAGATGAGCCTCATCAAGACAACCGGCAGGGTGGTTTGATCTGCATAGGCGAGAAGTGCCGAAGAGCCAAATTCGCCGAGCGAAGACAGCAGCGCGAAGCCGAGAGCTGTGGCCAAAGCTGGTCGAATGCTCGGTGTCTCGATGAAGCGCCAAATCTGCCAAGAGTCGGCACCTGCGTTCGAGGCGGCATCTCGGGTGTTCTCGCCAAGCGACAGCAGGGCAGAGTGGGTAATTCTCACCACAAGCGGGGCGGTGATTAGGGCTTGAAGCAGCGGAACAACCAGCCAGCTTTCTCTTAGCGGCAGCGGCTCACCGCCAAAGGTGAGCAGGTAACCGAAGCCAAGCACCAGGCTTGAGACGCCAAGCGGAAGCATGAAAAACAACTCTGGCCAGCGGCTCTTGGTTCGTGCCAATAGCCAGGCCACGAGCACCCCGATGAACATCGCGATGGCGGCGGCGACTGCTGCGTTTCTAAGCGAGTTGGCAGCGGCTTCGAACACGGTCACGTCGAGCAGATCGCGCGCACCCTTGCCGCTGAGATCGCTGAATGCCTGCAGGCTGAATTCTGAACCCCGCGTGAATGCCTTAGCGAAAAGTGAGCCAAGGGGAATTACAAATAACAAGAAAATGAAAGCCAGCGAAACGAGCACCAGCGGCAGGTCGCGTTTGCCAATAGCATCGGTTTCTTTTGCATCAGCCGTTAGTTCAACAACAAAGCTCGCGTTGCCGACCTTTCGAGAAATTGCGAAAGCTGCGACGGTGATCACAGTTTGCAATAGTGCCAATACTGATGCTGTTTGCAAATCGAGTCTTTGCGTGAGTGCAAAGTAAATTGCGGTTTCGATTGACTGAATCTGCCCGCCACCTAGAGTGAGAATTGCGGCAAAGCTGGTCGCGCAAAAAAGAAACACTAAAGCCGCAGAAGAAAAGACAGCCGGTCGAAGTTGAGCCAGCGTGACAAAGACAAATCTCTTGATGCCCGCTGCACCATCGATCTCAGCGGCTTCATCGGTCTCACTATCGAGATTCGCCCAAGCCGTGCCAACCACTCGCACCACCAGCGAAACGTTGAGAAAGACGTGAGCAATCAGAATTACAAGAATTGTTGAGCCACCGAAGAGTTCACGAAAGTCAATCAGCGCAATAGCAACCACAATGCTCGGCAAAACAAACGGAACTACAAGAATTGTGCGCAGCAGCACCGAACCAAAGAACCTGCGCCGATAGAGCACGAATGCAATCGGCAGACCAATCAGCACGCACAGCACTGTCGACACCACCGCTTGCCAGAGCGTGAACCAAATTGCGCGCTGAAGATCCTCGCGAGCGAGCACCTCGAACCAGGCCGGCCCAAAGCTCGAAGCGGCAATGCTAGCCAGCGGCCAATAGAACAGCACGGCCAAGAAGCCGGCCGGCACCGCCCAGAGCGCTAGTCGGCGAATATGTCTGACCATTCCTTCAGCCAGAGCTCCCGGTTCGCGTTCAAGTCGAGGTTGCCACCCACCGGCCGTTCGGTCACGGGAGCGAACTGTTCCCAGGCCTCAGGAAGCGAGATGCCTTCAACAATTGGGTAGACATACATCGACTCGGCTAGAGACGACTGAAATGAGTTCGAAAGCAAGAACTGCACGAACTCTTCGGCACCGGCTTTGTTCTTGGCCTTGTTCAGCACTCCGGCAAACTCTGTCTGGCGATAGCAGCTATCTAGCAACGCCTCAGTTTGGCTGAGCCCGTCTTCGCGCACCTCGGCGGCAGGTGATGACGAGTAGCTCAGAACAATCGGGTAGTCACCTTTGCCACTCGATCCGCTGAAGTCAGTGAAGTAAGCGTCTTCCCATCCTGCCGTGACTTTCACGTTGTTGTCTTTGAGCTGTTGCCAGTATTGCTTGTAGCGGTCTTCGCCAAACACGGCAACGGTGGCGGCAAGAAACGAGAGACCACTAGATGAAGTGTTTGGGTTCTGCACAACGGTCAAGCCATTGAACTGCGGCTCAACCAATTCGGCGATGTTAGCCGGAGCCGCTTGCTCGCGCTTCGAGAACCAAAGCCGGTCGTAGTTCATGCAGACATCACCGTAGTTGATTGCGGTTAGTTCGCCATCAATCAAATTGTTGTCAACTGCCACACCCGCAAAGGTGTTGTCGATTCCATAAACCGCATCGGCAATCGGCTCATCTTTGGTTAGCACCAACTTGTTGGTCATAGCACCCGCATCACCACCACGGATGATGGTCACGGTGTTTCCGGTCTGCTCTTTGAAATCGTTTAGCAGCGCATCCGAGATAACAGCACTGTCGTGAACAACAACTGTTATCTCATTCGATTCAGTCGTTGTTGCCGCGCAAGCTGCCAAAGAAGCGGTGGCGAAAATTGAAATTACAAGAATTGAAACTATTCTGAATAACTTTTGCACTGACGTGCCCTTTCTGTTGAACGGGCACGGGTTAGAGGTCTTCCTGCGTTGGCATTACCCAAATCAGGTTTGACGGTCGAAGACTAATTAGTCTTCCTCTCAGATCGGTTGCACCGAACT
>WLIA01000044.1 GCA_009702455.1 Actinomycetota bacterium | reverse complement strand
GCCTTCACTGCCGATTGGTTTCCTTGCTTGGCCATGAGTTCGCACTTTAGTTCGTGCAATTCTGCAAAAGCCATCAAAGGTGTTTCGCCTTGAGGCATGTTCTCAAGCGCTCGGTCGATCACGATTAGCGACTCAGTTGTGCGGTCGTTTGCGGCATAACTCTTGGCAAGCGCAAATTCAAACACGTATGGGAGTGGTTTCTCGTTGGTCTTAGGCAACTTGCTTTCTAGAGCACCGAGAGCGCGACTCGGGTCTGCATACTGCGAGATGCAGAGAGCAATCATCTGGTCAAAATACTGAAGTGACTCGTCTGATTCGCCGCGCTTTTCGGCGATGGCTCGACCTCGAACCCATACCTGCTCTGCGTCGATGTGCTGGCCCGATTCTGAATAGAAGGCAGCCAGGGGTTCGACAACTTCGAGAACGGCGACGGTTGAGTCGAGTTCTTCGATGACGGCAAGAATCGAGCGAAGTGCCTGAACATACTTTTCGCCGTTCTCAAACTCGCCGAGCGCGTAGGCGCGACCCAGGGTCATCTCGGTTGAATCGATGGTCTGCTTTTCACTGCGGCAATACTCGGCCAAGAAGTCGAAGTTTCTTGCGGCGTCTATCGGTGCCGTGTGCACCTTTAGCCAAGCATCAGCGGCATCTAGTCGCCTCAGCGTAATGTTCTTTACCTTAGCGATGGTTGATTGCTCTTTCGCCTTAGCGATGAATTCTGCAGCCTCGTCAAGGTCGATAATTGGTGAAACTCGAAGCTGCATCACGGCTATCCATGATTTTGCTTCGACTATGCACTCGATGTCTTCATTAGCGATTGCAACGCGAAGCGCGCTCTGAAGCGCTTCGATCGATTTCGAGCGCTCGCCTCGCCAGCGATACAGACGCCCGGCTGCAACGTAGGTTGCAAACGCGTCATCTAGCCAGCCAGCCGATTCGTAAAGCGCTGCGGCATTTGAAGAGAAGTCGCCTGCGATTGAGTATTGCTTCTTTAAGAAGAACGTGTAGCCCTGAAGGTGAAGTGACTTAGCGCGAGCGCGGTCGTTGAAGCTTTCTAGCGCAATCTTTTCGACTTCGATGGCAACTTCAAAAACATCTTCGCCACGCTCTTGACGCAGGTAGCAATCGGCGAGCATCTGCAGGCAATCAACCAATTCTGGAATTCGACCGATCTGGCGATTTATATCAGCAGCGGCAGCAATGTAGGTGATTGTCTTGTCGAGATTGTCTTTATCGAGCCCACTTGCGATCGCGCGATTCGCGAGACCATCTGCACGGTACTCAAGATTGTCGCCCTGAATGTCTTGCCAGTCGTTGCTCTCTTCGTGGCGCTCCCAGCCGCGGTAATCCCAGAAATCAGACATAAAAAGCCCCTTCGCTCGTAAAAATTGAATCCCCAAATTCAGACGGAAGATAACTATGCGCCCACCCTGCGACATTGCTCTTCAACGGCACGCCGTCAAATGTCAGAGGGTCCTGTTACAAATTAGGCATGAACGAAAACACACCAAAAGAGCCAGAGTCACTCTCAATCGACGACTTTCTAGCAGCACTTGACATGGCCAAGCGCCCAGATCAGAGCCCTTACCTGCCTGAAAATACCTGGGATGAAGTGAAGCCCGGACTCTGGCTTGGCGGCACCGATGACGAGCACGACCTGCGTCTGCAGGCGCGCTACGGCAGCGACCTACCTCCGATCACCCCCGAGGAGTTTCAGACTGTCGTGACCATGTATGCGTGGGCCATGCCTGCCGACTGGTTTGTCAAAGAGCTTCGCTACGGAATCTACGATGGCGACATGTCTGACTTCGACACTGCCGACTTGCACGAACTGGTCTCCACCGCTCACCGCGACTGGAAGGCCGGCAAGAAGGTGCTGATCAGGTGTCAGGCGGGCATTAACCGCTCGGGCCTAATCATGGCGCTGGTCTTGATTCGCGACGGAATGAATCCTGAGGAGGCCATTGAGTTGATGCGCGAGAAGCGTGCTCGCTCGGTGCTTCGCAACAGAACCTTTGAGAATTGGCTCAAAGAAGTGAAGGTCGAAGACTGGCGCGCCTAGCCATTGGTTAGGCAGCCGAGCGCTTGTCGTTTGCCACGCCGGCCACTATTAGTAGTGCGCCGGCGAGGGCAACGATCAGGGTTCCGGTAGCCGAGGAATCCATGAAGGCCAGCATGATCTGCTCGTCGGTTAGTGTTGGGTCGATTGCCGGCAGAGTGCTTAGGGCACCAAATTCTATGAACGCTCCGGCCGTGATCATTAGCACAGAGCTGAGCCGAACCTTCGAGTTTGCGACACCCCTTTGCTTGAGAAATACCGTGACCACCGCTGTGATGAACCAGCTAAGAACCGAAAGCACAAAGAACAGCCAAAACTTGTAACCCTTGCTTCGCGCAGTGCGCGCGGTTACCCAGGCGGCCGCAATTGTGAAGGCAATCAAGACGAGCAGCATGTTGCCGGCGAAGCTGAGGGTATCCATGTCGATGTTGTTCATGGTTAAAGACTACGCATGCTTCTGGTCGAGGATCTCGTTGAGATCTGCCAATGTCGGTGGTTCACAACCGGCCCGCTCGCAGGTTATCGAAGCCGCTACCGATGCAACGCGAACATACTCACTCAAATCTGAATCGGTTAGATTCTCGAGGCGATCGAACGGATTGCTGCCAAGAACATCAGCATCGCTTAGCTGCCCGAGCAGATTTGCGCAGAAGGTGTCTCCGGCACCAACGGTGTCAACCACGTTTATCTTGCGCGACGGCACATCTGCTCGCTCGCTGCGTTTGCGGTAAATAGAAGTGCCATCGGCACCGCGAGTAACCAAAACGATTCGTTCGGTGTCACCTATCCAGTTGTAGACAATCTCATCTAGGTCGGCGTTTTTGTCGAGACCATAGAGCCACTCGATGTCTTCGTCTGAGGCCTTGATGATGTGTGAAATCTGATTGAGTCGTTCAACTCGCACTCGTTCTTCTGCCGGGTCGAAGCCCAGCGCCGGTCGCATGTTGATGTCGTGCGAAATCGTCATCGAGTTTTGCGCAAAGTGCTCTGCGGCCCACTTCTCGATAACTGCGCTCGATGGCTGCATTGCCATGGTTAGGCAACCGAACTGAATCGCGGTTGCGTGCATGTTCTCGAGGTCGATATCGGTTGGTAGTTCGGCGGACGTCCAACCCCAGTCGGCTGTGCCTTTCACATAGAAGGCATAAGACGGCACGCCGTTCGAGTCGATGCTGACCACGGCAAGGGTGGTGAGTTCTTCGGCTGTCACGCTGTGCTCGAGGTGAACGCCGTTTGAGTGCAAGCGCTCACGGATGATCTTGCCGAATCGATCGTTTGAGATGCGCCCTAGAAACTGGTGCTTTGTGCCTCGACGGGCAAGGGCCAGAGCCACGTTGGCGTTTGCGCCGCCAACCACGGCGTTGAAACTGCCGGCCTGGTAACGGTTCTCAATGAGGTCGATGAGAGCTTCGCCGATAACCAGAATCATGTCGTCAGTTTATTGCCACGGGTATAGCGTTGAACCATGAAAACTATTCCGCTAGTCAAGCGCTCAATTGCATTGCCGCTCATCGGCCTCACTGCAGTTTGGTCAATCATGATGTTCGCCAACTGGTTTTCGATGGTTAGTCAAGAGAACTACGATTCGGTTTTCAAACCAACCATCTACATCTACCTACTGGGGTTTGCCGTCGGTACTTTCTCGGCTCTAATTGCACAGGGATGGGCCGTAAAGTCGCTTGTGCTCGACGAGAATGACGCTTTGGCGCGAGCCGCACTTCGATTCACTGTTTTGGCATTAGTTATCGGCTTGGCAGCCACAACCATCTTCGCGCTCACCAGCTTTCTGAGTGCCTTTAACTCCTCGAGTCAAAACTCCGATGTCTTTCAGAGATTCATCTGGACCTACCTGCCGATCCTGTTGGCAACAGCGGTAGTGGTTTACGTAATTTTGCGCGCATTCGTGTTTCGTGGCGCTTCGGCATCGGCCGAGGGCGAAGTGAAACCGAAGATGAGCGAACGTCAGAAGGCACTAGCGCTCGGCTATGCCGTGCCGATTCTCAGCACCGCGTTTGCGATCATCCTTGGGCTCTTTATTTATGACGCCACTCGCACCAACCTCGACACCTGGGTGTGGGTCTTAATCATCGCAATCGTTGGCCTTGGCGTAATTTTTGGAACCCGATTTGCTGCGCGCGCACGTCAGGCGCGAGTCGAGGCACCTAGGCCAAAGACCGCGCTCGCGGCTGGTGCGGCAACCGTGAACTTTGTTCTTTCGATTGTCTTCGGCGCCGTTGTTTCGATTATGTCGTTCACGATGGGTGCCAGCGCAATTGAAAAACTGCGGGTTTACCCCAACTGGGTTGAGGGCGTTAATGAACAACCAATGCCAACCGTATCTGCGCCAACGATTCAGTGGTGGGTTCAAGACATGGCTCCGGCAATTGTGTTGCTACTTCTCGCCGCGGCTGGCATTTACCTGAGCATCACCGAACGTCACCGCAAACAAAACGCAGCGGTCGAAGCTTAGGCGTCGCGAGAATTTATCCGTGAAGTTTTATGCGAGCGGTCTGCTCTTTGACAATGATGGCGTGCTTGTAGATTCGCACGCGGCCGCGGCAGATGCGTGGGCGATCTGGTGCAGCGAATATGCCCCACAAATTAACTGGGATGACCCCAAGCACGCAGGGCAGCGCGCAGAAGATAAAGTTCGCGAGTGGATTTCTTCGCCCGATCTTTTCGAAGTTGCCAACAACCGCATCAACGAGCTTGAACAACTAACAGCGCACACCACCGTGGCTCTCGCCGGCGCGGTTGAACTCACCTCTGCGCTGACCTCAGGCACCTGGACAGTTTGCACTTCGGCAAACCCGATGCTCGCAAAAGCGCGACTCGAGGCTGCCGGCATTCGCGTTCCGGCAGAGCTCGTGACGGCTGACGATGTGAAGCGCGGCAAGCCGCATCCAGACCCATACCTTCTCGGGGCAGAGCGCTTAGGTTTCGCTGCCGAAGACTGCGTTGTTTTCGAAGACGCCATCGCGGGCGCAGTGGCTGCAGAGGCGGCAGGCGTTGGGTTGATCGTTGGGGTCACGGCTGCGGCACTTGCCGGTCCTGCAGATATTGTGATTCGCGACCTTTCGGGAATAACCTTTGACGGTGAAGTGCTTTACCTTCCTGACAGCAACCGCCTTCGATAGGAGCCCAAAATGAGCGAAGTAACTTTCTACAGTGCCGACTGGTGCAGCGACTGCCGCCGATCAAAGGCCCTAATGAACACCCTCGGTGTCGAATATGACCTCAAGGATGTCGAACATAACCCCGAGTTCGCGGTTGAAGCCGAGCAAATTGCTGGGCGAAAGAACATTCCGGTTGTGCAGTTTGCCGACGGCAAGTTCTTGGTTGAGCCTTCAGATGCCGAGTTGCACGCTGAGCTCACCATCCGTGGCTTGATTTAGCCCAAAAAAGTTCTTGGCAATCGCGCTTGCCGCGGTTAGGCTACTAAGGTTACGAATTCGTAACAGTAGTCGTTTGCAGTGCATTGAATGCACCAGTCTTTCCTTTATTTGAGAATCCGTAGTTTGGATGCAGCTCTCGTGTTTGGGTTTAGCGCAGTTCGACTAGCCCGCGATAGAGCAGCTACTCCCTGCGAAATCAACACAAATTAAAAGGAAAAAACATGCCAAAATTTGGCGACTCAAACGCGCGCGCCGCGAAAAAACCAGGCGCGCCTAAATCAACTCACCGCAAGGGCGCTTCGGCAGCCGACGACCGCGGTCCACGCAAGCCTCGCGCAGCAAAATCTGGCGCACCTTCATCACGTTGGGAAGACCGCGCTCCGCGCACCCTCGATCGCGATGCACGCCCAGGTCGTGACTCACGCGATTCACGTGATGCACGCCCAGCAGCCGGTGGCGACAAGCGACGCGACTGGAGCCCAACGCCTCCTGCACGCCGCAGCAACTTTCAGCGCGATGACCGTGCACCTCGCACTTTTGATCGCGACTCACGTCCGGCACGCGATGGCGCAGCACCTCGTCGTTTCGAAGATCGTCCGGCGAGAACTTTCGACCGCGACTCACGTCCGGCACGCAAGTTCGAAGATCGTCCGGCCAGAAGCTTCGACCGCGATTCACGTCCGGCTCGTGACGACCGTGCACCACGCACTTTCGATCGTGACTCACGCCCAGCGCGCGACTCGCGTGACGGTGGCGCATCACGTCGTTTCGAAGACCGTCCGGCTCGCACTTTCGACCGAGACTCACGCCCAGCGCGCGATTCACGCGATGGTGACTCACGCCCGGCAAGAACTTTCGACCGCGCAGAATCTCGCGGCCCACGCAAGTTCGACGACCGACCACGCAAGTTTGATCGCGACTACCGCGACGACAGCACCAACGGTCGTCCAGACCGCGCTGACCGTGTTGACCGCGATCGCGATCGTGACCGCACCTTCGAAGGCGCGCGCAAGAGCAACCCAAATAAGAAGGCCTTCTTTGAAGACCAGAAGCTTGAGCGTCTCGAGAGCGTAGACGCTTCAACCGTTGACATCACCGGCAGCTTTGGCGACATGAACCTTCACCCGAAGCTTCTCGTTGCTCTAGAGCAGATGGGCGTCACAGCTCCGTTCCCTATTCAGGCAGCGACCATCCCAGCGGCTATCGGAGGCATGGATGTTCTCGGCCGCGGAAAGACCGGCTCGGGCAAGACTGTTGCGTTCATCGTTCCACTTGTAACCAAGTTGATTGCCGCTGGTTCAGTGCCTCGCAAGCCAGGCAAGCCACGCGCGCTTGTTCTTGCACCGACACGTGAACTTGCAGACCAGATCGACCGCACAGCTAACGCGTTGGCGAAGTCAGTTGGCTTCTACACCGCTTGCATCTACGGTGGTGTTCCACAGCGTCGTCAAGAAAACATGATGAGCCGCGGAACCGACATCGTGGTTGCAACTCCTGGTCGTCTTGAAGACCTCATGGCGCAGGGCGTTATCGACCTGAGTGAAGTTGAAACGATCGTGGTTGACGAAGCCGATCACATGTGTGACCTTGGCTTCATCGAGCCGGTGAAGCGCATCATGCGTGCCTGTGGAGATTCACAGAAGCTTCTCTTCTCTGCAACTCTTGACAAAGAAGTTGACGCACTTGTTCGCGAGTTCCTTCCTGCGCCTTTCGTGTATGAAGTTCCGAACGAGGTTAACGACACTGCAAACATTGTTCACCGCGTTCTAACCGTTGACCAAGAAGACCGTTCACAGGTTCTCTTGCGTTTGGTTCAGGGTGAAGGCAAGAGCCTCATCTTTGCACGCACCAAGATGACAGCAGAGCGTTTGAGCGAAAGCTTGACCGCCGCTGGTGTTCCTGCTGCACGTTTGCACGGTGACCTAAACCAGAACCAGCGCAACCGAAACCTAGAGCGTTTCGTTAAGGGCCACGTTCGTGTTCTTGTTGCCACGGATGTTGCCGCTCGTGGAATTCACGTTGACGACATCGCACTAGTTGTTCAGGTTGACCCACCAGAGGAATACAAGACTTACTTGCACCGCGCAGGCCGAACCGGTCGTGCTGGCAAGGAGGGAACCGTAGTCACTTTGATTCCGCGCAACCGTCGTCGTCGCATGGAAGACATGTTGAACCGCGCAGAGCGCGACGGAATCTTTAGCGAAGTTCGCCCGAGCAACCCGTTGCTTGAGCAGCTTGCCGGCCCGAT
>WLIA01000043.1 GCA_009702455.1 Actinomycetota bacterium | reverse complement strand
CGTCACTGAGAATCAAAAACAACGGACCCTCTGCACAGGCAATGTGCTTGGTGAACACGTATTGCAACTGACCGCTGCGCTTCGAAATCTCAGACATTTCTTGCCTGCGCAATTCTCAAGAAATCGTGCACGTTGAGTTCTTCTGCGCGCGCTTGTGGGCTCACTTTTGCCGCAACCAAAATCTCTTCTGCGCGCGCCGCCGAACCGGCCCAGTCGGCTAGTGCCTGACGCAGGGTTTTGCGGCGTTGTGAGAAACCCGCGTCGACGGCATCGAAAGTTGCGAGGCGCTCGGCTTCGCTGCCGAGTGCAACTTCGCGCTTTGCAAAGTACACAAGCGCACTATCGACATTCGGTGCCGGCCAAAAAACATTGCGACCGATGTTGCCGGCGAGTGCCGCGTCGGAATACCAGGCGAGCTTCACGCTCGGAATTCCGTAAACCTTGTTGCCAGGTGTTGCTGCCAAACGGTGGGCAACCTCGGCCTGCACGAGAACTAAACCGAAACGCAGCGATTCAAAAGTCTCGAGAAAGTGCAGCAGCACCGGCACCGAGATGTTGTAAGGAAGGTTGGCCACCAGCGCGGTCGGCGCACTCGGCAGCTCGGTGACCCTGAGGGCATCGCTCTTCACAAGCTCGAAGGGTCTACCCGGCGCACGCTTGGCAACGGTGGCCTCGAGCTCGCTCGCCAACTTTGGGTCGATCTCGACGGCAACAACCTTCTTGGCCACCTCAAGCAGCCCGAGGGTCAGCGAGCCGAGCCCTGGCCCAATCTCGACCACGGTTTCGTTGCCGGTGAGCTTGGCCGCGACGACAATGCGCCTAATCGTGTTGGGGTCTGTGACGAAGTTCTGACCCAGCTTCTTGGTTGGCACCACCCCGAGCTTGGCTGCCAATTCACGGATGTCGGCCGCGCCCAACAGCTCTACGCCGGCTACAGACGCGTTCACGCCAACCCCTCTTGCCACGAACCATAGACCCGCTCGGTGTTGCTGGTGAGCTGAGCAGCCATCTCGTTGGCTTCGATGCCGAGTTGCTCGGCCATGTAGCGCACGGTGATCGGAACCAGATATGGCGAGTTGGTTCGCCCGCGGTATGGCTCTGGTGCCAAGAACGGTGCATCGGTTTCAACCAAAATCAATTCGCGGCGAGCGAGTTTGAGCGCATCGCGAAAGTCTTGGTTGCGCTTGATTGTGATGTTGCCAGCGAACGACATGTACCAGCCGTTTTCGTTGCAGATTTCGGCCAACTGCGCATCGCCCGAGTAGCAGTGAAAGACAACTTTCTCTGGCGCGCCAACTCGCTTGAGAGTTTCAACCACTTGCTCGTGCGCTTCGCGATCGTGAATCATTACAGCGATGTCGTTTTCTTTCGCGATGCGAATGTGCTCTTCAAAAGAGTGTTGCTGCAGAAAAACGTTTTCTTCGCCTTCGGTGCGGTAGAAATCTAAACCGGTTTCACCGATTGCGCGCACTCGCGGTTGCTTCGCCAACTCTGCAATCTCTGCGATAGCGGCATCCAAGGCAATCACGTTTGCATACAGCGGTGCCTCGTTTGGGTGCAGCGCAACCGCAGCGAGCACACGAGGTTCGCGAGCAGCCAACTCGGCAGACCACTTCGAACTTTCGAGAGTCACACCCACCTGCACAACTCCGAGCATGCCAACCGAAGTTGCCAGATCGAGATTTTCTTTCCAAGGCATCGGCGGCTCTGCATCGTTGAATGCGAATTCGAGATGGCAGTGGTTGTCGTAGGTGCCAACTTCGAGCGGTTCTGGCAGCGGCGGATACTCGAGCTTTCGCTTCTGAGAATCTTCGCCGGCGCTTTTGCTGCGCAAGAACTGCTCTTCGGCCACGAGAACTACTTGGTTTCGGCGTCTTGTTCGATGCGCGGAAACAACGGCTCGAGTTCGGCGATCTTGGCACCGGCAGGCAACTGACCCCATTCGGCGGCTTCGCGAATCGGTCGGTCGGCGAGGTCACCGAGCGACTGAGCCGCGAGGGCTGACCAGAGCTTGGCCGTGGCCTTCGGAATCACCGGCGCGAGCAGCACGGCAAGCGCGCGCAGACCCTCTGCGGTCGTATACAAGACCGTACCTAGACGCTCGCGATTGGCTTCATCCTTGGCAAGCACCCATGGCTCCTGCACTGTGATGTAGAGGTTCAGAGCGTCAACGAGGGTCCAGACCTGTGCAATTGCCTCATGGATGGCCACCTCGTCGATGGCGGCATCGGCAGCACTGACTGCCTCGGCGGCGATCTTCTGAATCTCAAGTTCAGCTTCGGTCGAGACACCCGGCTCAGGCAGGGTGCCGTCGAAGTAGCGGTGAATCATGGCAATCGCGCGCGAGGCAAGGTTGCCGAAACCGTTGGCTAGCTCTGACTGGTAGCGAGCCGAAAGGTCTTCCCAAGAGAACGAACCGTCGCTGCCGAAGGCGATGGCCTTCATAAAGTAGTAGCGAAACGCGTCTGAGCCGAAGGTATCCGTGATTTGGTGTGGCGCGATTCCGGTGAGCTTCGACTTCGACATCTTCTCACCACCGACTAGCAACCAACCGTGACCAAAGACCTGCTTCGGTGTTGGCAGATCGGCAGCCATTAGCATCGCAGGCCAAATCACGGCGTGAAAACGAAGAATGTCTTTTCCGACAATTTGCACAGATGCTGGCCAGCGCTTTTCAAATTCAACTTCGTCTTCGCCGTAGCCGATAGCTGTGATGTAGTTCAGCAGTGCGTCGAACCAAACGTAGGTGATGTGTGACTCATCCCAGGGAATATCGATGCCCCAGTCGAATTTTTCTTTCGAGCGCGAGATCGAAAGATCTTCGAGACCGCGACGCACAAACGAAACCACTTCGTTGCGCGCAGACTCTGGCTGAATGAACTTTGGGTTGGCGGCATAGAAGTCGAGCAGCGGCTGCTGAAACTCGCTGAGCTTAAAGAAGTAGTTGGTCTCGTGCAACTTCTCAACCGGCTTCGAGTGAATCGCGCAAACCGACTGGCCGGCAAAGTCACCCTCGCCATCGATTAGGTCGCCGTCGGTTTTGTATTCTTCGCAACCTACACAGTAGTTGCCAACGAATTCGCCGCGATAAATAAAGCCCTTGTCATAGAGGTGCTGCAAGAACTTCTGCACGTTCTTTTCGTGGCGAGGTTCGGTGGTGCGAATGAAGTCTTGGTTGTCGATGTCGATGGTCTCGAGCAGTGGCAGCCAGGCATCGTGCACGAGCTTGTCGACCCAGGCCTGAGGCTCAACCTTGTTGGCGGCGGCAGTGCGAAGAATCTTCTCGCCGTGCTCGTCGGTGCCGGTTAGCAAGAAGGCATCCTCGCCGCGCTGGCGATGCCAACGGGTCAAAACGTCTGCGGCCACCTCGGTGTAGGCGTGACCGATGTGCGGGGCATCGTTCACATAGAAGATCGGCGTCGTGGCATAGAAAGACGCTTCCGGGCGGTTAGGCATTCACCTATCTTAACCGAGCCGTCTATTGCTTGTCTTTGCGGGCATCGAGGCTGAGCTGATAGAGCTCGCCCTTGGCAACCTTAGAAAGCTCGGCAATCTGATTGACGGCATCTTTCAGACGCTCGCCTGATTCGACTAGAGCCAGCACGTCTTCGACCAAGGTGTGAATATCACGGATGAGTTCGCCCGCACCCGCGATAACAACCACAAATTCGCCTTTAGGGTCTGATTTCGCCCATTCGGCCAGTTCGGCAAGAGTGCCGCGTTCGGTGTGCTCGAACTTCTTGGTCAGCTCGCGCGAAACCGAGGCCTTGCGGTCTGAGCCAAAGACCTCGGCAGCAACCTGCAGCGAATCAAAGAGCCGATGCGGTGACTCAAAAAAGATCATCGTACGGCGCTCGCGCAGCAACTCTTCGAACAGGGTGCGACGCTCGCCATCCTTGCGAGGCATGAAGCCCTCGAAGGTGAAGCGATCTGTTGGTAGGCCAGACACCGCGAGCGCGCTTAGCACCGCCGATGGCCCTGGCACGATTGTCACGTCTACCCCGGCCTCGGCACAGGCGCGAACCAGATTGAAGCCCGGGTCGCTAACGGTTGGCATGCCGGCGTCACTCACTACTAATAGGTCGTGTTCGCGAGCCACTTCGACCAGCTGTTCTAGGCGTTCGCGCTCGTTGTGATCGTGCAGGCTAAACAGCTTCGCGTTGACCTTGACCCCGAGGGCCTGAGCCAACTTGAACAGGGTTCGGGTGTCTTCGGCGGCGATGAAGCGCGAGCCAACCAGGTGCTCGACCAGTCGCGGCGAGGCATCAGAAAGGTTTCCGATGGGTGTCGCGGCGAGGATAAGCACAGCCCAAAACTAGCACCGCAGCCAAAAAGGGGTCGCCAAACTAGCATTAGAGAGTGCTAGCCCAACTAACCAAACTCGCTTTCGAGCCGCGCATTCGTGCCCTGTTCGACCGCTGGGCTATCTGGGTGATTGTTGCTCTGGCGGGCGTGCTTCGGTTCTTTGACCTCGGCTACCCCAAGAAACTGGTTTTCGACGAGACCTACTATGTCAAGGATGCGCTTAGCCTCACCCAGGGTGGCTTCGAGCGAAACTGGCCAGAGGGTGCCGACGACGTTCTTGCCGCGGGCCAAATTCCGACGATGCTAGAGACCGGCTCGTTCGTGGTGCACCCGCCACTCGGCAAATGGATAATCGGTGCCGGCATGTGGCTGTTCGGCCCTGGCAACTCGTTCGGCTGGCGCTTCAGCGTTGCCCTGCTCGGAACCCTTGCCGTTCTGCTAATCATGCTCATCGCCCTCAAACTCTTCAAATCGACGATGTGGGTCGCGCTCGCCGGCTTCTTCTTCGCAATCGACGGTGTCGCAATCGTTATGGCGCGAACTGCTCTGCTCGACACGATCTTGATGTTCTTCGTCTTGCTGGCTTTCTGGTTCTTGCTGCTCGATCGAGAGCGGCATTTCGGTCGGGTCTTCAATCGCCCATGGATGCTCGCTGCCGGAATTGCCCTTGGTGCTGCCACCGCAGTCAAGTGGAACGGTGTTTATTTCTTGGCATTCTTCGGAATCTATGTCGTGATGACAGAGGTGCTCGGCCGCAAAGAATTCTCAATCTTGCATTTTCTGAAAACCGCGGCAACCAAGTTTTTGATTTTGGTGCCAATCGCATTCGCAACATACCTCGCGAGCTGGACGGGTTGGCTAACAACATCCGGTGGCTACGACCGCGGTTACGCAGACGACGTTGCAAATCGTTTCACCGGTCTCTTAGCGTGGGTGCCGATTCCTCTTCAGTCGCTTTGGCAGTATCACGTTGACGCATACAACTTTCACGTTGGTCTGCGAACCGAGCACTCTTACGCGAGCAACCCGCTGACTTGGTTGTTTATGGGTCGCCCAACTTCTTTCTTCTACGAGGGCACAGCACAGGGCGAAGGCACTTGCAACGCGGCTGGCGGTTGCTCGAGTGCGATCACGGCTCTCGGCAATCCGCTGATCTGGTGGGTGGCAATTGCGGCCATTGGCTTCTTGCTTTGGTTGTTCGTGCGCAAGAGCGACAAGACCGCGGGCATCATCTTGCTAGGCATCGCGGCCGGCTACCTGCCCTGGCTGATTTACCTAGAGCGCACGGTCTTTCACTTCTACGTGATTGCCTTCGAGCCGTTCGTCATTCTCGCCCTGGTCTATGCGATGGCCACGCTGTGGCGGTCTGTGGGCGCTCAGGGCCGGCAACGCCTGTTTGGCGCTTATGCTGGCTATGCGCTTGCTAGCGCGGCATTTAGCGCTTTCTTTCTGCCGATTTGGCTCGGCACCCAGACTCCTTATTGGTTCTGGCTAATACATATGTGGATACCGAGCTGGATTTAAATGGCAAACAACTACCGCGCAGTCTTGAAGTCGCCCGGCTTTTTCAGGGTAATCACCAGCCAGCTTCTCGCGCGTTTTCCGTTCGGCATGATGAGCCTTGCTCTGGTCATGCACATTCAGCACGTTTATGACTCGTGGGCCATCGCCGGATTCGCGCTAGGAGCCGAGACAGTAGGTGCCGCAATCAGTGGCCCGGTGCTAAGCCGACTCATGTCAAGACTCGGTGTGACCCGAGTCATCATCCCGTTTTCGATCGCCACAGCTTCGGCAATGTTTGCGATCGCGATCTATGCAGACAACTATCTGGTGACCATCGCGCTCTCGGCAGTGGTCGGTCTAACCTCGCCACCGATTCAGGCGGCGGCACGAACGGTTTACCCAACCCTCGTGAAGAAGAAACTGCTCTCATCGGTTTATGCGCTCGACGCGACAGCGCAAGAGCTCATCTGGGTAATCGGCCCGGTTCTCGCAACCATTCTTGCCGCGCAGATCAACACGGCGTTTCCGGTTTGGGTTATGGGCACCCTGCAAATTTTCGGCGCATGGATGTTCGTTGCGAACAAAGAAGTCTCGAGCCTGAAGATTCCAAAATCGAATCGACGCATCGGTGGCGTTCTCAAGAACAAAGTTGTCTTCGCGAACCTCGTTCTCGGAATGCTGCTAATCGGCAGCTTCAGCGGTGTTGAGGTTGGCACGGTTGCGATTCTCGGCAAAGAGAGCGCCGGCCTGGTAATCGCGGTGTTCTCTATCGGCTCGATTCTCGGCGGCGTCTTGCTTGGAAATCGAAACAAGGGCGAGTGGGCGCTCACGCGTTTCTTAGCGCTGATTACTTTCGGTTACCTTTTGGTTTTCATTAATCCAACCGACGCGATTTGGTTGTCGTTCGCCTGGTTCGTCGCTGGGCTCGGCATTGCCCCGGCGCTCGGAACCCTGAGCGCAATTATCGGTGTCACCGTGAAGACTTCTGACGCACCAGAGGCATACGGCTGGACGGGCACCGGGCAGCTAATGGGCTACTCGGCCGGCGCGGCTCTGGCCGGCATCGCAATCGAGGTGGTTTCGCCAACAGCGTCACTTTTGATTGCCGTGGTGTTCGGTTTGGGTGCGACACTGGTAGCCATGATGTCTGTGAGCATCACGCCCGCGCTGGGAAAGCAATCGACAGACACCCAGAGCTTGCCAATCGTCAAGGAGTAGTAATGGCCGTTTTCGCCGTCACATACCTCTATAGCGCCGAGCCTGACGATCTGAACCTCATTCGCCCGAGTCATCGCGCCTGGTTGTCAGAGCGCTTGGATGACGGCTCGCTGCTCGCAAGCGGGCCGATGGTAGACAACCCAACCGCGCTCTTGATTTGGCGTGCCAACTCTCTAGAAGCGCTCGCAAAGTTGCTCGACCAAGATCCGTTCGACATCGCCGGCTACATCGGCGAACGCACGATCACCGAATGGAATCCGGTCTTCGGCCCGTGGAGCGCTCAGTGAGTGCGAGTAACCAGCCCCTGGTCACACTGAACTCGGGCAAGGTAATGCCGCAGCTGGGCCTTGGCGCATACAAGGTCAACCAAGACATCGCGGTTCAACTGGTTCAGCACGCACTCGAGATCGGCTATCGCCGAATCGACACCGCCGCGCTCTACGACAACGAGGCCGAGGTCGGGGCAGCGATTCGCAAGAGCGGTCTGGCTCGCGAAGAGGTTTTTGTCACCTCAAAGATTTGGAACGATCGCCACGGATACGCCGAGGCGAAAGAAGCAATTCAAGAATCTGTCGAGCGCCTCAACATCGACTATGTCGACATGATGCTGATTCACTGGCCGTGCCCCAAGCAAGACAAATTCGTCGAGACCTGGCGCGCTTTTGAAGAAGTGCTCGAAACCGGAGTGGTTCGCTCGATCGGCGTTTCGAACTTCAACCAACCGCACCTCGAAAAACTTCTTGCAACGGCAAACGTGACCCCGGCCATCAACCAGGTTGAACTGCACCCGCAGTTGGCACAAAATTCGCTGCGCCACTTCAACAGCCTTCACGGCATAAAAACCGAAGCGTGGGCGCCGCTCGGCCGCGCACGATTCAACGAAAACGTTCTGCTCGGCGAGATCGCCGAATCGCTAGGCAAAACCGTTGCGCAGGTCATCATCCGGTGGCATCTGCAACTGGG
>WLIA01000042.1 GCA_009702455.1 Actinomycetota bacterium | reverse complement strand
GGTAGTGGACGGGCCGGCCGATACGCCGGGTTTTGTTCCCTTTCGGGCGACGATCATCTATCTAGGCCTAACGTTGCCGTTAGGCTCGAGCAGCCTACCCGTGTGCATAGCCGAGCCGGCTAAGGCGCACACTATCTGGCCTTGCTCCAGGTGAGGTTTACCTAGCCGAGGCGCTCACACGCCCCGCTGGTGGTCTCTTACACCACCGTTTCAGCCTTACCACTTGCGTGGCGGTTTACTCTCTGTTGCACTTTCTCGCGGGTTTCCCCGGGTGGGCGTTACCCACCACCTTGCTCTATGGAGCCCGGACGTTCCTCGTCACTTGCGTGCCGCGATCGTCTGGCCGACCCATCCGTGGTTAAGGCTAGCGGGCGAAAGGCCAACTGAACAGCCCTAGAGGTGAGCTGTGTGATTCACCGTGACGACCTCAGCGGTTTCGTCTCCCCAAACACGGATGATGGATATCGAACACGGGGCAACCTGCGGTCGCCAGTATGCGGCTGCCGCAGCGTCGAATGCCCAGCGAAGAAAGCCGCGAATCGGCATCACGTGAGCAACCACGACAACGGTTTTGCCTGCGTGGCGCTCTACTATTTGCCTGCGAGCTTCTTGCAATCGGGCGTCGAAAACTTCGAGCGACTCACCCTTTGGTGGCGAAACCGACCACGAACCACGCCAAGCGTTCCATATCTCAGCATCGGTGTTCTCGGCTTCTTCGTGAGTCAGGCCATCCCAGGTGCCAAAACTAATCTCGCGAAGGTTTTCATTTTCATTCACGCTGAGCCCGAATCGATCAGCAATGATTTGCGCGGTTTGTTTCGCACGGTGCATTGGTGAAGTCACGATTGCCGAAATAGGTGCAATTCGCTGCCACGAGCCCTGCGAGCCAATCTGACCCAGAGCATTCGCTACCGCAGCGGCATCGAGCCTCCCAACTTCGCTCAGATCCGGGTCGTCGCCGTCTCCCCCAGAAATCTTGCGTGCCTCGGTTAGAGCGGTGCGCCCGTGCCTCACCAACACTATTGTGGTGAGCGGTTGCGTAACATCAACCGGTGAACGAACCGAACTCGGTGCAATTTCGTTGAACTCGGTGACGGCCGACGCCAGACGGTTCTTCGCTCCTGGTGTGACTGTTACGCCAGAAGACTCCGAATCGGCAAGCTCATCCATGGCCTTATTGGCTAGAGCGTCAGCGCGAAAGTTTTGCTCACGCGGAATCCACTGCCAAGTTACTGTCTTGCCCCGAACCAGGTCTTGAACCTGTTTGCCCAACTGCAGCATGTCTGGGTGCTTGATCTTCCAGCGTCCAGCCATCTGCTCGATCACGAGTTTGCTGTCCATGCGAACGGTGATATCAGCGTTGGAGTCGATGTCGTAAGCGGCCTCTAGCCCCGCCACCAGGGCTATGTATTCGGCAACATTGTTAGTTGCGATGCCGACGAACCTGCAAATCTCGCGAATTACCTCGCCGGTAGCCTCATCGATTACAACCGCGCCAGAACCAGCGGTTCCGGGATTCCCGCGAGACCCACCGTCTGCCTCGATGATAAGAGCCCGAGTCAAAAGCGCACCAAAATCGCCCCGCACTCGCCACAGTGCGCGAGTTCGTCGGCAGGCGTATTGCGAACGGCATCAATTGAGTCGCCGCTAAGCGTCATTCCGCAGGCATCGCAAATCAGACCATCGAGTCGACCAACGCCGAGACCTCTAGAAAAGAGTTTTTCGTAGTGTTCGGAAACCTCAGCAGTGAGCAGCCCAAGGTTGCGCGCACGATCTTCACGCAGCAGTTGCTGGCCGGAGTTCAACTTTGCCAAGCCAGAAGTCTGCTCGCTCTCGAGAATCTCTAAAGTCTTCTGAATTTCTGCGCGCTCAAGTTCTATCGTTTTCAGATTCGCCAAAATTTCATCCTTGCGCTCTAGAAGTACCAGTTCGGCATCTTCTAACTCGCCCTTGCGCTTGGCCAGAGACTGAAGCTCACTCTGCATGCCTTGAACATCTTTTTGGTTACTGCTCTGCTGCAGGCGCGTTTCATCTTTCGCGATTCGACCCTCGACAAGTTTCAAGTCGGTTTCTGCGCGCGTGAGCTCTAGCTCAAGTGCATCAAGTTCGTTTCTGGCGACTAGCAATCGCTCTGAGTTGGCCAATAGCAACTGGCGCTGTGCCTGAACTTGCTCACCACGGTTGATCTCGTCAATCTGCTTTTGATTACGGCGCAGCTGCAGATCGATGCGATTGAGTTCGAGAAGAGTCTCTTGGTGTTGTGGCGTTGCTTTCATCGCTACTTTCAGCTCGCTATTGAGTTACAGCAAACTCCCACGGATCCGTGCGAAGGTCACTCACTACAAACTTAACATCACTAACGGCCGACGACAGTTGCGCGGCGGCGGTTTCAAGCCAAAGTGACTCGGCAGCCCAGTGAGAAACATCGATTAGGCCGAATGGCTTGGCCGCACCCTTTGCCTGCTCGAGAGCATCTTGAACCGGATGGTGCCGAAGATCAGAGGTGACATAGACATCGGCACCGGAGGCAGCGGCAGCCGTAATGAATGAATCCCCCGCACCTCCGCAAAGGGCGACTTTCTTTACAGGCATGCTGGCATCTCCGGCAACTCGCACACCACCGGCGGTTGCTGGCAGCGCTCTGGCAACCAGGCGCGAGAATTCAAGCAAGCTGAGAGTCTCGGCCAAGTTGCCAATGCGACCGTGGCCAACTTTTTCGTTGAGCGTTGGCACGAGAGGCACAATCGCGCTCAAACCCAAAGCTCGAGCCAACACCGCCGAAACGCCATCCTCAACCACATCGGCATTGGTGTGGGCAGCAAAAAGCGAAATCCCGTTTCTAATCGACTCTGCGAGAACCGCACCCTTGCCGCTTTCTTCCCTGATGTCATAGACGCCCTTGAGTAAGAACGGATGGTGCGTGACGACCATCTCGAAACCGCCAGCCTTGGCATCTTGCATCACATCGTGGGTCAGATCTACTGCGAGCAGAACCTTTGAAACTTGAGCCGAGTAAGAGCCGGCAATCAAGCCGGGCCTATCCCAGTCGTCGGCAAGATTGGTTGGCCACAGCGATTCGGCAGCCGCCAGTATGTCTGAGACTCTGGCCACGTCTAGATTTCGTTGAGTTCGACGTGCTCTAGGTCGCGCTTGCGAGCCTCAATTGTCAACACTTCTGATTCTTGAGCACGGATGCGCTTGCGACCAAACAGTAGCGGAAAGAGAACAGAGAAGCCGAGAGAAATCAATACGCCAACATTCGCGTCAGACCATGATGTTGCCGAAGCTAGGTTGCCAAGGTACCCGAGCCATGCGAATCCGCTGAGCGTTGAAGTAACGAAACCAAGGCCGAGTGCTACCGCGATAACGAACGCGATTAGGTTGACGGCGTTCACTGACTTGTAGAAACCGTAATCTCTGGTTAGTGAAACTTCGTGATATGCGATCTTTCTGATCGAAATATCTGCGACAAAGATTCCAGCCCAGGCAAAAACCAGAACTCCACAGATTGCGATCACGGCGTCAAGAATTTCACTCAAGCCTGCTGTTGCGAATGTGGCGACCGAGTAAACAACGGCAAGAGTGAGCAAAACAAGAATCGGCTGGCTCAGCGCTGGCCTGATGCGAACCGAGATTGCAGACAAACTAACGCTGGTCGAATAAGCCCAAGCTGCAAACCAAACAATCATCGAAATGACGCCGCTGACAAGCAAGAATGATGATGCCCAAGACGGCAACTGTGCAAACATTGCGGTCAGTGGATTCGCGATGAAGGAACCCACGAAGGTTGCGGCGGTTGACGAAGAAACCATAAGCGAGAAACTAGCAACCAGCATCGGAATTACTCCGGCTGATAGCGAAACGAACAAGACGAGTTTCTTGCCCGACTGAGCCATGGAAACCTTGCGAGTGAATTCAGCTACTGAGCTAATCCAGAAGCCGCCAAACAATGCGCTCACCAATACCGCGAGCCCGAGCACCCCTGTCCAGTTGCCAGTGAATGCAAGATCGGTCTGGTCAAGCGAAATCTGACTGAAAGTTAGAGCCACAAAAATTAGCGTGGCGATTGCGCCAACCGCCGCTGCGCCTAGCTGAGCAAAGTAGAGCGTCTTGCCGCCAAAGAATGCGAGCAATGACGAGACAACCAAAAGCATGGCTATCAGTGCAAAAGCCCAGGTCACGCCAGGCAATTGCTCGCCAACGGCTAGCTCAGTGAAGACCGGTAACCCTTGAATAGTGCCATCAAACAGACCAACCGAAACCATCAATAGGGTCGCACCAAAGCCGAGCTTGACTAGAACCTGAGCAATGGCAGGCAGGTAGTTTGCGTTCACGCCAAAGGACGCACGCGATAGATAGAGGGTAGGCAGACCGCTGCGCTTACCACCAACTGCAGCAACAGCAATTAAAAGCGTTGATACAACCAGGCCGCCAAAAAGACTGAGAGCTTTATCAACGAAT
This sequence comes from Actinomycetota bacterium, assembly GCA_009702455.1. Classification (GTDB taxonomy): domain Bacteria; phylum Actinomycetota; class Actinomycetes; order Actinomycetales; family Microbacteriaceae; genus Rhodoluna. The sequence continues at coordinate 3,568 of WLIA01000042.1, read as the reverse complement.
GAAAGTTCAAGAGATGCCGATAAGTAACCGAACAGAATTGGCAGCAAACCAACGCTCAGGCTCGACCATACAAAGAGTTGTGAGTAGGGCTTTGCTCGTCTATCGATTGTCGAGATCGGAAGGTCTTTTGCACTACCGGCTGGTTCTTTTGCGTAACCAAGCTCGCCATCATTCAAGAGAACTTCGAAGTTATCCTCACTGAATTCTTCGCTTGCTGCCTGCTCTGCTGAATCAATAATGTCGAAACTCCCGGTTGCAAAGTCAGCAGCCCTAACTGGCGAGGGTTCCGATTCTTGCTCTGACGTTTCTGGATCAGAAAGCACTTCAGCATTCTCAGCCTCTGCTTTTGCAAGTTCTTCTGCGGCGATCTGCGCTTCGAGAGCAGCTAGTTCTGCACGTTCAAGTTCTTCGCGAATAACTTCTTCAGCCTCAACACGCTCAGCCTCAACACGCTCAGCCTCAACACGCTCAGCCTCAACACGCTCAGCCTCAACACGCTCAGCCTCAACACGCTCAGCCTCAACACGCTCAGCCTCAACACGCTCAGCCTCAACACGCAACTCTTCTGCTGCCAATGCTTCAGCCGCTGCTGCCTCTTCTGCAATTCGCACTTGCTCCGCAAGTTTTTCTGCTGCCAACGCTTCGGCCTCAGCCTTGACCTTTGCAACTGCTTCTTCTCGCTTTAGTTCTGCTTCCAACTCTGCTTCTGCGACAGCGGCGGCAACGGCCGACTCAATCTCTTCTTTGGCCTTCTCATCGGCGAGAGCGAGTGCATCAGCGATGGCTTTTTCTTTTGCAGCTACGGCTGATTCCTGGCGTTCATTCCAGTCGGGAACCAGGGACTTCCAAGAGTCCTCAGTGACTTCAGGAGCTGGCTGAGAAACGACCGGATCGGCAGACAAACCGGATGCGCGTCTGCGGGCGGCCGCGAGTGCATCCTTGGCTTCGGGTGTGCCGAGAGTCTCCATATCGCGTACCCACTGAACATAGGCGTGGGAGTCTGCCGCGCGAAGCTCTGATTGCTTCTCGAGAAGCTCCATGGCACCAAGAGAACCCTCTTGACCCTGAGCCGCGGCCAAAGCCTCGGCAAGATCGGCATCGCTCAGCGCGAGCTTCTTCGGTGGCTCGAAGGGGTTAGTCATAACGAAAATACTAATGCCGCGCCATTTCTGACGCGGCATTCATATTCTCTTATGAGAACAGTGGGCCCTACCGGGCTCGAACCGATGACATCCACGGTGTAAGCGTGGCGCTCTACCAACTGAGCTAAAGGCCCCTCGAAAGAGCGTAATACACCACGACCCCTGTAATCAACCTGAGCGGCGAAGTGACCCCTTGGTTAGGCGTTCAGGCTGTCTAGCGCGCGCTGATACTCCTGCAAGCTGCGGGCCTGACCCGGTGCTGTGACGAACTTGGCGGCCAAGACGCCATCCTTGTCGATCACAAATGTTGCACGGTTCGAGATTCCCGCTTCGTCGAGAAAAACGCCATACTGCTTGGCGACGGCTCCGTGTGGCCAGAAGTCAGCCAAAACCGAGAACTTATAGCCTTCCTGGTCGGCGAAGGCCTTCTGCACGTATTTGCTATCAACAGAGATGGCTAGCAATTCGACGTTGTCACGGTCAAAAACCGAGAAATTGTCTCGCAACTCGCAAAGCTCCCCCGTGCAAACGCCCGAGAAAGAAAGCGGGTAAAACACCAGCACTACAGGCTTTTTGCCTGCGAAGTCTGAAAGAGTCACGCTCTCGCCAAATTGATTGACCAGCGTAAAGTCTGGGGCGGCATCGCCGATTATTAGGGTCATCGATTTCCTTTGTTTGGGCTAACAATCAAAACATACAGTTACGGGCGAATCTATGGCCAAATCTCAGAATAAACTTGCCTTGGCTCAAACCCGAGCTCCAGCAGTTCCATCCCCCACGAAAGAGGATGTCGGTGTCATTCAATAACCAAGACGCTTTCTCAGTCAATAATCCAGATCTTGACCCTGAGGAAACTAGAGAGTGGCTTGAATCACTCGATGCCGTATCTCGTGTTCACGGTCGAGGCCGCGCTCGCGAAATCATGCTGAATCTGCTTCGCCGTTCGCACGAACTTCAGCTGAACGTGCCAATGGTTCCGACCACCGACTACCTAAACACCATCGCCCCTGAGAACGAAGCTGAGTTTCCGGGTGACGAGAAAATCGAGCGCACTTATCGCGCATGGATGCGTTGGAACGCAGCAATGCTTGTGCACAGAGCGCAGCGACCTGGCATTGCTGTCGGTGGCCACATCTCAACTTTTGCATCATCGGCTTCGCTTTACGAAGTTGGTTTCAACCACTTCTTCAAGGGCCAAGATCACGCAAGTGGCGGAGACCAAATCTTTATTCAGGGACACGCATCGCCTGGCCCATACGCTCGAGCATTTCTCGAGGGTCGTCTCTCAGAAAGTCAGCTAGACGGATTCAGACAAGAAAAGTCTCACGCTGGCGGCGGTCTTTCTTCTTACCCGCACCCAAGACTGATGCCAGACTTCTGGCAGTTTCCGACAGTGTCGATGGGTCTCGGACCAATCAACGCGATTTACCAGGCGCAGTTCAACCGCTACCTTGCCGGTCGTGGATTCAAAGACACCAGCGAGCAAAGAGTATGGGCATTCCTCGGTGACGGCGAGCTCGACGAAGTTGAGTCACGCGGTGCACTGCAGCTTGCCGCAAACGATTCACTCGACAACCTGACCTTCGTAGTCAACTGCAACCTTCAGCGACTCGATGGACCAGTGCGTGGCAACGGAAAGATCATCCAGGAACTTGAAAGCTTCTTCAGAGGTGCAGGCTGGAACGTAATCAAAGTTGTTTGGGGTCGCGAATGGGATGACCTTCTTGCCCGCGATTCAGAAGGTGCGCTTGTCGACCTGATGAACAAGACACCAGATGGCGACTACCAGACATACAAGACCGAGGACGGCGCTTTCGTGCGCGAGAACTTCTTCGGTCGCGACCCGAGAACCGCGAAGCTGGTCGAAGGCATGTCAGATGATGAAATCTGGGGGCTCAAACGCGGCGGTCACGACTACCGCAAGCTTTACGCCGCTTACAAGTCGGCTGTTGAGCACAAGGGCCAGCCGACCGTCATCCTTGCGAAGACAATCAAGGGCTTCTCGCTCGGCAAGTCTTTCGAGGGCCGAAACGCCACTCACCAGATGAAGAAACTTACTCTCGACAACCTCAAGGGCTTTAGAGACGAATTGCGCATTCCAATCACGGATGCGCAGCTCGAAGAGAACCCGTATCAGCCTCCTTACTTCCACCCTGGCCAGGACGCACCTGAGATTCAGTACATGCACGAGCGTCGTCGCGAACTTGGCGGTTATCTGCCAGAGCGTCGCAGCAAGTATGTCGACTTCAAGCTGCCTACCGAAGACGCATACAAGATTGCCAAGGGCGGCTCAGGAACCCAAGGTGTTGCAACGACGATGGCTTTCGTTCGACTCATGAAGGATCTTCTTCGCGCGCCGGAGTTCGGCGACCGAATCGTGCCGATCATTCCTGACGAAGCGAGAACTTTCGGAATGGACGCATTCT
>WLIA01000041.1 GCA_009702455.1 Actinomycetota bacterium | reverse complement strand
CGTCGGCATGGCCGCCTACTGGCTCGGTCTCAAAATCGGTTCACGGATGAGTGACTCGTGGAAACGCTAGGCCTCGCACTCTCAGTTGCTCTATTCGGCGGCTTCGCGTCTGTGTTGCGACTCGGGCTCGCGCGCTGGACGGGCTGGCTGCCGTGGGGCATCTTGTTCGCAAACACCGCAGCCTCGCTCTTGGCCGGGGTCGAGCTGGTTGGGGCAAGCGTTGCCAGCCCGCTAATCGTCGCCGGACTCTGCGGCGGCCTTTCGACCTTCAGCACCTTCACCGCCCAAACCGTCGACTTCTACCGCGCGGGTTTGCCGTTGCGAGCATCGGTGAACTTAGCCGCCAACCTAGTGCTTCCATTCACAGCCGCGCTCGCACCGTTGGCCTTCGGCTAAGCCCTGCTAAACTAGCGGCAGATTTTGTTTCTAATTGGTTCCCGAGTCGCTTTGGGCTCGGCCTTAATTTCGTTAGGGGGCTCGCCATGGGGCGTGGCCGTCAAAAAGCTAAGAACACCAAGGTCGCTCGCGAACTGAAGTATTTCAGCCCGAACACCGACCTGAACGCGCTCGAGCGCGAAATCGGCACCAACAACGATGACCCGCAGTACGAAGACAAGTGGGCAGATCTTTACGAGGATGACGCCGAGGGTGGCACAACCGAAACCCCAGCAGCTGAAAACAGCGGTGAGTCTGACTCTTCTGACTCTGGATCAGACGGCTCTTCGAGCGGCGACTAGTTCTCGCCCCATTGCATCTTGTCGATTTCGGCGTGCTGGCATAGATTCTAAGTAGTGCTTTTGCGCTAACCAGACGGCTGGAATGAATATCCAGTTCGAAACTGAAGGAATCTAATTGAACATCATTAAGCGCGCCTTAAAAGTCGGCGCAGCGGTGCTAATTGCCGCATTCGCAGCCACTTCACTTGCAGGATGCGCCAGGGAATCCACCGCAACCGGTGAGCAGACCATCACAATTTATTCGGGTCGATCTGAAGACCTAATTGCAGAGCTGCTTGAGCAATTCACCGCTGAAACCGGCATCGGGGTTGAGGTTCGCTACTCAGACTCGGCATCGCTAGCCGCTCAAATTCTCGAAGAGGGCAGCAACGTTCAGGCCGATGTTTTTTTCTCGCAGGATGCCGGTGCACTCGGCGCAATTAGCGAAGCCGGGGCGTTCAAAAAACTTGATGACGACACCACCGGTTTGGTTTATTCGAAGTTTCGCGCTGTTGACGGCACATGGATAGGCGTCTCGGGCAGAAGCCGAGTGCTTTCGTATAACCCAGACTTGGTGGCAGCCGCCGACCTGCCGAAGTCGATCTTCGACCTTGCCGACCCGAAGTTCAAGGGCAAGGTTGGCATTGCTCCAACCAACGCATCATTTCAGTCTTCTGTAACTGCAATGCGAGTTTTGGCTGGCGAAGCAGTAACCGTGAAGTGGTTAAACGCCATGAAGACCAATGCGGTTCTGTTTGAAAAGAACTCGCAAATTCTCGAGGCTGTTGAGAGCGGCCAGGTCTCTGCCGGGCTTATCAATCACTACTACTGGTATGAGCGAGCTGCCGAGGTTGGCGAAGACAAGATGATCTCGAAGATGGCTTGGTTCGAAGCTGGCGATGTTGGCAACCTGATCAACGTTGCCGGTGTTGGCGTGCTCAGCGACAAGCCAGAGGCGAAGACTTTTGCCAAGTGGCTGCTCGGTTCAACGGCACAAAACTTCTTCGTAAATAAAACCGCCGAGTATTCGCTCACCGGACTTGCAGCTCGCGAAGGGTTGCCGGCGCTCGACCAGATTGCAGCGCCAAACATCGACCTGAGCGCGCTTTCGACTCTGGCGCAAACTCTCGAATTGATTCGCAACGCGAGACTGACCGACTAAATCTTGAGCAATTCAATGCGCCAACGGCCGCCAATCCTTTTACTGGGGTTGGCGATCTTGGCCGTGCTGGTTTCGCTCGCACCGCTTAGCTATCTTGTAATTCGCTTGGGCGAGTTTGGAATCGACAAGGTAATTGCCAACGTCGTTCGTGAGCGCAGCCTCGAGCTGCTCGGCAACTCGGTTCTGCTTGCATTGGCCGTGGCGGCTTCGGCCGTTGTCGTTGGTGGTTTTCAAGCCTGGTTGACCACCAGAAGCTCGCTTAGAGGTCGGGCACTGTTTGCCGTGCTCGCCGCCCTGCCCCTGGCCATGCCGAGTTATGTCACCGCATATGCTTTCACCGCTCTGTTCACCGGCTTCAGAGGTTTCGCCGCAGCCTGGCTGGTGCTAACCATCGGCACCGCACCCTATGTTTACCTAGCCGTATCTGCCGCGCTTATGCGTGCCGACTCGGCAACCGAAGAGGTGGCTCGCTCACTCGGGGCAGGTCGCTGGCGAGTTTTCAAAGAGGTCACCTGGCCATCGGTTAGACCGGCCGCGGTCTCGGGCGCAATGCTCTCGGCTCTCTATACCCTCAGCGACTTCGGTGCCGTATCGATTCTCAGCTTCGACACCTTTACTCGCGCAATCTACAGCGCATACAGATCGAGCTTCGATCGCTCGGGCGCTGCGAGCCTCGCCGCAATATTGGTCGTGCTAACCATCGCCCTCTTGCTGATCGAACCGGCACTAAGAGGCAAGTCGGTTGTCACCGACTCTCACACTCGCAAGTATTCAGAAATTCAACTGGGATGGTACGCCCCCGTGGCCGTGATGCTCGCGAGCGCTTGGGTGATAGTGAGCTTGGTGCTACCCGCATACAGTTTGGTTCGATGGAACCAAACCGGTTTATCGCAGGTTGATTTGGGTGAGGTTTCACGTGCTCTGATTAACTCAGTTGGTTATGCAGCCGGCGGCGGATTCATTGCAGTTGTTTTTGGTCTCGCAGTTTCGGTTCTTGCAATTCGCTACAGGTCAACTTTCACAAGCGCACTCGAGAGATCGATTTGGATCACACACGCAGTTCCAGGAATTGTTGTTGCACTTTCACTTGTGTTTTTGAGCAACCGTGTTCTGCCCGAGATTTATCAGACCAGCACGCTGGTTCTAATTGCATATCTAATTCTGTTTTTGCCAAACGCAATCGCAGCAATGCAAACACCGATTAGCCAAACTCCGCGCGAACTCGATGAGATCGCCGCAAGCCTTGGCTCAAGCAGATTGCAAACTTTACGCCGAGTGATCATTCCAATTGCAGGGCCAGGCATTCTCGCCGGCGGCGCACTCGTGTCACTAGCTGTTCTCAAAGAATTGCCCGCAACACTTCTTCTTCGCGAAACCGGAATCGAGACTCTTGCCACCCGCCTCTGGAGCGAGACCTCGGTTTCTGCCTATGCCGCTGCGGCTCCCTATGCATTACTTTTAGTTGTGGTGGCAGGAATCCCGGCCTGGTTGCTGAATCGTCAGGTTCAAGCAGGCTCTAGAGCACAAAGTGGCATTGAACAAAGAATCGAGCGTGAGTGATGACAATCGTGCTCTCGCTCAAGTCGGTTAGAAAAGAATTCGCCGGCGAGGGCGTCTTGAAAAATATCAACTTGGATGTCGCCGAGCACGAGTTCTTGGCGATTCTCGGCAGCAGCGGATCTGGCAAGACCACTCTTTTGCGCATCATTTCGGGCTTCGATTCGCCAGACGGCGGGCAGGTTGAAATCGCCGGCCGAACCGTCTTTGGTGATGGCAAGAGCGTTTCTGCCGAAGAACGCAAAGTGGGGTTCGTGCCCCAGGATGCCGCACTGTTTCCCCACCTATCCGTGGCTCAGAACATCGCGTTCGGCCTGAGCAAGCACACTGCCAGCGAGCGCACCGAACGGGTTACCGAGCTGTTGACGCTTATCGACATGGTTGGTTTCGAAGATCGCATGCCACACCAACTCTCTGGCGGTCAGCGACACAGAGTTGCTCTGGCAAGAGCACTTGCACCGAAGCCAGCGCTGATTTTGCTAGATGAGCCGTTCTCTTCGCTTGATGCCGAACTTAGAGTTCGTTTGCGCGAAGACGTGAAACGTGTAATTTCAAAAACCGGCACCACCGCAATTCTTGTTACTCATGATCAAGAGGAAGCTCTCTCGATGACAAGCCGCGTTGCAATTTTGCGCGAGGGCGAATTTGCGCAAATCGGAAATCCGAGTGAAATTTATCAGGCACCTGCCGATGTGGAAATGGCAACGTTCTTAGGTGACTCGGTAATCATCAACGGTGTTATAGAAAACGGAAAAGTTGTAACAGACCTCGGATTGCTCACCGCACTAAACAAGGTGGCCGACGGAGCAACCGGTCGTGTTGCGATTCGACCAGAAAACTTTTATCTGCAGCCAAACCCGAAGGGCGAAGGCGAGGTCGTTGGGCGACAGTACTTCGGTCACGATGCGCTCGTCGAAGTTAAATTGCCAACTCTTGTAATTCAAGCGAGAGCCAATGGGCCGTTTGCGCCCGAGATCGGAATGAAGGTTACGGTTTGGGTTCGCGGTCAGGTGAACTTCTACACCGATTAGTTTTGCGACTTAGCTGTAGTCGCCAACCAAACGAACCGCGCCGCCATCGACGCCCTTTGCACCGTGTACATATGAAGACAGATCGCTAGGTGCGGTTTCAATCTCTCCGAGAGTCCAAGTGTGCACGCCAGCTGCTGTGAGGCTTGCCGCAATTGCGTCGGCGTCGGCTGCAGAAACTACGAGAGCTTGGCCAAGACCTAGGTTCCAGGTGCCCTCAACCGACTCAAGCGAGAACTTGCCCCAACTGGCCAAAACCTTGCAAATTTCTGCCGGTGACCAGGTGGCGCGGTGAACATCCAGGGCAACACCCTGTGGCAAGACGCGCGCGAGGTTGGCAGCGATGCCGCCACCGGTTATGTGGCTCATGGCCCTAACCGAAGCACCGAGGTCTGATTCGAGCAGGTTATTGAGCACGCCGGTGTAGAGGCGGGTTGGCTCGAGCAATACCTCGCCGAGGGTCTTTGAGCCGAACTCGGCAACCGTCTTGCGGTAGTCGAGCCCGGAGTCGGCAATAATCTTTCGAACCAGCGAGTAGCCGTTTGAGTGCAAGCCGCTCGACTGCATGCCGAGCACAACATCGCCAACCTTCACATTCTGTGGGCCGAGCAGTTTGCTCGCCTCAACCACGCCAACCGCAGCACCGGCAACGTCGTAGTCATCTGGGGCAAGCAATCCGGGATGCTCTGCTGTTTCGCCACCGACCAGGGCAACACCAACAGAGGCGCAGGCCTCGGCGATGCCGCGAACAATATCTGCGATTCGTTCTGGAACAACTTTTCCGCAGGCGATGTAGTCGGTCATAAACAAACTCTTAGCGCCGACTACAACAATATCGTCGACAACCATGCCGACCAGATCTTGACCAATTGTGTCGTGTTTGTCGATTGCCTGCGCAATTGCAACCTTGGTGCCGACACCATCGGTTGATGTTGCAAGCAGTGGTTTGTCATAGCTCTTGATAAACGAAACGTCGATCATTCCAGCAAATCCGCCGAGACCGCCGACAACTAAATCGTTGTGCGTTGCGCTAACCGCACGCTTCATTAGTTCAACCGCGAGATCACCCGCGTGAGTGTCTACTCCCGCAGCCGCGTATGCATCATTCATCTGCTGCGGCCTTAGTCGTTCAGAGTTTCGTGTTGCTCGCGCACCAGACGGTCTGTTTCGCTGTCTGGCCCCGGCTCGCATGCAGCCGCTGGTCGCTCGAGCAAATTCTTGCCGAGACGATCTGCTGTCGGCAGCTCAATCGGATAGCTTCCGGTGAAGCAGGCCGTGCAAAGTGTGTTCTCGCTCTGACCCGAGGCCGCGACCATTCCATCCTTGGATAGGTAGCCGAGGGTGTCGGCACCGATTGATGCGCGCACATCATCGACACCGATGCCTGTTGCAATGAGCTCGGCACGGGTTGCAAAGTCGATGCCATAGAAACACGGCCAGGTGATTGGTGGTGAAGAGATTCGCACGTGAATTTCTGCGGCTCCCGCTTCGCGCAGCATTTGCACGAGCGCGCGCTGAGTGTTGCCACGAACAATCGAATCGTCGACAACGATGATTCGCTTGCCCTTGATTACCTCTTTGAGTGGGTTAAGTTTGAGGCGAATTCCGCGCTGACGAATTGTTTGCGAAGGCTGAATAAATGTGCGGCCAACGTAGGAGTTCTTGACGAGCCCGTGCCCAAATGGAATGCCCGACTCTTGCGAGAAGCCAATTGCCGCCGGGGTGCCTGACTCGGGAGTTGGAATTACAAGATCTGCCTCAACCGGATACTCGCGCGCAAGCGTGCGGCCCATCTCGACTCGGGCGTCGTAGACGTTCTTGCCGTTGATGGTTGTGTCTGGTCGCGCCAGGTAAACGTATTCGAAAACGCAACCCGCACGCTTGGTTTCTGCGAAGCGCGTTGATCGCAAACCGTTTTCGTCGATCGCAATTAGTTCACCGGGTTCAACCTCGCGCACGAAAGACGCTCCAACGATGTCGAGGGCGGCTGTTTCTGAAGCCACTACCCATCCGCGTTCTAGGCGACCTAGCACAAGCGGGCGAACACCCTGCGGATCGCGAGCTGCGTAGAGCGTGCTCTCATCCATGAACACCAAACAGAATGCACCTTTGACGTTCGGCAGCAATTCGAGCGCGGTTGCTTCGAGCGTGTGATCTAGATCGCCAGCGAGCAGTGCGGTTAGCACAGCAGTGTCGGTCGTGTTGCCGGCGGTTATCTCGCTCGCTTTTTGATCTGGATAACGCTCGGCCAGCAGCTGCAGCAAATCAGAAGTGTTGGTTAGGTTTCCGTTGTGCGCGAGCGCAACCGTGCCAGAAGAAGTGCGGCCGAGAGTTGGCTGCGCATTTCGCCAAGAAGATGCGCCGGTTGTCGAGTAACGGTTGTGACCAACCGCGATGTGACCCACGAGTGACTCGAGCGCGCTCTCACTGAAAACCTGCGAAACCAAACCCATGTCTTTGTAGACCAAGATTTTTTCGCCGTTAGAAGTTGCGATTCCGGCCGACTCTTGACCGCGGTGTTGCAAAGAGTAGAGACCAAAGAATGTGAGTTTCGCTACTTCTTCACCGGGAGCCCATACGCCGAATACGCCGCACTGATCCTGTGGCGCTTTCTCATCGTCATCGCTGATCGCGAGATCGAAATTCAGACGTCCATCGCCTCTAAGCAAGGGCAGATTCCTGTCGTTGTGAGTGCGTTAGGCGAAGAACCAGTCTTCGCTACCCCTCTATTTTAGTTGCTTCGATGCGCTTGCTACGAGCCCGAAAAAAAGCCTCGAGCAAGACCGCGAAGACCAAACCCACGCACGCGAACAGTATGGTTCCCCACACGATCACGTAACCGAAGAAGTTGCCAGGTGCTGCGGTAGCCCAGGCGGTGATTGCCGAGACAATGAAGCCGATAACGGCGGCGGTAGCTACAAACGGGATGAACTTCGGCGCTCTGCGAATGTCTACGAGCGCGGTGCTGGTCTTTTCAGTTGGTTTAGCCACGAGACCATTAAACCAGCGGAAGGTGGCCTTTTATTTCGGCGCGGGTTCCAGAGGCGTGAATCGAACCGGCAGCCACGGCGGCATCCCAGCCTAGATCGCCAACGGCCAGCGCGAACCAGGTCTCTGGCGACATCTCGATTACGTTCGGCGGGGTGCCTCGGGTGTGGCGCGGGCCTTCGATGCACTGCACGGCACCAAATGGAGGCACTCGAACCTCAACTGTGTTGCCCTCGGCTCGGGTGGCGAGCTCTTCGAGAAGGTAGCGCACGGCTGTCGCGAGTTGCGACTGGTCGCCAGACCTCACGGTTGCGACGGCTTGCTGGCCTTCGACGATTTTGACTTTTCTGCGCACAGGTTCATTCTCGCCTAGGTTTTGCACAGATTCTCTCGAGCGGTCCACGGATGACCGGCAGCAGAGAAGACTTGACTTCCCCTTGATTATGCTTACTATTTAGCGTAATTTTATGCGTATAAATCTCGAGGGGAGAACAGGTGGAAATCAAATTGCAAAACCTAATCTCGGTGTCTGAAGTCAGCCGTTCGGCCTCAGCCACCATCGCCAAAGCCCAGGCCGGTGAGGTTCAGATCATCTTGAACCACAACAAGCCCGTTGCGGCCATTGTCGACATCTCTCTGCTCGAAAGACTTCGCTTTCTTGAAGAAGAAGAGGAATGGCGCGAACTCGAGGCTATTGCCGAAAAGCGCATTCGTGAAGATAACGG
>WLIA01000040.1 GCA_009702455.1 Actinomycetota bacterium | reverse complement strand
GCAACATCGTCGTCTTCGAACGTAACGTCGAGATCGTATTCAGCCATTACTTGGCCTCCTTCACGGATGTGTCGTAACCCTCTTGCTGCGCATACTCGAGAAGCAAGCCGCGAAGCATTTTCTTTCCTCGGTGCAATCCACTCATGACAGAACCGTCAGGAATGTCGAGCACCTTTGCAATTTCTGCGTAAGACAGGCCCTCAACAACGCGATAGTAAACAATCATTCGCCAGTTTTCAGGAAGCTCTGCCAACGCGCGCTTCACTGCGCTCGAAGGCATTGCGTCAATTGCTTCAACTTCGGCAGACCGGTTGGCCACCGAGGTTAGAGATTCTGCGCCACCAACCTGCCAGTCTTCGAGCTCATCCAGTGCGGTTTTAGCCTGGTCTTTGCCACGCTTCACACTGTTGTTGATGTTGGTGTTGCTCAAAATTCTGAACAGCCAAGCCTTTAGGTTGGTGCCTTGCTCGAACTGGTTGAAAGCCTTGAATGCCTTCACCATGGTTTCTTGCACTAGATCTTCGGCATCGGCGGGATTCTTGGTCTTCTGCATTGCCACACCGTAAAGCTGTGGCATGTATTGCAAGGCCTGCTCCTCGAACAGTCGCACCTTCAGTGCCTCGGGAGTCTCGTTTTCGCTCATTACCTTCGAGTCTATCCGTGAGTGCCTGACGGGCATTCTTGCTGCAAAAGTTGTCATTTGACCCTTCTCTGCCTGCCAAATCGTCACTTCTGAGGCGGCGGTCTGGCTGATAACTTAGAACCAATGACTTCTGCCTCTTATTCCCCCAGCAGTGCACCTTGGCCTGCCCCGCTGGCTAGAGGCCCAATTCACGCCACGGTTTCGTTGCCGGGCTCGAAGTCGCTGACAAACCGAGAACTGGTGCTCAGCGCCCTAGCCTCTGAGCCAACCCGACTAATCGCACCCCTGGATTCGCGCGATAGCCGGCTGATGATCGAAGCCCTTCGCGCACTCGGCACCGAAATCACGGTCGAGCAAAATGGCGACATTCTTGTAATTCCTCGCGCATTCGATCGGTCGGCAAGAATCGACTGCGGCCTCGCCGGAACTGTAATGCGTTTTGTTCCGCCGATCGCCGCACTCTCAACCGAGGTCATCGACTTTGATGGCGATGCCGCCGCCCGCAAACGCCCCATGGATGTGACCTTGAGTTCACTTCGCGACCTCGGCGTTTTTGTGGTCGACGATGTCAAAGGCGTGCTGCCGTTTAACATTCACGGCAACGGTGCAATCGAAGGTGGCGAGCTAACCATCGATGCGTCGAGCTCATCGCAGTTTGTTTCTGGGCTTTTGTTGGCTGCGGCACGCTTTGAACACGGATTGGTTTTGCATCACAGAGGTGACCACTTGCCGTCGATGCCACACATCGAAATGACTCTCGACTGTTTGCGCAGGCGCGGAGTTGTCGTTTCCTCGCCGGAGCCGATGGTTTGGGTGGTCGAGCCTGGGCTAATCGCTGGCGGCGAAGTTGCTATTGAGCCAGATTTGTCTAACGCCGGGCCTTTCTTGGCTGCAGCTCTAGTTGCCGGTGGCAGCGTCACGGTGCCGCACTGGCCGAGTAGCACAACTCAGGTTGGCAATGAGTTCGACGGCATCTTGCAGCAGATGGGCGCAATCGTCACTCGCAACGAAAACGGATTCACCGTGACCGGCAACGGCAAGATTCACGGAATCGACATTGACCTCTCTATCGGTGGCGAACTCACTCCGGTGATTGCAGCGCTGGCCGCACTAGCCGATTCACCATCGCGCATCAGCGGAGTTGCACACTTGCGCGGTCACGAGACCGATCGCTTGGCAGCCCTGGTTGCAGAGATCAACCGCATCGGCGGCATCGCCCGCGAGACTGCCGACGGCCTCGAAATCGACCCGAGTCAGAACCTATCCGGTGGGCTTTGGAGAACCTACGAAGATCACCGCATGGCCACGGCCGGTGCAATCATTGGGCTTCGTGTGCCCGGAATCGAAATCGAAGACATCACCACAACCTCGAAGACCATGCCAGAGTTCAACAAGCTTTGGCTAGAGATGCTGAGCGCATGAGCTGGCTCTATGAGCCCGAGTCTGGAGCAAACGACCTAGACGAAACCGATGTTCGCGTTCGCCCAAACCCTAAGGGCAACAAGCCACGCACGAAGATCAGACCTGACACCAAAGATGCGCCTACCGGCATGATTCTCGGGGTCGACCTCGGCCGCTACCGTGTGCTGCTCGATGTCGAGGCGCGCGTTGTCGATGCAACCATGGGCAAAGAGATGCGCAAGGCCGGTGCCGTGGTTGGCGACCACGTTGCTCTCGCAGGTGACCTGAGTGACACGGTTGGTGCTCTTGCTCGTGTGGTTCGTGTTGAACCCCGTTCGTCTTTGCTTCGACGAAGTGCTGACGACAGCGACCAGGTTGAGCGAGTGATTGTTGCCAACGCAACTCAGATGCTAATTGTCACGGCAATCGCAAACCCCGAACCGCGCACTCGATTGATCGACCGCTATCTAGCCGCTGCTTTCGATGCTGGTTTGCAACCGATTCTTTGCATCACAAAAGTCGATCTTGCAGACCCCGCAGAGTTCTTGGCGAATTTCGATGGGCTGAGCATCCCTGTGGTGTTGAATCGCAGCGACGAACCGAGCATCGACGAGCTTCGAGTGCTGTTGAAGAACCAACGAACTGTCGCTGTTGGTCACTCGGGTGTTGGCAAGTCGACTCTCGTAAACGCTCTCGTTCCCGACGCCGACCGAGCGACAGGAATAGTCAACGAGGTAACCGGTCGTGGCCGACACACATCCAGTTCGGTTCGCGCAATTCGCTTGCCAGAGGACTTTGGTGATGCATGGGTCATCGACACCCCTGGCGTTCGCTCGTTCGGCCTCGGGCACGTGAAACCTGAAAACATTCTCAAGTCGTTCGAAGATCTCTATGCCGTTATCGAAACTTGCCCGCGTGACTGCAGTCACCTTAGCGATGCCCCCGATTGCGCACTAGACGCCCACATCACAAAGGCCGCAGCCACGGATAGTCCCGACGAAAAGTTTGCTCGCCGAGTCGATTCGCTGCGCCGACTCATGAGCTCGTTGAGCACAGCCGGCAAAACCGATGACTAGTTGATGTTTGTGGGAACAGTGGCGACTTTGCAGAGCAAAGCCGCCACCGGGCTTTACCTCAGCAAAACCAGCAGTTCGATGACAATGATGACCATCTTCACCACCAGTTTGATGAGTTCCACCAATTTGGACTTATCCATTTGTGGAGTCCTTCTCTAGGTGTGATCCAGAAAAGGCGAAAAGCCAGATTCCCACAGGCTTGACAGCGGGCTATCAAGCCGTGATTTAATCTAAGAGTTTCGTGTCTTAGATTCCTTGTGGGAATCTGACCCGGCGCCTCTCAGCGTCAGAATTAGCCCCAGCTCATACTGGGGCTTTTTTCTTTAGCCGGGCTAAGCAATTCACACACTTATCACTCGGCAAACAAAGTTTCTGCTTCAGCGCGTTTGAGAAACCACATCGTCTTACATCTGTGCAGAATTGGCCGCTCCAAGCCGCTGTGAGCAACTAGTTTTGCGGAAAGCCCAGGTTGATTCCGCCATGGCTCGGATCGAGCCAGCGTGAAGTGATTGCCTTGCCGCGCGTGTAGAAGTGCACACCCTCGACACCATGAGCTTTGGTGTCGCCGAATAGCGAATTCTTGAAACCACCAAACGAGTAGTAAGCAACCGGCACCGGAATCGGAACGTTGATGCCGATCATGCCAACTTCGATTTCGTTCTGAAAACGTCGTGCGGCTCCACCGTCGTTAGTGAAGATTGCCGTGCCATTACCGAATGGCGAGGAGTTGATGAGCGTGACACCCTCGTCGAATGACTTGACTCGCACAATCGACAAGACCGGGCCGAAAATTTCTTCGGTATAAACCTTTGAGCTGGTTGGCACCTGGTCGAGAAGGGTTGGGCCAAGCCAGAAACCGTTGGCGTCACCGTCGAACTCTTGATTGCGTCCATCGACGACCACGCGAGCGCCATCCGTGATTGCGATGTCAATGTAAGACGAAACTTTGTCGCGGTGCTCGCGAGTGACCAGCGGGCCCATGTCGCAAGAACGCCGACCATCGCCGGTGCGCAACTTGGCCATGCGCTCGGTGACCTTGGCAATCAGGGCATCGGCAACCGGCTCAACGGCGACGACGACCGAGATAGCCATGCACCTCTCACCCGCCGAGCCGAATCCCGCATTTATTGCCGAGTCGGCAACCAACTCGAGGTCGGCATCTGGCAAGACGAGCATGTGGTTCTTCGCGCCGCCCAGAGCCTGCACACGCTTGCCGTGCTTCGAGCCAGTCTCATAGACATACTTGGCGATCGGGGTCGAGCCCACGAACGAAACCGCCTGCACATCGGGGTGAGTTAGCAAACCGTCGACGGCCTCTTTGTCGCCATTCAAAACATTGAATACACCGGATGGCAGCCCGGCTTCGCGCCAAAGTGCAGCCATCCAGATAGCCGCACTCGGGTCTTTTTCACTTGGCTTCAAGACAACCGTGTTGCCGGCAGCAATCGCAATCGGAAAGAACCACATCGGCACCATCGCCGGAAAGTTGAACGGGCTGATGATGCCAACAACACCCAGTGGCTGCCGAGTTGAATAAACATCGACTCCGGTTGAGGCATTCTCTGTGTAGAAGCCCTTCAGCAGGTGCGGCATGCCGCAGGCAAACTCGACTACCTCTTGACCGCGAGTGATCTCGCCGAGGGCATCAGACAAAACCTTGCCGTGCTCACTCGTGATGATCTCGGCGAGCTCTGGTTTGCGCTCGTTTAGCAGCTCGCGAAACTTGAACAAAATCTGCTGACGTTTCGCCTGCGGAACATCTTTCCAACTCGCAAAGGCAGCCTTCGCTGCGGCAACAGCCGAGTTAATCTCTGCCTCATTCGCAAGGGCTACCTGCTTGGTAATGACTCCGAGAGCTGGATCATAGACGGGTGCGGTTCGTCCAGAGATGCTTGCGACATGCTTGTCGGCGATCCAGTGCCCAACTATTGGCTGATTCATTCCTTGGCCTTCTTTGTGCTCTCAGACTTTCGCATGGCTCAAGGTTGCCACAAATTTGGTCAACGGGTTTGTTTGCAACTAGATTTCATGCATGGCCCCGATAAGGCGTAAATCCATGGATGCCGGCCAGACAAAGGAGGGGTGATGCAACTAAAGCTCGGCTTCAGAAACCTGTGGTTCTGGCTGTTTCTCACCACCACAGTGTTTCAGGTTTTTCGTGGCTCTCTAATTGACACCCTGATATTCGGTGCTGGAACTGTCATGGTTTTTCTCAGTGCCGCCAACCTGCTGAACCACGTTCACCTATCAAAACCGCATGCGCACAAGTTTGCGATCTACACCACAGTGCTCGTGATTATTCTGGCGCTCTCGTTTGTGCCGAGACACACTCCCCTGCAGGCCATCATCGTGCTGGCAATTCTTCCTTTTGCGCTTCGATTTGCTTGGTATAGCGACGTCGGGCCAAAAGACAAAGCCGATCGGCGAATTAAGCGTGCGCAAATGGCGTGGGCAGCCGGCGGAGTTGGCCTTTTGCTCTGGGAGTTTGCTGCAAACATACTGGGACAACTCGACAAAAGCTTGAAGTCGTTTCCGACCCTCTCTGTTCTGATCGACCCGGTGCTCGATAACGTCTTTGGCCAAGCTGCATTTGCCGTGCTTTGGCTAATCATTGGAATCGGTTTCTTGAGACTCTGGAAGACACCATGATTTTCGACCTAGATCACGAGTTAACGCGTGCCATCACGATTGGCGGCTACCTCTTCTTCTTTCTCTTTGGCCTGGTTTTCTGGCTAATCACTCGACGAAGTGATTCGAAGGTCGCGTCAGTGGGTCAGATGATTGAACGCATCATGCACAAGAGAACAACTCGAATAGCAATCATGATTGCCTGGTGGTGGGTCGGTTTTCACTTCTTAGTGAACGTGGTTCATCGCTAACCAGTGGTGGCAACTGCTACCTTGGGATTATGAAAAAGAAATTACTTCGCCTCATTGCGCTTGCCACAACCCTCTTCTTGCTACCGGCAATGCCGGCTTCAGCATCAACACAGGTTGCGGGTAAAGAGACTTATCTTTATCACAGCTATGTAAACAACGGCACCAATTCGGCTAGTGACACAGCGACACTGAAGTTCATGGGCGTTGAGGCCGCTTTCAATTACGACATTTCATCTGTGGCCGTTGGAACAGAAATGCAATTCGCACTTGAAGTAACTGGCTCTAGAACACTCACCGTTGGCACTGGATGCTGCGTTCAAGGCGGTATCGATGGAGTCTGGGAGCAACAGCAGGTATCAAGGGGCGGTGGAGTTTGGACACACATCAAGGGCGAGGGTGAGAAAGTAGCCAATCTGAAGATCTACAATCGCTACGCAGAGTTTTTGAATGGCAAGTACAAAGGACTGCTAGGCAAGTTGAATTCAAAAACAACTGTGAAAATTGGTGACTCAGCCCCGATCACAGTGACCAAGTCAAACTCCACCGGCTATAAATTGACCTACGAATATGCGACATATTCAAAGACCTTCACCGTTCCAAAACTGATGACCAAGTTATGGGTTGAGACTATGTGGGAGCCTAAGTCACCTGTGGTCAAAGACACAGTTCTGAAATACACGAATCCGACCATCAGCATTTTTAATGCAAGAACCAAGAAGCGCGCCGCGTTCAAGTATCCAGGCAACGGATTCAGCTTCAGCTTGGTCGCCTACAACGACTCCACGAGTTTTTACCAAGAAGCTGAGGGCAACACTCTCAAGGTAGGTCAAGACAACGCAACGGTTTACGCCGGGCAGGGCATCAATTTGCCATCCACGTTACCTGCAGGGTCAAAAGTTACAATTTCGGCATTCAAAATCACAAAGCAATAATCTTCTAAGGCGCGTTACCCCTTGAATACCAAATAGACGCGACCCACTTCGGCGGTTTTGGTTGTCTTCACAGTCGTCACTGAAGTCTTCGCCGATCTTCCGAGCTTGGTGAGGCTTGTCTTGGCATAAGCACAAGAATTTTGGGCACGTAATTTGTACAGGGCCAGGTCTTTTGCGGTGGTTTTTGACGAGTATGCGGCGGTGCAAGAAACTTGCTTAACCCGAGGGTCCTTTACCTTTGCAGCGATCCAGTCGCGCTGGCTGTTCGTAAGTGCGGTGGCCTTGGATGAGAAGCTCGGCAACTGCACTTTGGCGTTAAGAATCACGGCAGGAGTAGGTGTAGGAGTTGGTTTTGGTGACCCGGTCGGCGCAGGGGTTGGCGATGAAGTTGGAGTGGGGGTTGGGGCGACGGTCGGCGAAACCGATGGGTTCTGTGGTGCCGGATTCTGTGGTGCCGGGTTCGGCTGCCCTTGGCCATTTTGAGCCCAGGCGTCACGCAGCTGTTTCGATCTAGCTGCAAAATAGGCGGTCACGTGCACGCCCAATTGGTCGTATTCGAATCCGTAGACAGTTCTGAACACATTCGCGTTTTCAAGGCGCTCGGAGTCATTGTTTTGCCCTTTGTTTTGCAAAAGGCCCTTCATCCAATCAACATATTTCTGATGACCATGCTTGGCAACTAGCCATTCACTGGTCAGGGTTCCGACGGCGTATTTATCCCAAACGGTGCCACCTCTGGTGAGCATGGTCTGCATATCAAACACGTCTGCACTCTCGAATATGTCGAGCATTTTAAAATCAGCAAATTGATAACCGTTGTAAATGTCGAACTGTGTAGCGTGGCCGGCAATTGACTTGTTTATTGAGAGCAGAGTTGGGTCATCGGGAGCAATACCTAGTGCGAGTCCATAGAAGTTTGCCTGGCCTTCAATCAACCAAGGAACAGTTCCAAGAAACAAAAATGGGGTCTGCGCATATTGAACCCAGTGGCTGTATTCGTGAGGCCCAACCTGTTGATCGTTGATGCCGCTTTCGCTGCCATTTTTAACACACTGAATAAAAACCTGCTTTTGATCTGCCATGAAGGCAAGCGCGAAACCACAAGAATTTCTCTCAATCCAAGAGCGAATTCCACCTGGGATGTTGCCACTCCAAGATGGGCGCTGGCTGATCTGCTCTTCGGCCCAGGTGGCATCATTCTGAGTGAGATACATCACCGTGACGTCGACCGGGCTGAATTCGGGGTACCAGAAATCTGCTGCTTTTTGAATCAGGGCTTTCTCACGCACAAGAGTGCCTGCAGCAACCGTTGGTGAAGAGATGTATGTGATGTCGTAAACCCTGCTCGATGGCGTATAG
>WLIA01000004.1 GCA_009702455.1 Actinomycetota bacterium | reverse complement strand
TGTGAGGCAACACGTTGCTGTCATCGCCCGAGAAATAGAGCAGTTCAGTTTCGTTCATGACGCGTGAAGCTTGAGCGAGATCGCCCTTGGCGTCTTTGATTGCGACGATGTTTGGGTGCTTCGCCGCGCGAAGAATGGTTTCGTATGCGATAGGAATTCCCGTGCGGCCTGGAATGTCATAGAGAATAACCGGCAGGTCTGTCGAATCTGCGATAAGCCTGAAGTGAGTTAGTACACCCGCCTGAGTTGGCTTGTTGTAGTAAGGGGTGACGATCATGACGCCGTCGGCTCCGGCTTTTTCGCTTGCCTTGTAGAGCTGCATTGCGTGCGCGGTTTCGTTAGAGCCACCGCCGGTGATGATCTTGGCGCGACCGGCAGAAACAGACTTGCCAACTTCGACGAGCTTCAATTTTTCTGCGTCGGTTAGAGTGCTGGTCTCACCGGTAGTGCCGGTAACCACAACTCCGTCGGCACCGTTTGAGATCACATAGTCGATGTGTTTTTCGGTCGCAGGCCAGTCAACTTCACCCTCAGAGTTCATCGGGGTGACCAGTGCAACTAGCACCTGTCCGAAGATGTTTTTGTTCTGCGCCATGACTAAAGGGTAGCGGCTAAGGCGCTACGCGACCATTCTCGTTAAATGCCGCATAGGTGTAGGGCATGAGTTCGGCCCAGAAATCTTCCATCTTCTCTGCGCACATTTCGATTTCGCGCTGAGGGAATGACGGAAAGTGGGTTCCCTCGCGCTTGGTGCGAAGGCTCAAGAAGTTCATAAGTGCGCGCGCATTCATGGTGACATACATGCTCGAGTAGATGTTTAGCGGAAGAATGATTCTGGCAACCTCGCGGGCCACACCCGCTTCTAACATTCGCTGATAAGCCTCGTAGGCCTGAATCGAAGCGGTGCGAGATTCCTGCTCAACCAGGGCGGTCTGCTCTGCTGTTCCAGGGATGAAGTCGTAGCTGCCGGTCTTGCCAATCTGAATCAGGTTGCGATCTGGACCTGGCACGTAGAAAACAGGGTCGAGCTGCTTGTATCGGCCCGATTCTTCGTTGTAGCTGGCGATGCGGTGGCGCTGAAACTCTCGGAACACGAAGATTGGTGCCTGCACATAAAAAGTCATCGAATTGTGCTCGAAAGGCGAACCGTGACGGTCGCGCATTAGGTAGTTGATGAGGCCTTTGCTGCGCTTTTCGTCTTCGCTGGCGTCGACGCGGGCAGCGGCGGCCTCGAGGGTTTGCTCACCCTGGGTCGAAACGCGGGCGGCAAATAGCACATCGCTGTCTGACGCGCTCGAACGCACTAGTTCAACGGTTACATCGCTTCTAAATTTGATCTCTGACACGCCTTATAGCCTAGCGGCGAGCCACGGTAACAATTTGCAACGAGCCTGAGCTGGCAGCCTCGGTGCGAGAGAATTGACCTGTGAACATCAATTTCGAGATTCGAATCATCCTGGTAGCAGTCGTGGTTTTGGCCGCCCTGGTTGCCGGCTTGGTTTGGCGTTCACGCACCGGTCGCTCGAAGAAGGTTTCAAACGGGGGGCAGATCGATTTGGCCGAGCTCGGCGCAACCAAGAACGGACAGCCGGTCACGGCCTTTGGTGAGCGCCTGACGTTCTTGCAGTTTTCGAGCGAGTTTTGCTCGCAGTGTGTGCAAACGGCTCGGGTCTATAAGGATCTCGAGCAGCACAGCGAGGGCATTTTGCACATCGAGGTCGACATCACCAACAGGCTCGACTTGGCAAAGAAATACAACATTTTACAAACCCCGACCACCCTGGTCTTGGATGCCTCCGGCCGAGTGACTTCGCGCATCGGTGGCACCGCAAAAGAACAAACAATAAAAGATGAGATAGGACACTTCAATATCTAATGAGCAAATCACATAGCCAAATCGACCCGCGCGGCCCGAGGTTCGGAGCCGCAATCACCTCAGTGCTCGTTTTGATCACTTTCTTCTTAGCGCTCGATGCCAGCACAAGTGCACTCGCGTTTTCACTCTTTGCCTATGTCTGGGTGGCGTTTCTATGGGGCGTGCTCTTTGGCAACGCAAAGCACCCATACGGCTGGTTGTTTAGAAAGTTTGTGCGACCACGACTGCAAGCGGCCAAAGAACTAGAAGACTCACGACCACCACGCTTCGCTCAGCTAGTCGGTCTCTTCGTTGCAAGCGTGGGCTTCGCGCTCGCCTTCGCCGGCGTTGAATCGGGCATCGCGATTGCCGCTGCTGCCGTTTTCATGGCATCGTTCTTGAACTCTGCGTTCAACTACTGCCTCGGCTGCCAGATGTACCTGGGCCTTCGACGCATCGGAATTATTCGCGGCTAATTCGAATTGAGATGGGCCTTGGCGTCTAACGCCAGGGCCTTTCTCATTGCCTTGCGCGCCCTCGCGCGATCGCCGGCTGCGTCGTAGGCCAATCCAAGTGAGAACCAAGCCAACGCACTCTCAGGATTCGCTTGGACTGCCTTTGCATAGCTTTCGAAAACTCGGTCGGCAGACTCGCGGGTTGGGCGACCACTCGGACGCAACTCGAAGGCAAAGTGCGGCCACTTGCCCTCGGTTTCGACCTTGGTTGCGTAGCGCTCCACCTTGATGCCAAAACTGAATTCACGGATGATCAGCCAGATTGCCAGAATCGGAAAGACCAGGATGAAGAACCCCATGATTTTGGCGACGGGCTCATCGAGCAGCAAGAGCATGATGCCGGTGTTGGCCAGTAGCACGGTGTAAATCAGGGTTAGCGCGGCCATGAGGAAAGCGCCGATTTTTGCGTTGTATTTCATGAAGCGTCTATAGGCCTAGAACGTTTTGCAGACCGACGGTGAGGCCGGTCGACTTGGCGGCGAAACGGATCGAGGCCAAAATGCCGGCCACGTAAGCTCGCACCGAAGTGGTCTCGTGGCTCAGGGTGAGCAGCTCGCTTTCGCCCCCAAGAAAAACGTCTTGCTTGGCCGAAACACCATTGATGCGCAGGCTATGAATTGGCACCCCGGCAACAATTTCACCGCGGGCCTGCTGACCGACACCAGGTAGAAGAATTGGCTTGCCGTCGCGAGCGCCAGCGATAAGTTCGGCGGTGCGCACCGCCGTGCCAGATGGAGAGTCGACCTTGCCTGCGTGATGAGCCTCAACGATTTCGATTGAATCGAAAAACTTGGCGGCTTCGGTCGCAAACTTTGTTGCCAGCATCGAACCGATAGAGAAATTTGGCACAACTACAACGGCCGCCTCAGAAGACTGCAGTTTCTTTTCGAGCTGCTGCAGGTGAGTTGCCGACCAACCACTGGTGCCAACCACTAGTTTCTGGTTGTTTGCAACGGCGTGCTCGACAACCGATTGGCTGACGTCGAATCTGGTGAGATCAATCACCACGTCTGCCCCGATGGTTTGGGTGATGTCACTCTTGGAATCGAGCGCGGCAAAAAGCTCTAGGTCTTGCGACGCTTCGATTAGGTCTAGGGTCAACTTGCCCATGCGCCCGGTTGCGCCAACCACTGCCACTGAGATGCTCATGAAGTCAAACCTACCAATCGACAACTAGCCAACGCTAGAAAATAGGTCTACAGAAATGGTTCGAAGGTCTTCTCTTCGACATCGCCGACGGCAACAATTGTGCGCTCACCGAGCAGCAAGTCTTGAACCAGCAGCTGCACCTGCTCGGTTGTCACGGCCGAGAAGCGTTCGATGGTTTCATCGAGGTCGAAGAACTCGCCGGTCGACATTTCTGACCCGACCAGCCTGCTCATGCGAGCCTGACTGCTCTCAAACTTCAGCGCTAGGCCTCCAGAGATGTTGCCGATTGCGAGTTCAAGTTCATCTGTGGTGATTGAGCTCTGGGCAATCTTCTCGAACTCATCGAGCATCAGGCGGGTGACCTGTTCGGCTTTAGCCGGCGAGCATCCGGCATACAAACCGAAAGTCGAGGCATCGCTGTAGCCCTGGTTGAACGAGTAGACGCTGTAGGCCAGGCCGCGCTTTTCACGGATTTCCTGAAACAGACGCGACGACATTCCGCCACCGAGAACCGTGTTCAGAATTCCCATCGCGTAGCGGCGCGGGTCGTTGCCGATGATGCCGGGCATGCCTAACAAGATGTTGGCCTGAGCGATTGGTCGCTTGATGACCTGAAGCGGCTTGCCGCGAGTGATCTTGGCCTGCACGTTGCTGCGGCGAGCAACAGGGGCTGCAGACTGACCGAGATCCCAGCCGGCCGCCGAAAGTTCCTTTTCGACCAGAGCGACGAATTCGGAGTGCTTGACTCCCCCGGCCGCAGCAACAACTAGGTCTTGCGGGCGGTAGTTCTGCTGGTAGTGCTGCCACACGGCATCGCGAGATACGGCTCCGATGGTTTCTTTGTTGCCGCCGATTGGGCGACCGAGTTCGTGGTCGCCGAGCACCGCCTCAGAGAACGCTTCGTGGGCGACATCCTGCGGATCGTCTTCGTTCATCGCCAGCTCTTCGAGAATCACGGTGCGTTCGTTCTCAAATTCGGTTGCATCGATAAGCGACGAGGTGAGCATGTCGGCAATCACGTCGACAGCGAGCGGCAGCGCTTTGTCTTGCACGCGCGCATAGTAGCTGGTGTGCTCTTTGCCGGTTGAAGCGTTAGAAGAACCGCCGACGCTGTCGAATGCGATAGCGATGTCTAGAGCGGTGCGACGCTTTGTGCCCTTGAAAAGCAGGTGCTCGAGAAAGTGAGTGCTGCCGAAGTGGCCATTGGTTTCGTCGCGAGAGCCAACCGCAACCGAAAACGAAACGCTCGCACTCTGTGCTCCAGGCACGTGTTCGGTTAAAACACGAACACCGCTTCGGAGGATAGAACGGTGAACCGTGCTACCACCCGAAGCGGTGAACGAAAGCTCGCTCTGGTCTAGAGGAAAGAAAATTTCTGCCACAACCAGAGCCTAGTTTTATTCTTCGTCGTCAGACGAAGCGGCTGCGCCGTCACCCTCAACAACCGGGCTCAGCGAAAGCTTTCCGCGGTCATCGATTTTGGTGATTTCAACCTGAATCTTCTGGCCAACCTCGAGCACGTCTTCGACGTTCTCGACACGCTTGCCAGCCATCTTCTTTAGCTC
Source organism: Actinomycetota bacterium (assembly GCA_009702455.1). Classification (GTDB taxonomy): domain Bacteria; phylum Actinomycetota; class Actinomycetes; order Actinomycetales; family Microbacteriaceae; genus Rhodoluna. Next base: position 58,675 of record WLIA01000004.1, on the reverse strand, counting down.
AGAGATGTGCAGTAGGCCATCCTTGCCCGGAACCAGTGAAATGAACGCACCGAAGGTGGCCAGCTTCACAACGGTTCCCAAGAAACGCTCGCCGATTTCAGGAACGTGTGGGTTCGCGATGGCGTTGATGCGTGACTTGGCAGCTTCTGCCGAAGGTCCGTCGGTTGCACCGATGTAAACGGTTCCGTCGTCTTCGATTGAGATTTCTGCGCCGGTCTCGGCCTGAATCTCGTTGATAATCTTGCCCTTCGGGCCAATGACCTCGCCTATCTTGTCGAGAGGAATTCGCACCGAGATAACGCGAGGCGCGGTTGGCGCCATCTCGTCAGGCTCGCTGATTTCTTCTGCCATGATGGCGAGAATGCTCAAACGAGCCTCTTTCGCCTGCAAAAGAGCGCTAGCAAGAACCGACGCAGGAATGCCGTCGAGCTTGGTGTCTAGCTGAATCGCTGTGATGAATTCGCTTGTGCCAGCAACCTTGAAGTCCATGTCGCCCAGCGCATCTTCTGCACCAAGGATGTCGGTCAACGCTGCGTACTCTGTCTTGCCGTCGATGACGTCTGAGATCAGACCCATCGCGATTCCAGCGACCGGTGCACGAAGTGGCACACCCGCGCTCAGCAAGGCAAGAGTCGAAGCACAAACAGAACCCATTGAGGTCGAACCGTTTGAACCTAGAGCTTCTGAAACCTGACGAATTGCATAAGGAAATTCGTCACGTGCAGGAAGAACTGGAACTAGCGCACGCTCTGCCAACGCACCGTGACCAATTTCACGACGCTTTGGAGTGCCAACACGACCGGTCTCACCAGTTGAGTAAGGCGGGAAGTTGTAGTTGTGCATGTAGCGCTTGCTGGTTACAGGTGAAAGCGCATCGATCTGCTGCTCCATCTTCAACATGTTCAAAGTGGTGATACCCATGATCTGAGTCTCGCCACGCTCGAAGATTGCCGACCCGTGAACGCGAGGAACAACGTGAATCTCTGCCGTGATCGGGCGAATGTCGCGAAGACCGCGGCCATCCATGCGAACGCCTTCTTTAAGAACGCGGTCGCGAACGATCTTCTTGGTTACAGACTTGTAAGCAGCCGAGAACTGACCCATCAGGGCTTCGTCGAACTGTGCAGCCAACTTGGTCTTGGTTGCTTCCTTCAGCTCGTTGTCGGCATCCTGGCGAGCGGTCTTGTCTGCAATCAGGTAAACCTTTGAAAGTTCGCCTGCTGCGGCTGCATAGACGGCGTCATACATCTCGTCGCCGTAAGGCAAGAACACCGGGTATTCAGCGGTCGGCTTAGCGGCCTTGGCTGCTAGACGTGACTGCGCTGCAACTAGCTCCTTGATGAAAGGCTTCGATGCTTCGAGACCTTCAGAAACCACAGACTCAGAAGGTGCGGTTGCGCCTTCGTTCTTGATTAGGTTCCAGGCGTTCTCTGAAGCTTCTGCCTCAACCATCATGATGGCAACGTCTTCGACGCCGTTCTCAACGATTACGCGACCGGCAACGACCATGTCGAATACTGAGCGCTCAAGCTGTGAGTGCTTCGGGAATGCAACCCACTGACCGTCGATAAGCGCAACACGCACTCCACCGATTGGGCCAGAGAATGGCAAGCCAGCAAGCTGGGTTGACATCGATGCCGCGTTGATTGCGACTACGTCATACATCTCGTCTGGCTCGATTGCTAGAACCGAAACGACGATCTGAATCTCGTTGCGAAGACCGTCAACGAATGACGGGCGCAACGGGCGGTCGATTAGGCGGCAGGTAAGAATTGCCTCGGTCGATGGGCGACCTTCGCGACGAAAGAAGCTTCCCGGAATTCTTCCGGCCGCATACATGCGCTCTTCGACGTCGATGGTTAGTGGAAAGAAGTCAAACTGGTCTTTCGGCTGCTTGCTTGCAGTGGTAGCCGAGAACAACATAGTCTCTTCGTCGATGTAAACGGTAGCTGAACCCTGTGCCTGCTGTGCAAGGCGACCGGTCTCAAAGCGAATGGTTCGCTTTCCATACTTGCCGTTGTCGATAACTGCGGTCTCATACTGAGTTCCGCTCATTGTTTCTATTTCGTGACCCACTCGGGTCCTCCTCTTTATCCTCGTGCGCGCCACAAATCACGGATGACTTGTTGCGTGCGAAAGCGCCATGGCAAGCTAACTTGCCCACACTTTGAGGGATGCCCCGAAGATTTTCGGTAACTGATCTGCAGTAAAAAACCTTGAGCCTTGGTTTGCACCAGCTGGTTCTCAAGAGCTTCAACCGGAGATCAGAAAAACATGCCGTAGCGCTCTGGCTCTAGGCTACCAGCGAGCCCGACATTTGCCTAGGGCATCGAGATAGCAAAATCGCCCAGAGCATGCCCTGGGCGATTTTTGAAAGATTTACGCGATTAGCGACGCAGACCTAGTCTTTCGATTAGGTTACGGTAGCGCTCAATGTCTACCTTCTGCAGGTAGCCAAGCAAGCGGCGACGCTGACCAACCAAGATCAAGAGGCCGCGACGGCTGTGGTGGTCGTGCTTGTGGTCTTTTAGGTGCTCGGTTAGGTCTTTGATTCGCTTGCTGAGAACAGCAATCTGAACCTCAGGAGAACCAGTGTCGCCCGGGTGAGTTGCGTACTCATTGATAATCGCGGTCTTTACGGCTGCATCTAGTGCCATAGTTTTGCTCCTTCAGTTCTTGCTGCGCGGCGCCGAAAACGGGATGTTTTGGCTCTCTTAATCCGCGGCCGATACACGGCAACCTGTCTACTCTAGACCAAGATTTGGCTAGTTGCCAGCCCCAATGCCAAGAAGCACTCTAATTTTGGCGATGTCGTTATTGATTGAGATGACCAGGTCTTCTACCCCGTTGAATTTGGCTGCTGGCCGCACGAAACCAACGTATTCGAGGTCGACGGTCTTGCCATAGAGGTCGAGGTCTTTGCGATCGAGCACGAAAGCCTCGGCCAATCGAGGCACCGCCTGGAAGGTTTCGTTTATGCCTATCGAGATAGCGGTCGGCATCTTTTCGCCGTCGACGTGCATCCAGCCGGCATAGACACCATCGAGCGGAAGATAGCCCTCGCAATCGCGAGAGATGTTTGCCGTTGGAAAACCGATTGTGCGACCGATCTTGAGGCCGTGCTCAACCTCGCCCGTGGTGACGTGTGGGCGACCCAAGAGTTTCGCGGCACCAACCACGTCGCCGAGATCGAGTAACTGTCGAACGCTCGTTGCCGAAACGACGGCACCATCGACTTCAAGCTTCTCGACCTCTTTGAATTCGAAACCATACTTTTGGGCGAGCTCGGCGAGCAAGTTGCAGTCTCCCTCGCCGTTTGCACCGAAGCGAAATCCGGCACCGACAACAACGAACTTCGCGTGAAGGCGTTCGACCAAAACGTTTTTGACAAATTCTTCTGGCGACAGCTTGGCGAGCAAGTTATCGAACTCGAGGGTGACAAGTGCGTCCACACCGAAAGCATCAATGTGTGCAATCTTTTGCTCCGGGCCGATTATTGACTGCGGGGCACTGCCCGGATGCAAAACGCTCAGCGGATGCTTGTCGAAAGTTACAACAACAGAAGTGAGTTTCTTCGCGCTGGCAATTGCCTTGAGTTCAGAAAGAAGTTGCTGGTGACCCAGATGCAGGGCATCAAACTTGCCGATTGTGATAGCGCTGGGTGAAAACTCTTTTGGAACCTCGCCAAGCGATTTGAAATGCAACATGACTTGAATTCTAATTTGTCGCGGTGCGTCGGTTTAGCCAGAGCAGCCCGAAGATCGGCAAAACCAAAGGCAGGCAGGCGTAGTTCAATCCGAACCATGACCACACCGAAGGGTGCTCGAACGCCGCTGGCCAAAGCAAACTAAATGTGCCGACCACTAGAACGCCAACCAGTTCGAATTTCACAGCCCAGCGAGCCAGCGCCTGCGACCTAGCATCGGTTCGAGCCAGCGCAACCGTGGCAACTATGTAGACAAGTGCGGCGAGAGCCGAAAGAGAGTAAGCGAGTGGCGCTTCATGGAACTTGGTCAGCAGCTGAAAGCTGGCCCGAGCGGTCGCCGAGATTGCAAAGACCGCATAGACGGCAATCAGCAGTGCGCCGACTCCCCGGCTCTTGGTTGGGTTCACGCTTCAACCCTAAGCCAGAGCCGTGAGGCTACTGCGGGGCAAGCGTTGGCTGTGGCAGACCAACAGAAACCGTAGCCAGCGAGATTGCTCGCAGCATTTCTGGCAGCGCAATCACAGATGAGAGGCCGAGTGAGCCCTGGCTGTCTTGCCTCAACAGGTAACGAGCAGCGGCACGGGTCTTGAGCGAATCTTCGCCAACTAGAGCCAGTGTGATCAGCGTGACAGCCTGGTATGGAATCGGCGCAATTGCGATTCCCTCTGGCGCGATTGCCTTGGCCTTTGGATCAAAAGTTAGTGCAACCTTGCCGTTCTCGGTCTTGGTCTTGAACATTGTTGCTGCGGTGAGTACTGTCTCCATGGTCGGAATCACGCCGTCGCCACCTTCTTCGGTGACAATGCCAGCTGTGGTTGCGAATAAGTCACTTGCCCTCGAATACTTGGTCAGCACTAGGCTGCCCTCGGCAAAATCTTCGAGGTTTGCCGAGCCGCCTTCTATAGCGATCTCTCTGCCGGCAAGTCTTGCCATCCAGTCAAGAAATGACTTGGTTTCGCCAACATCGCTGTCGACTCCAAAAGAAATTGCAACGTCAGGTAGCTCAAAGTTTGGGTTCAACTTGGCAAGTTCAGGGTCGGCCCAGTTCGTTATTTCACCAGACCAGATTTTGCCAATTGCATCCGCCGAGAGATTTACGTTGGTGATGTCGGCAAGCGAGACGGCAAGCACAACGGCGTCAAGTGCGAATGGCACCTCACTGAACGAGGTTCCTACAGCGATTGCATCGGCGCGAAATATTTGCAAAGCGGTGCCTGCAGAGGCTTCGATGCTAGGAGTGATGGTCATTCCAGGGCAAGCGGCTTCAACCGAGAATTGCCAGTCGGCGGCAACACTGGCCACCGTGTCAATTGCGTGCACCTGGGTGTCACCCTCAACACAGGTATAGGTCTGCTCGGCTAGCGAGGCGAGCACCTCTGGGGGCATTGGCGGGTCGCAGGCGGTGAGGGTTAAGCTGCCGATTAGAACCAACCCAATTGCGCCAAGCGATCGCTTCAACTTTTATTCCTCTCGGTGAAAAACCCTTGGGGCACCGGCTAGCCGGCACCCCAAGTGTTTCGTCTCAGACTATTACTTTACTTTTGCTACTAGTTCGAGAGCCTTGGCTTTCAACGCCGCTGAGAGCGGTGAGTAGTTGAGCTTCGGGCTCTGCGATGGCGAGCAGCTGTTGATTACGTAGGTTAGGAACTTCTTGATTGCGGTGCCCTTGGCTGCATTTGTTGATGCAGTTGGTGCCAACGCGTAGGTGACCAGCGAGTTGTTGTAGCCGCCACGAACATTCTTCTTGTAGTCGATGTCTAGAATTCCGTTGGCCAAAACCTTCTGGGTACCCAAGAAAGCCGAAGCTGCTTTCACCGAAGGAAGAATGAACTGACCCGAAGGGTTACGAAGAGCTGCATAAGGCAATCCCTTGGCTGCTACGTCTGAAAGGTCAGCGTAGCTAATTGAGTTCTTGGTTGCTAGAACGCTTGCAACCAAAAGCTGCGAGTTGGCAGCGCTACTGCCGATCGGTGCGCTCTGGCTGCTTGCGGTGCTCCAGGTTCCGTTGTCCTTGTAACCAGATGCGCCGTTGCCACGCAGGTAGTTGGCAAACGCCTGAGTGGTGCCAGATGAACCCGAGCGGTACACAACGTTGATTGGCGCATTAGGCAAAACAGCCTTTGGGTTGAGCTTCTGAATCTCTTCGTCGTTCCAGGTCTTGTAGCGACCGTTCATCATTCCACCGAGAACTTTTGCAGTCAGGTTAAGTGACTTGACGCCGTCAACATTGAACACAACCGCGATCGGGCCACCCACTAGTGGAACATAGGTGAAGTTTTCTGGCTTCTTGTCGGCTGCTGGGTATGGGGCGTCGCTCGCACCAAAGTCATAGGTGCCGCTGGTGAAGTTGTTGCGGCCTGCACCAGATCCAACCGATGCGTAGGTAATGGTGTCGGTCTTGTAGGCCTGAGCACAGGTGCTCAAAATGCTATTTGCGTATGAAGATCCACCGGCTGTGATGGTCTCTTTCGCGATGGCCGAAGGGCCAACTAGGGCGACTGAGGCCACGAGAGCTGAAATAGCTACCATGGCGCTTGCTGAACGACGCATTTATTCTCCTTGATTGAAATCGAACTACTTACGATGTTTAGTTAATGGCAACCTGGTTAACGGATTTTGAGTGTTTTCTTGAATTGATGTGAAGCAAAGGTTAACAATTGGGGTTATCCGAAGTGCCCGTTGACGTAGTCGTTGGTGCGCAAATCGACCGGCTGGTTGAACACCTGATCTGTCGAGCCAAACTCTACGACCTGACCAGGGTTGCCATCCTCTGCCAAGAAAAAGGCGGTTTGGCTAGAAACACGTTGGGCCTGTTGCATGTTGTGGGTCACGATGACAATCGTCATTTCCTCTTTGAGCTCAAGAATTGTCTCTTCGATTCGCCTGGTTGAACCCGGGTCGAGGGCAGAGCACGGCTCATCCATAAGAAGCACATCTGGGTCCATCGCAAGCGAACGTGCAATACAAAGGCGCTGCTGCTGACCACCCGACAGCGAGAGCGCCGGGTCGCCGAGGCGATCTTTCACTTCGTTCCACATCGACGCGCGGCGCAACGAAGTCTCGACTAGCCCGTTCGGGTCGGCGTGCTTGCGGCTGGCAAGCTTTAGACCCGAAAGAACGTTGTCTTTGATCGACATGGTCGGAAACGGGTTCGGCTTCTGAAAAACCATTCCGACGCGCAAGCGAACACCTACCGGGTCAACCGACGGCTCATAAATGTCGACGCCGTCGAGAAGAACTTTTCCACCGAGGCCAGCAGAAGGAATCAACTCGTGCATGCGGTTGAGCGTGCGAATGAACGTCGACTTGCCACAACCAGAAGGGCCGATTAGAGCGGTGACCTCTCGCTCGGGAAAAAGTAGGTTCACATCTTTTAGAACGTGACGCTGGCCAAACCAGACGTTTATGTCTTGAGCCGACAGTTGAGTCATTTCTTTCCAGCTTTCTTTGCGGTCTTTTTGCGACTAAGCACACGAGCGGCGATGAAGAGAATTGCAACCAAGATCAGAATCACAAACGCTGCTCCCCACGCGCGTTGCACCGCTGTGTCGAAGTTGCTTGCGATGAAGGTGTAAAGATAGGTCGGCAAGGTTGCGATTGACCCGTCGAAGAGATTCAGGTTGGTGTTGTTGGCCGCAAAGGTTGTAACAAGCAGCGGCGCGGTCTCACCGATGATTCGAGCTACACCTAGTAGCACGGCAGTAATTAGACCCGACTTGGCAGCAGGCATGGTTACTAGCCAAAACGCCTTCCAGGCCGAAGACCCTAGGGCGAGAGCACCGTTGCGAAGTTCTTGCGGAACCAAGAGCAGAGATTCTTCTGCAACGCGTGTGACCGTTGGAAGCATCAGTGGAATCAAAGCTAGCGAACCAGCCCAGCCAACATACTGGGTTAGGCCAGAGGCAATAAACATTGCGTAAATGAATAGACCGGCAACAACAGATGGCAAACCACTGAGTGCTTGGATGAGGGTTCGCACTGTCGATCGAGTTTTGCCGGTGGTCTCAGTTAGATAAACGGCCGTTGCGATTCCAAGCGGAACCGTGACAATCGTGCTGAGCAGAACAATCAAGAGGGTTCCGATAATCGCGTGACCGAGACCGCCGTACTCGAGCGAAGTCTGGCCAGAGATGTACACGTTGTTCTGGGTTATGAACTGCCAGCTAAGGGCCGCAGAGCCTCGCTCGACCACAGACCAGACCACAGAAACCAGAAGAACGACAACGCTCATGGCGAAGAAGATGACAAATATCTGAAGGATTGCGTCTGCCTGGCCGCGCTTGCCCGAGAAGCGGCGCCCGGCAAGGACTCCAAGCAAAAGCTGAACCGGCAAGAAAACAAAAAGCAGCGCGAGCTCGAAGCGCAGCCCGAGTACCATGGCCAAAAGCCCGGTTGCGAGAGGAACGGTTGAAGCAAGAACGATTGTCACGATCCCCGAAAGGCTGATTTGCTTCCATGGTTCTGCGTTTTTTGGTCGAGCAACCGGCGTTGGATCGATAGGCATCGCGGCTACTTTCTCCATGGTTGAGCCTTCGCAACTATGAACGACGCAATCATGTTTACAAACAAAGTCACTACGAACAGGACCACACCTGCGGCCATAAGGCCGGCAACCTCATCTTGGCCGGCTTCACCGAACTTAGCGAGAATCATTGAAGCTACCGAACCGCCCTGGTCTTCGAGAATGTTGAACCAGTTGACTTCGAACACCAGGTTGAGAACAAAGAAGATGGCAACGGTCTCACCGAGAGCACGACCGAGTCCGAGAAGAACACCTCCGACAATTCCACCACCCGAGGTTGGCAGAATAACGCGTCGGAAAGTAGACCAACGACCTGCACCTAGTGCGAGCGACGCGCTGATTAGGTCTCGATCGAGCTGACTGAAGATTTCGCGAGTTACCGATGCGATGATCGGAACGATCATTACGGCAACAACCCATCCGGCAATAAATGGCGAACGCAAGAAGTTGCCCGAGCTGTTGTCGAAAATCGGAATGAAACCAAGCCCCTGGTAAATCATTTCTGCCCAACCGGCTGCAACCGGCGAGAAAATTAGCAAGCCCCAGAGACCGAGCACAACCGAAGGCAAAGCCGCAAGCAGGTCGACCATAACTGTTGCAATTTTGCCGAAACGATCGTTGGCCATGAACACAATGAAGTATGCAAGAGAAATAGCCATTGGCACAGCAAGAACAACGCCGATAGTCGAAACCAAAATCGAACCCCAGAGCATCGGGCCAATCTGCATGACAAGGTTCTCAGGGTTGTTATCCCAGGTGGAACCAAAGATGTAGTCGACGCCCTGCGATTCGAAAGCAGGCCAAGAACGCCACATCAAAAAGATAAAAATTAGTGACACCAAGACGATTGAAGAGTTGGCTGCCCAGGTTGCCGACTTGAAGAAGGCTCGATCTGCCTTTGAGAATGGCTTGGCCCTCAGAGAACGGCGCTCGATAGGAGCGGGTTGGGTTTCGGCCATGCCTAAATACTGCTCAGCGTTAGTGAAGAAAAACTAGTCAGAAAGTTAACGCAAGGTTAATTCGTCTAAAACCCGAACCAAATCTGCTGCATTCTGGCCAGCATCACGCCAACGGTGCCCGCCGCGACCGCCAAAACCATGGTGGACCAGCGATTTCGCTCAACCAGTGCCCAAAAGCCGGCCCCAATCGGAATCATCAGGGCCACAAACAGATAGCCAAAGAATTCGATGGTGTCGGTCTTGGCCCGCTCCCCGCCACTAACAAGGACGATGCTGACCACGGTTTGCACGAGCAAACCGAGCTCAACCAAACCAAGCACTGAGAGCGAAACCAGGCTTGGCTTGCGACGCGCAATGCTCATCACAAAAAGAGCCACCGCCGCCAAGAATGAGATCGCAAGCAGCAGGTTGATTAGCCAATCAATCATCGCTCTCCCCCACAAAAACTACTGTCGACTTGAGTTGCTGTCCCACACTTTCGAGCATGGCAACTAGCTCACCGTTGTTTACCGCTGCTATTTCAGAACCGGTCAGGCCTTGTGAATCAATTCGCTTGCCGTGCCGAAGATCAATGACCTCTTGGTCGCTAACGGGGTGAATTACAAAAGCGCTCTCGGCCGCTGCCACCATCGGCATTACCTTCAACGACTCTCGAGTGAGGCCGTCGATTTGTTGTGCATCTTCGACCGCATAGTTGTTGATTTTGGTTCGTCTGAGTGCAGTCAGGTACCCGCCTACCGATAACTGCCGGCCAAGGTCTCGTGCGAGAGCACGGATGTAGGTTCCGCTAGAACACTCGATGGTCGCGTTGAAGTCTAGAAAAACTTCGCCGTCGCTCTGAACGATTTGTGGCTGCGAAGTTATCTCGAAACTATAGATCGAAACCGGTCGAGCTGCCAACTTCACTTCGTCGCCGCCGCGAACCTTGGCGTATGCCCTTTCGCCATCAACCTTGATTGCACTAACAGAAGATGGCACCTGCATGATTTCGCCACGAAGTGACTCAAGCGCTGACTCAATTTGTTCGGCCGTTATGACTCGAACTGCTTCAGCCTTCGCAACTTCAAGAGTTTCGCCCTCGGCATCATCGGTGATTGTGTTGGCACCCAGTCGAATGGTTGCCTCATAGGTCTTCGATGCGCCGACCAGGTAGGTAAGCAGTTTGGTTGCCGAATTGATGCCAATCAAAAGCAAACCGGTTGCCATGGGGTCGAGGGTGCCAGCGTGCCCAACTCGCCGGGTACCAGCGATTCCGCGAAGTTTTGCAACTACGTCGTGACTGGTCCAGCCTTTTGGTTTGTCAATAAGAACCAAGCCCGAGGCCATGTTTAGTCGTCTTCGCCCTGAGTCTTGGGTTCTTTGTAGGGGTTAGCCTCGCCGGCGAACTCCGAATTCTTAGCGAGTTCTTTCACCTCGGCGTCGCGATTCTTGGCCTCGGTTAGCAGGTCATTGAGGTGTGCCGCAATCACCGGAATATCGTCTGAAACAAATTCAACCGTCGGGGTTAGTCGAATTGAAAGCCCGCGACCAACCTCTCGGCGAATCAAGCCCTTGTTGTTTTCGATGATCTCGGTTGACTGCTGCTTTTCGGCCTCGGTGCCAAAAACGGTGTAGAAAATCTTGGCGTGCTGCAGATCGGGTGTGACCTTCACATCGGTAATGGTGACGAAGCCCAGATCTGGGTCTTTGACCGCGCGCTCAAGAGCTTCGGCCACCAATACCTTAATTCGTTCTGCGAGCTTTCTAGCTCTTGCGTGATCGACCACTCTAGACTCTCGGCTTCTCGCGCATCTCGTAGGTCTCGATGATGTCTTCGAGTTGCAGTTCGTTGAAGTCGCTCAGGCCGATACCACATTCGAAGTCGATCTTGACTTCGCTTGCGTCATCCTTGAAGCGCTTTAGCGATTCGATCTTCTGCTTGTCTGCGATGACCTTGCCATCGCGAAGAACACGAGCCAAAGAGTTGCGCTTGATTGAACCAGATCGAACAATCGAACCGGCGATGGTGCCGACCTTTGAAGACTTGAACAGTTCGCGAACCTCTGCGGTTCCGGTCTGAACTTCTTCGTATTCCGGCTTGAGCATTCCCTTGAGCGCTTTTTCGATGTCATCGAGAACCGCGTAGATAACCGAGTACTGACGCACGTCGACGCCTTCGCGGTCGGCACGCTCGCGAGCCTTGTTGTCTGGCTTGACGTTGAAGCCGATGATGATTGCGTTGTCGACAGTCGCGAGGTTAACGTCTGACTCGGTAATCGCACCAACACCGCGGTGGATGATGCGCAACTGAACGCTGTCATCAACTTCGATCTTGAGTAGCGAGTCTTCAAGCGCTTCGACGGCACCCGAAACGTCACCCTTGATGACCAAGTTGAGCGACTCAACCTTGCCATCTTCGAGAGCCTTGGTGAAGTCTTCGAGACTGATGCGCTTGCGAGACTTGGCCAACAGAGCGTTGCGATCTGCGGCTTCTCGCTTCTCGGCAATCTGACGGGCCTGACGCTCATCTTCGGCAACCACGAATGTGTCACCCGCGCGAGGCACAGACTGCAAGCCGAGCACCTGAACCGGACGGCTCGGACCGGCTGAAGTTACCGCAGTTCCGTTCTCGTCGAACATTGCACGAACACGACCGTGAGCAGCACCGGCAACGATTGAATCTCCAACCTCAAGGGTTCCAGACTGAATCAGAACGGTTGCAACCGAGCCGCGACCCTTGTCGAGGTTCGCTTCGATTGCGACGCCTCGGGCGTCACGATCTGGGTTAGCTCGCAAGTCAAGCGCGGCATCTGCGGTTAGCAACACGGCATCAAGTAGCTCTGGAATTCCCTTGCCGGTTAGAGCAGAAACGTCGACGAACAAGACATCGCCACCGTATTCTTCGGCAACCAGGTTGAACTCGGTCAACTGCTGACGAATCTTCGCTGGGTTAGCGCCTTCTTTATCAACCTTGTTGACCGCAACAACGATTGGCACGCCGGCAGACTGAGCGTGGTTCAACGCTTCAACTGTCTGAGGCATAACACCGTCATCGGCTGCGACGACGAGAATTGCGATGTCGGTTACCTGAGCACCACGGGCACGCATTGCGGTAAACGCCTCGTGACCAGGAGTATCGATAAAGGTAATCGCGCGGTCAATGCCATCGTGCGTGGTCTGCACCTGGTAGGCACCGATGTGCTGGGTAATTCCGCCGGCTTCACCGGCTTGAACGTTCGCGTTACGAATCGAGTCGAGCAAACGGGTCTTTCCGTGATCGACGTGACCCATGACAGTTACAACCGGCGGACGAATTACAAGATCTTCTTCGTCATCTTCGTAGTCGGTTGAAATGTCGAGACCGAAACTGTCGAACAATTCTTTTTCTTCGTCTTCAGGCGAAACAACCTCGACCTTGTAGCCGAGCTCAGCGCCGAGAATCTGGAAGGTCTCTTCGTCTAGCGAAGCGGTTGCCGTTGTCATCTGACCTAGGTGAAATAGCACCGTGATCAGCTGACCGGCGCTCGCATCAATCTTGTCTGCAAAGTCTTGGATGCTTGATCCGCGACGAAGACGCAAAACGGTCGTGCCGTCGCCGCGTGGAACTACCGCACCACCAAGGCTAGGAGCCTGTCTCTGCTCGTACTCTTCGCGTTTCGCGCGCTTTGACTTTCTGGCACGGTTACCCTTGCCGCCACCTCTACCGAAGGCACCGGCTGTACCGCCGCCAACGCCGCGACCGCGACCTCCGCCCGGGCCTGAGCCTGGGCGGGCAAAGCCTGGAGCTGCGCCCGGAGCCGCACCGGCACCTGCCGGACGAGGATTCGAGAAACCTGTGCGCGGAGCACCACCGGCACCTGCCGGACGAGGTGCGCCTGGGCGACCTGCGCCACCCGGGCCGGCACCAGTGCGTGGAGCACCACCGGCTGGTCGACCTTGACCAGGTCGGCCCATGCCTTGTGATGGTGCAAAAGGATTATTGCCCGGACGAGTTACCGGACGCGGAATGCCCATGCCCTGGTTGGCTGCGAAAGGATTGTTGCCCGGACGCGGAATGCCAGCTGGTGCAGGCGGAAGGCTTGGAGTCTCGTCAGACTTTTTGCTGTCGGTAGCAACCTCTGTTGCTTCGGGTGCAGGTGCGTCTGACTTCTTGGTGGCACGCCCTGGCTTAGGTGTTTCGGTCGCTGGAGTTTCTGGTGCTTCAACTTCGGCAGCGGGCTTGGCCTTTGTGGTCTTTTTCGGCGCCTCTGGTGCCGGCTTGGCATTTGGAAATGCTTCGCGAAGTTTCTTGGCTACCGGTGGTGTGATCGTAGATGCACCACTTTTCACGAACTCTCCGAGTTCGGCAAGTTTTGCTACTGCATCCTTGGAATCGATTCCAAGTTCTTTAGCTATGTCGTATACGCGTGGAAGCGCCACTTAATTTCTCCTGTCTGGGGCCTTCCCCAAACAGGGCAGGCCGTTAAAGCTTGAGGAAACTCATTTTGAGTTACTCATTTTTTGCCATAATCTTTTCTGCCTGTTCTTGAGTGATGGTTAGTGATCCTCGAAGTCGCAGAGCTCGGGCAAATGCTCCGCGCTCGTTGGCTTTTTCAATACAGCCTGAATTTGCGTGAATCCAGGCGCCTCTTGAAGGTTTTACGCCCAAAAAGTCGATTTCCAACTTGTTCGAGTCGGCGACAATCCTGAGCAAATCTGTTCGATTGGCGCGCTGGCGACAGCCAACACAGGTTCTAACGGGTCTCATTCTAACCGCATCGTTGCCGAAAAGTCAGTGGCAAATTCGCCAGAGGGCCGAATCGGCCTAATCGTCGCCTTCTAGGATGCTTTCGGGCTGAACATCGATCTTGGCACCGGTCAGTTTGGCGGCCAGTCTCACGTTCTGTCCCTCTTTTCCGATGGCAAGCGATAGCTGGTAGTCAGGCACGAGAGCGCGAACGTGGGTCACTCGCCCATCGCCACTGGCCTTAGGGTCAGCCTTGCCAATCACATAAGCGCTCGAAACCTTGGCTGGCGAAAGCGCCTGGCTCACAAACTCGCAGATGTCTTCGCTGTAGTCGACGATGTCGATTTTCTCTTCGTTCAACTCGGCAGAAACGGCACGTACTCGCTGACCCAATTCGCCGATGCAAGAACCCTTTGCGTTGACTCCGGCCTCGTGAGCGCGAACTGCAATCTTGGTTCGGTGGCCGGCTTCTCTCGCAACCTGAACGATTTCTACGGTGCCGTTTGCAATTTCAGGAACCTCAAGTGCAAATAGTTTGCGAACCAGAGTTGGGTGTGAACGCGACACGGTTACCTGCGGGCCTCGAGTGCCCTTGTTGACGTTGGTGACGAGAACACGGATGCGCTTGCCGTGTGAATAGTCTTCGCCGGCCACCTGCTCTTCTGGCGGCAAGAGTGCTTCGATCGTGCCGAGATCAACGTGAATCATGTATGCGCGAGGACCCTGCTGAATAACACCGGCAACGATGTCGCCTTCTTTACCCTTGAACTCCCCGAGCAAACCCTCGTCGCTGATCTCGCGCAGACGCTGGGCAATTACCTGCTTTGCCGAATACGCTGCGATGCGACCAAAGTTTTCTGGCGTGACATCATTCTCAGATGTTTCGCGAGTCTCTTCGTTCCAGATAATTTCAAAAATGTGAACCGAACCGGTCTGCTTGTCTAGCACCGCACGAGCCTTGTGCTCTTTCGGATCTAATGAAAGATTTTTGTAGTACGCCGCAAGAATGGCAGCTTCGATAATCGAGACTAGTTCGACAAACGGGATTTCTTTCTCGCGCTCGAGTGTCCTAAGAATTCCAAGGTCGATATCCATGAGCGCTGCCTCCCGGCCGATAGTTAGTTGTAGTTAAGTGCTGGTTGAAACTCGGCATTGCCGAGGCTAAACCAATTCTGCTACTACCGAGTTTAGCGGCACAGAGCGACGGTCACCAGAGCGACGGTTCCAAAGATCAACTTCTGCGTTCTCGAGACCTTTGCCGCAAATGATTACGTTCGGCACACCAATGAGTTCAGCATCGCTGAACTTCACACCCGGACTAACCTTTTGGCGGTCGTCAAGCATCACGGTCTTGCCAGCGGCTTCAAACTCTGCGGCTAGTTTCTCGGCGGCTTCGTAGACGTGGTTGTCTTTGCCGGCGGCCACAATGTAAACGTCTGCCGGGCTTACCGAACCTGGCCAGATAAGGCCCTTGTCGTCGCGGTTGGCCTCGGCCAGCACTGCCACCAGGCGAGTAACGCCGATGCCGTAAGAACCCATAGTCACGGTAACGAGCTTGCCGTTCTCGTCGAGAACCTGCAGGCCAAGCGCTTCGGCATACTTGCGACCGAGCTGAAACACGTGACCGATTTCGATTCCGCGAGCCAACTCCAGAGGGCCGCTGCCGTCTGGCGCAGGGTCGCCGGCGCGAACATCGGCAATGTCGACTACGCCGTCTGCAGAGAAGTCGCGGCCCTTTACCAGGTCGAAAACGTGCTTCTCGTTTTCGTTCGCACCGGTAATCCAAGCGGTGCCATCGACCACTCGCGGGTCAAGCAGGTAACGAATCTTCGAAGTGCCCTCGAGCCCGAGAACGGCCTTCGCGTTTTTCACCGGACCGATGTAACCCTTGACCAATTCAGGGTTGCGCTCGAAGTCTTCTTCGTTGGCAGCCTCAACCTCGTTTGGCGAGAAAGCGGCTTCTGCGCGTTTGGCATCGACATCGCGATCACCAGGAACACCGACCACAACAAGCGAGCGCTTGCCTTCTGGCGATGTAAGCGCGAGCACAACGTTCTTGAGCGTGTCTGCGGCGGTCCACTTGCGACCGTCTTCGCGAGGCACCTGCGCGTTGGCAAGATCAACAAGCGTTGCGATTGTCGGAGTGTTCGGCGATGGATGAACTTTCGCAGCTGGCAAACCATCAAACGACTTAGCCTCTGGCGCAACTGTCTTCACTGCCTCAACGTTGGCAGCGTAGCCGCCAGCCGAGCGCACAAAAGTGTCTTCACCGATTGGGCTCGGTGACAAGAATTCCTCGGATGCGCTGCCGCCCATAGCGCCAGCGTCTGCCTTCACGATTACGTATTCAACACCGAGACGAGTGAAGATTCTTTCGTATGCATCGCGCTGCGATTGGTATGCATTTCGCAAACCTTCATCTGTTACGTCAAACGAATAGGCATCTTTCATGACAAACTCGCGACCGCGAAGAAGACCCGCACGAGGTCTAGCCTCATCGCGATACTTGTTCTGAATTTGGTAGAGGCAAACCGGCAGGTCTTTATAGGAGTTGTAGAGATCTTTGACGAGCAGCGTGAACATCTCTTCGTGGGTAGGCGCTAGAAGATAGTCGGCCTTCTTGCGGTCTTGAAGGCGAAACAGGTTATCGCCATATTCTGTCCAGCGGTTGGTGGCCTCAAAAGGCTCACGCGGCAAGAGGGCCGGAAAGAAAACTTCTTGAGCGCCAGAGCGGTTCATCTCTTCGCGCACGATCTGCTCGACCTTGGCCTTCACCAGCAAACCGAGCGGCAGCCAGGTGTAGACGCCCGGCGCAGCCCTTCTGATGTAACCGGCGCGCAGCAGCAGCTTGTGGCTGTCTACTTCAGCTTCAGAAGGGTCTTCTCGCAAGGTGCGCAAGAACAGGGTTGATAGGCGAATCGGCATAACAAAGACTTTACCAAGCGGTCACAACGACCGCTCGAATGAATGGCTTTACTTGTCTGGGTTTGAGACAACTACCTCTGGGCTGCCGACGAGGGCGGGGTCCATTGTGGCAGCGATTCGGTTTGCCTCTTCGATCAGGGTTGCGACGATTTCGCTCTCAGGCACGGTCTTGATTACCTCACCGCGAACAAAAATCTGTCCTTTACCGTTTCCTGAGGCAACACCGAGGTCGGCTTCGCGAGCCTCGCCTGGGCCGTTTACTACACAGCCCATAACTGCAACGCGCAACGGAACGGTTAACTTCTCAAGGCCAGCGGTTACATCGTTTGCCAATGTGTAGACATCAACCTGTGCGCGACCGCATGAAGGGCAACTTACAATTTCGAGCTTTCTCGGACGAAGGTTTAGGCTCTCAAGAATTTGTGAACCAACCTTGATCTCTTCAACCGGTGGCGCAGAAAGTGAAACGCGAATCGTGTCTCCGATTCCCTTGCTAAGCAGCGCTCCGAAAGCAACCGAAGATTTGATGGTTCCCTGAAACGCTGGGCCAGCTTCGGTGACCCCGAGGTGAAGCGGCCAGTCGCCGCGCTCTGCGAGCATCTCGTAAGCCTTGACCATCACAACAGGATCGTTGTGCTTAACCGAAATCTTGAAGTCGTGAAAGTCGTGCTCTTCGAAAAGTGAGGCTTCCCAAACGGCAGACTCGACGAGAGCCTCTGCTGTGGCTTTGCCATATTTTTGTAGCAAGCGCGGGTCAAGCGATCCAGCGTTGACTCCGATTCGAATAGAAACACCGGCCGCTTTAGCAGCCTTTGAGATTTCGCCAACTTTGTCATCAAATTGACGAATGTTGCCGGGGTTGACACGCACTGCACCGCAGCCGGCATCAATGGCCGTGAATACATACTTTGGTTGAAAGTGAATGTCTGCAATAACCGGAAGTTGTGACTTGCGCGCAATGATTTGAAGCTTGTCTGCGTCGTCTTGGGTAGGAACCGCAACGCGAACGATGTCGCAGCCCGATGCGGTGAGTTCGGCGATTTGCTGCAGGGTTGCGTTCACATCGGTCGTCTGGGTTGTGCACATCGACTGCACAGAGATTGGCGAATCACTGCCAACGCCGACTTTACCGACCATGATCTGGCGAGTCTTGCGACGTGGAGTCAAAACCGGTGGTTTTGGCTTTCCGAGGTTAATTGCAACCATTTGTATTCGCTTTCCTTTGACCTAAGCATAAACAGCCAAGTCTGCTGACTTATTTCGAAACGCTAAAAACCCTACAAACCGAGCGATAGCGGGTTGACGAAGTCGATTACCAAGAGAATCAAGCTCAACACGATAAGCAAAACCGTCACGGCATAGGTGAGCGGCATGAGCAAAGCCGTGTCGGCCGGGCCGGGATTCGGCTTCTTGCGAAGTCGGTAGAAGCCCTTCTTGATTGACTCATAGACCGCGCCAGCCAAGTGCCCCCCATCTAGTGGCAAAAGCGGCAACATGTTGAAGGCAAAGAGAGCAAAGTTGAGGCTCGCGAGCATCATCAGCCCGGTCGCCCACTTGTCGAGCGGATCTACATTGTCGCTGCTAGCAATCGAGCCGGCGGCTTGTCCGATTCCGACTATTGAAACCGGGCCGCTAGCATCACGGGCTTCACCGCTCAGTGTGCTGCTGAGAAGGTCAACCACCTGAACCGGAAGGGTGAAAATCAGCTCGAAGGTCGAGGTAAGAACGTTGACCGAATAACCAAACGCCTCGCCTACTGTTTGCGACTGACGAACAGGTTCGAGCACAACTCCGAAGAAAGGCAGCTTCTCGGTGACGGTTTTGCCGTCGATGGTGACGCTTGGTCGACTAACCAAAACAGGGGTTACGCTCGCGGTTACTTTTGACTGGTCGCGCTGCACTTCGAACGAGAGAGTTCCCGGGTTCGCAATCGCATACTTGGTAATCTCATCGAAGTTTCTTACGGGCTTGCCATCAACGGCCAAGACCACATCGCCAGCCAACAAACCGGCCTGCTTTGCAGGGCCAACTTGATCGGCCTGCGAGCACTCAACCGCTTCGGTGAAACTGCTCGGCACGCACTGCGAGACTTCAACGATTGTTGTCGAGCGCTCGTAGCTTCCGATTCCGATTAGCACCCCGAAGGTGAGTGCGAAGCCGAGAATTAGGTTCATGAACGGACCACCGAACATGATGATCATTCGTTTGTAAACCGGTAGTTGGTAGAACATGCGATTCTTGTCAGCTTCGGTTACGTGCTCACTGTGAGCATCGCGCGCGGCTTGAATCGAGTCTGCGAAGAAACCGGAGCCAACCTTGGCACCAGGTTTTGCCGGCGGATACATTCCTATCATGGTGATGTAGCCGCCAAGCGGAATTGCCTTGATGCCGTATTCAGTTTCGCCGCGTTTGCGCGAGAAAAGTGTTGGCCCGAAGCCAATCATGTACTTCGGCACCTTGACGCCGAAGCGCTTAGCCGGCAGCAGGTGACCGAGCTCGTGCCAGCCAATCGAGAAGCCGATGCCGACCAGAATAAGAAATATTCCGCCTATGTACCAAAGAATGTCAATCATTATTCGACCCTAAGAAGTTGCGCTGACAAAAGCCTGCAAGTTGTTAACATGCCGTCACCATCTGAGCCACTGCCCTGTCGCGTGCCCAGCGCTCGGCCTCAAGAACCGCTTCGAGTGTAAGTTCGCGAGCTGGCTCGTGCGCATCAACCACGCGCTGAATGACATCGACGATTTGATTGAAACCAATTTTGTTGCGGTGAAACGCTTCGACAGCTTCTTCGTTTGCCGCGTTATAAACCGCGGGATAGGTGCTGGCTGCCTTACCCACCTGGCGAGCGAGACGCACAGCGCCGAAGACGCTTTCGTTTAGCGGTTCGAACGTCCACTGATGTGCCTGACCGAAGTCGACGGCGCTAACCGCGTTCTCGATTCGATTCGGCCACGACATTCCGAGCGCAATTGGCAGCTTCATGTTTGGAGGTGAGCATTGCGCCATTGTCGATCCGTCGAAGAACTCGACCATCGAGTGCACGACCGATTGCGGGTGAACCGTAACTTCGATGCGGTCGATCTCGATGTCAAACAAGAGGTGCGCTTCGATTAGCTCAAGACCTTTGTTGACCATGGTCGCCGAGTTTGTCGTAACAACTTTGCCCATGACCCAGGTCGGGTGAGCGAGCGCTTGCTGCGGAGTCACCAGGGTGAGTTGCTCGCGAGTGAAGCCACGGAACGGCCCACCAGATGCCGTCAAGATAAGTTTGCGCACCTCGCGCGCCTCGCCGGCAAGCAAGCACTGAGCCAGCGCCGAGTGCTCGCTGTCCACCGGAACGATCTGTCCACGCTCGGCGGCATCCGTGACCAATCGCCCGCCCACAATGAGTGACTCTTTATTAGCGAGAGCCAAGGTCTTGCCGCTGCGAAGCGCAGCCAAGGTTGGGCCTAGACCGATAGAACCGGTAATGCCATTGACCACGACATCGGCGTCGGTTTGCTCGACGAGTTCTGTTGCTGCCGACGCGCCCAAAACGGCTCGGTTTGCGGGCACCGAAAACTCGGCGGCCTGCGCCTCTAGAAGTTCGGCGTTGGTTCCGGCCGCGAGCGCGACCACCTCAAATAGGTCTCGATTCTCTCGAATAACCTCGAGCGCTTGGGTTCCAATCGAACCGGTCGATCCGAGAATAATTACGCGACGCATAGTGCAATCTTGCCACCAGCCCAGCGAATGCGAGGCGTAGGATTGAAATATGAGCGAACAATCAGTCATGTATGCACGCAACATCGTTACTGCAATTCCGGGCCCAATCTCTCAGCAGCTTCACGCGAAGCGCCTAAAAGAGGTCTCTCACGGTGTGGGTGCTGCCCTGCCGGTCTACATCGACCACGCCCACGGCGCGCTGGTCACCGACGTTGACGGCAACCGCTTTATTGACCTCGGTTCTGGCATCGGCGTGACCACAATTGGCCACACCAACGACGAGGTAGTCAAGGCCGTGCAAGAGCAGGTCGCCAAGCTGACCCACACTCTCTTTACGGTCACCCCATACGTTCCTTATGTGCAGGTCTGCGAACTGCTCAACAAATACACCCCTGGCAACTTCGAGAAGCGCAGTGCCCTATTCAACTCGGGTGCGGAGGCTGTAGAAAACGCCGTCAAATTTGCTCGCAAGTTCACCGGTCGCGGCGAAATTGCCGTTTTTGATCACGGATACCACGGGCGCACCAACTTGACCATGGCCATGAACTTCAAGGCAATGCCTTACAACAGCGGCTTTGGGCCTTTCGCTCCTGGCGTGCACCACGTGCCGATGTCGTACCCGCTTCGCGATGGTGGCATCAGCGGCGAAGACGCTGCCAAGCGCGCCATCAACTACATGGAGAAGCGCGTCGGCGCGGCTAACCTCGCGGCGATTGTCATCGAGCCAATCCAGGGTGAGGGTGGCTTCATTGTGCCTGCCCCAGGATTCTTGCCAGCACTTTCGGCTTGGGCGAAGGCAAACGGCATCGTTATGGTTGCAGACGAAGTTCAGTCGGGTATCGCCCGCACCGGACGCTGGTTTGCATCGCACTACGAAGAAGGCTTCGAGCCTGACATGTTCACAATCGCAAAGGGTATCGCTGGCGGAATGCCAATCTCGGCGGTTACCGGTCGCGCAGAAATCATGGACTCATCTCACGCCGGTGGTATCGGTGGCACATACGGTGGAAACCCTGTTGCCGCAGCTGCCGCAGTAGCAGTGCTGAAGCAGATCGAGGCCGGTGGCGTTCTTGAGCGAGCACTTGAAATCGAGATCATCTTGCAGTCACGCCTTTCAGACATGAAAGACAAGTACCCGGTTATTGCCGAGGTTCGCGGCCGTGGCGCAATGATTGCCATCGAGTTCGTTGAGCCAGGCACCCTGAACCCGAACGCGGCGGCCTCTGACGCAGTGGTCAAGCACTGCCACCAGAACGGCGTTTTGGTTCTCAACGCGGGAACCTTTGGTAACGTCATTCGCTTCCTACCTCCGCTAGCTATCACAGACGCTCAGTTGAATGAAGCGCTCGACGTGGTTGCCGAAGGGCTTGCGAAACTCTAGTTTCAACAAAAAGAAAACCCCTCATTCGTGAGGGGTTTTCTTTTTGGCTACTGCCTATTTCATGGCAGCTAAGCGCTTTGCCTTGATAGACGAACGAATCTGAATTGTCAGCACAATCGCAATTGCTAGCAAGAACACGCCGATTCCGATGACGTTAGCTTCACCCGGAAGACCCTTTGAAGCTGCGGTGTAGACAAACTTCGGGAAAGTCTCGGTCGGCCCTGAGTTGAAGTAGGTGATGATGAAATCGTCGAAGCTCAAAGCAAACGAAAGAAGCGCTGCGGCCATGATGCCAGGTAGTAGCAGCGGAAAAGTGATCTTCCAAAAGACCTGGCTCGGAGAACCATAGAGGTCAGTGCCGGCCTCTTCGAGGGCCGGGTCAAGACTTGCTACACGCGCCTTTACCGTCACAACAACGAAGCTAAGGCAGAACATGACGTGTGCGATAACGATTGTGGTGAAACCCATCTCGACGCCAAAGTTGAAGAACTGCGCGGCTAGACCCGCGCCAAGCACCAGCTCGGGGGTTGCCATTGGCAAGAACAGGAGCAGGCTGATGGTCGAGCGAAACTTGAAGCGGTAGCGCACCAATGCGATGGCAATCATTGTGCCGAGTGTGGTTGCGATCAGGGTCGAGATGAGACCAATCGAAATCGAGGTAGCGAATGCCGCGCAAACACCCTGAGCCTCGCAAACGCTAGTCCAGTTATCGAGCGTGAAGCCGCGCCAGGTTATGTTGCTACGACGGTAGTCGTTGAAAGAGAAGAAGAAAGTAAAGGCAATCGGAATGAGCAGGTAAACGAACGCCAAGACCGAGTAGACCGGCAAGGCATAGCGACCAAACGAGAACTTTCTCACAGCAGATCATCCGTTCCGCTACGCCGCACATAGAACGTGACCAAGAGCATGATGGCACCCATCAGAATCACCGATAGCGCTGAGGCCGTCGGATAGTCGTAGCTCTTCAAGAACTTAGATTCCACAACGTTGCCGAGCATCGCGGTTTGCGTGCTGCCTAGAAAGAGCCCAGAGGCGTTGACGTAGTCACCCGCGATTGGAATAAAGGTGAGCAGAGTTCCAGAGACGATGCCCGGCATAGATAGCGGAATTGTTACCTTGCGGAAAACCTTGCGCGGATTCGCGTAGAGATCTGCCCCGGCTTCGAGGTAGCGAATGTCTAGACGCTCCAGGCTCGTGTAGAGCGGCAAGGTCATAAACGGGATGAAGTTGTAGGTGAGACCGAAGATCACCAAGAAAGGGGTTCCAACCAGATACTGATCGCTGGCGAGAACGCCAATGCTCTGCAGGGTTGTGACTATCCATGATTCGTTTGAAAAGATTTGCTTCCAGGCAAAGGTGCGAAGCAAGAAAGAGATGAAGAACGGCGCGATAACAAGGGTCAGCATCAAAGCCTGAAGCAACGGATAGCGCCGGGCTTTGACGCCGATGAAGTATGCGAGCGGGTAACTGATTAGCAGTGCCGCGATGGTTGCGAAGAACGCGTAGATAAACGAGCGGCCAATTTGCTCGCCGTACTGACTTACGACGTTGACGTAGTTGGCAATTTCGAAACCGTAGCTGTAAACCGCAAAGCCGGTTGTGTAGTCGACAGTCTGAAGCGAGGTGATGACGAGCGAAACAAGCGGGGCAACGAAGAAGATTACGAGATACATCAAGCCGGGTGCGAGCAACAAAATCGCAACCTTGGCGCTCTTCTTGCCAGGGGTGCTTGGTTTGTGGCCCGAACCTGTTGCGTGACCGAATGCTGCGATTGCCATTGGTTAGGCTACCGGCTCAAGTTCACTGACACTTTCGGGAAGGTCAGATAGCCCAAAGGAGTGCTCAACCTTCCAGCTAACCCAGACTTTAGCGCCGAGTTCGATAACGGGGCTCTTGCCAATGTTCTGAGCGAAGACAGTCACGTTGCCGAGGTTAGGAATCTCAATCAGGTACTGGTTGCTAACTCCGGTAAAGCGAATATCGATGATCTCGCCCGGGCCAATCAGGTTGTGATCTGATGAGAGCTTTGGCTGCTCCTCGTGAAAGAAAGCCTTTTCTGGTCGAACACCGATGGCTATTGTGCCGTCGTGCTTTTCTGCGCGAGTTTTCGGAACCGAAATCTTCGAGCCGGCGACTTCAATGCTCACGGTCGACTCGTTGTGCGACTGCGCCTTGCCAACAAAGAGGTTCGACTGGCCCAAGAACTTCGAAACGAAAACGGTCTTTGGTCGGTCATAGAGCTTCTCGGGTGAACCCATCTGCTCAATGTGGCCCTTGTTCATGACCGCAACGGTGTCGGCCATGTCCATGGCTTCTTCTTGGTCGTGTGTTACGTGCAAGAAAGTGAGTCCGACTTCCATCTGAATCGCCTTGAGCTCAATCTGCATCTGTCTGCGCAACTTCAAGTCGAGCGCACCGAGTGGCTCGTCGAGCAGTAGCAGCGAAGGTCGGTTGACTAGGGCTCGCGCTAGTGCCACGCGCTGCTGCTGGCCACCAGAAAGTTGAGCTGGTCTGCGCTGGGCGAGGTGACCGAGTTCTACCAGGTCGAGTGACTTCTGTGCCTTTGCGAGAACGTCGTCGATTTTGCGCTGACGCAAACCGAACGCAACGTTCTCGAGAACAGACATGTGTGGAAACAACGCGTAACTCTGAAACACGGTGTTCACCGGACGCTGGTATGCC
This sequence comes from Actinomycetota bacterium, assembly GCA_009702455.1. Classification (GTDB taxonomy): domain Bacteria; phylum Actinomycetota; class Actinomycetes; order Actinomycetales; family Microbacteriaceae; genus Rhodoluna. Next base: position 34,087 of record WLIA01000004.1, on the reverse strand, counting down.
TTGGTGTCGGTGACATCCTTGCCACCAATCAAAATCTGACCGGTGGTTGGCTCTTCGAGCCCGGCAACAAGTCGAAGTGTGGTGGTTTTGCCACAGCCCGAGGGGCCGAGCAATGCAAAGAATTCGCCAGCGGGAATCTTTAGATCAAGGTGGTCAATTGCGGTGAAGCCAGGAAATTCTTTTCGAATTCCCACTAGTTCAAGATCGGCACCTCTCGCGACGAACTCGGTGGCCAACGCCCTATGCTCCGAGCAATACGTCTTGGAATGCCTGTGCGAACTTCACTGACTCTTCGCCAGAAAGCGCACGGAATCCATATGCGTTCTTCATGAACTCTTCGCTTGGGAAAATCAACTGGTTCTCTGCTAGAGCCGGGTCGATCTTCATGGCCTCTTCTTGAGCGCCAACAACTGGGGTCACGTAGTTCACCCAAGCTGCCAACTCTGCCGCGACCGCTGGGTCGTAGTAGTAGTTGATAAGAGTTTCAACGTTCTTCTTGTGGGTCGCACCCATCGGAACAACGAAGCTGTCTGCCGAGATGGTGGTTCCACTCTCAGGAATGAAGAAGCCGTACTTGTCGGTCTCTGCGCTTAGGTTCAGCTGCACGGTGTCGCCAGACCAGGCAATAGCGGCGATGGTGTCGCCGTTCTCTAGGTCTTCTGAGTAGCTGTTTCCCTTGATGCGAGCAATCTGGCCGTCGGCAACCTTGCCAGCGAAGAAGTCGATTGCGTTCATGAATGCGTCTTCGGTCAGGCTCGACTCGCTAGTGATGTCGATTCCCTGAGCCAACAAGATGAGACCGATTGTGTCGCGCATTTCTGAAAGAACGCCGACGCGGCCCTTCAGTGACGGCTGCCATAGGTCTTCAAGACTGGTTGGTGCATCCTGTCCGGTTGCCTTCTTGTACTCGGCCTTGTTGTAGGTGATGCCGGCCAAGATGCCCTGGTATGGCATTGAGAAGTCTCGGTTTGGGTCGTGCGCTGCACCGAGGTAAGCAGGTGCGAGGTTTGACTTGTTTGGAATGTTTGCTGCGTCATACTTCTGCACGTAGCCAGACTGAATCCACTTTGCTGCCATCCACTCGGTTGGGCAAGCAACGTCGGCACCAATGTCTTGACCCTGTGCCAACTGCTTCTGAACTTTGCTGAAGTAAGTGTCGTTGTCGTCGATCTCAATCTTGTACTCGACCTTGATTCCGGTCTGCGCTTCGAACTTCTGAAGAGTCGGGTAGTTTCCGTCGTCGTCTTCGTCCATGTAAAGCGACCAGTTGTGCCAGATAAGAAGTTTTTCTGTGTCAGAAAGATCGGTTGCGGCGGTTAGTGCCTGCGGTCCGCTCGCTGGGGCACAAGCTGCAAGCGAAAGAGCTGCTGCAGAAGCACCCATGCCCGCGAGCGCGGTTCGGCGCGTCATTTGCGAGGTCTTGATTGCAGATAACAACTGCTTGAACATGGGGTCTTGGTTAATCGAGTTCTTCAAAGAAGCTCCTTCAATCGAAAGGGCACCAGTGCCCAGCCAACAACAAAGACGCGAATGCGCTTGGGCTAATTGTGCCACAGAAATAGGCCATCGAAACTGCAAAAAGGCTCACAAGACACGGTTTTTTGAACCCGAGTTTTGACCGATAGGCTGGGTTCGGTGGCGGCAATGTGGCCGTCCGAAACGGAGAATCATGAAGGTCTCAGTACCTGCAGAAGTAAAAAACAACGAATTTCGCGTAGCAATCACACCCTCTGGCGTTCACGAATTAGTGGCAGCCGGGCACGAGGTATTCATTCAAACCGGAGCCGGTGAAGGCTCATCAATCTCAGACGCCGAGTATGAGGCCGAGGGCGCAAAGATCTGCCCAGACGCAGCGTCAACCTGGGCTGCCGGCGACATGGTGCTGAAGGTAAAAGAACCAATTGCAAAGGAATACGGGTTCTTGCGCGAAGGACTCATTTTGTTTACCTACCTTCACCTCGCTGCAGACCGACCACTGACCGAGGTTTTGCTCTCGAGCAAGGTGACCTCGATCGCCTATGAAACCGTTCAACTGCCATCGCGCTCGCTGCCTCTCTTGGCACCGATGAGCGAGGTCGCCGGTCGCCTTGCGCCACTGGTTGGAGCACAAACTCTCATGCGCCAAAACGGCGGCAACGGAATGCTAATGAGCGGTGTGCCTGGCACTCGCCCGGCTCGAGTCACCGTAATCGGTGCCGGAGTTGCCGGAGCCAACGCGGTGGCGATTGCTATCGGCATGGGAGCCGAAGTAACAGTGCTAGACACCAACTTGTATCGCCTTCGCGAACTCGATGATTTCTATGCCGGTCGACTTCGCACCATCGTGAGCAACACCTTCGAGTTGCAGAGATCTGTAAATGAAGCAGATCTAGTTATTGGTGCGGTGCTAATTCCGGGAGCGAAAGCGCCGAAGCTGGTTACCAACGAAATGGTTAGCAAGATGAAACCGGGCAGCGTCTTGGTTGACATTGCAATCGACCAGGGTGGCTGCTTCGAAGATTCGAAGCCAACAACTCACGCCGAGCCAACCTTCAAAGTTCACCAGACCACTTTCTACTGCGTAGCAAACATGCCTGGCGCTGTTCCACACACCAGCACCTATGCGCTGACTAACGCGACCCTCCCCTATGTGCGAGCAATCGCAAACCGAGGATGGAAGTCTGCCTGCGCCGCCGATGCCGCGCTTTCGCTTGGTTTGAATACTCACGATGGAATTCTTTTGAACGCTGGCGTTGCCGAGGCTCACTCGCTACCCGCGGCTGAACCCGACTCTGTTCTATAACCTCTGGGCGAAAGCCCGGTAGCGCGAAATAAAAGGGTTCGGCTGCGCTGGCGTGCGCAACAATCTGAGCGCTTGCCAGCGATTGCACTGCGTGTTTCAAAGGTGCTCGGCTTAGTTGGCCGAGCATGGCAGCATCAACCGGATCTGGGTTGCCAATCAACACGCGCAGTTTGATGTTGCTCAGCAAAGCCCTATGAACGCCAACCAGGTTTTGATTGGTCAAGATCAGGTGCATTCTTGCCGAACGACCCCTGGCAGCAATCGCGGCTAGCACCTCTGAACTGCGTTTCACCGTGCCGAGAAGATGCGTGAGTTCGTCGATTGCAATAACCAGGGCGTTTCTAGGCTCTGGCGAAAGTTCACGTTGACTGAGCTCAAGCTCGAGCCAATCGAAAACTTTTTCGGTTGCTCCCATGTCGTGATCGCTCGCGAATCGCAGGCTCTGCAATCTGAATTCCTCGAGACCCAAGCCACCTTTGAAGTCAACGCAGACAAGGCCTGGTTTGGTCTCAGCGTTATTAAGTTCTCGCAGCATCTGTCGCAGCAATTCGGTCTTTCCGCTGCCGGTGCTGCCAATCAGAATTGCGTGCGGCCCGTCGTCAACAAGTGACCTCTGCACCACTTCGGTCTCGTTGAAGCCAAACGCCATGTTCAAGTTCGTTTTCGAACGCTCAAAATTCTTTGAGAAGAAATCTTGCATCGCACTCGAAGTGCTCGAAGTAGCGCCGAGCCTCTCAAAGATGAAATCTGCTTGCTCGGCCGACCAGAAAATCTCTCCCCTTGGCATTCGAAAATCATCGAGCCAAATGTCGCGATTGATAACGCGAAGCTTTGTGTTCGCAGAGAGCTTTGGGCGTTTCGAAAGGCGGTAGCGAACCAGCAGCGCAATCAGAATTGTGAACACGGTTGAAGCCGCCAGAAAATAGTTGTTCGAAGTAACGCCGAGCATCACCCCGTAGGCAAGCGAAGGCAAGAACCAGAGCAACTGCATCGCTCAAGAATCGCAAATGCGAACGGCGTCTAGTGAGCCCTACTCGAATCTGTGAACAACTCGGTCAACAAGCAGCTGACCTTGGCAAACCTCTAGATTCGACTATTCGCCAATGTATGACATCACGTGCTTGACGCGCGTGTAGTCCTCGAAGCCGTAGTTCGACAAGTCCTTGCCGTAACCCGAGTGTCTGAAACCACCGTGCGGCATCTCTGCAACCAGCGGAATGTGGGTGTTGATCCAGACGCAGCCGAAGTTAAGACCCTTAGAGAATCGCATTGCGCGACCGTGGTCTTTTGTCCAGACAGAAGAAGCCAAACCGTAGTCAACGTCATTGGCCCAGCGCAAAGCCTCTTCATCGTTGCTGAACTTCTGCACGGTAACTACTGGTCCGAAAATCTCAGACTGGATGTGCTCATCCTGCTGCTTTAGACCAGACAAGACGGTCGCTTCGAAGAAGTAGCCGCCGTTGTCTTCGATGGCGTTGCCGCCGATCTCGATCTTGGCGTGGTCTGGAAGGCGGTCGATGAAGCCCTGAACGCGCTCGAGCTGGTTGACGTTGTTTACCGGGCCAAACAAGACGTCGTCGCGAGAAGGCTGGCCGGTGGTGGCGTTGACCTTGACGCTCGCTGCCAACTTGGCAACAAACTCGTCGTGCACTGACTCGTGAACGAGCATGCGAGTTGCAGCTGTGCAGTCTTGGCCAGCGTTGAAGAAGCCGGCGATGGTGAGTTGCGCAACGGCTGCGTCGAGGTCGGCATCAGCAAAGATGATGACCGGCGCCTTGCCACCGAGCTCTAGGTGCACGCGCTTTAGATCGAGAGCGGCCGACTTGGCAACTTCCATACCGGCACGCACAGAACCGGTGATGGCAACCATCTGTGGAATTTTGTGTTCTACAAGGGCACGGCCTGTGTCGCGGTCTCCGGTTACAACGTTGAAAACACCGGCTGGTAAGAACTCAGAAGCGATCTCTGCGAGCAACAAGGTAGATGCGGGAGTGGTGTCTGAAGGCTTGATGACGATCGTGTTACCCGCTGCAAGTGCCGGGGCGAATTTCCAGGTGGCCATGTTCAACGGGTAGTTCCACGGAGTCACCTGACCGATGACACCGATTGGTTCGCGACGAATAGAAGACGTGTGGTCTTTCGCATACTCGCCGGTTGCAATGCCCTGAAGGTTTCGAGCCGCACCCGCAAAGAAACGAATCTGATCTACCGAAACGAGAACCTCGTTCTCGATCAAACTTGGTCGAGGCTTTCCGGTGTTCTGAGATTCGACATCTGCCATTTCTTCGGCGCGCGCTTCAAGAGCGTCGGCGATTCTGAATAGAGCGAGTTGGCGTTCGCCAGGAGTGGTCTGCGACCAGGTCTCGAAGGCTTTGTCGGCAACTTTGTAAGCGGCATCGATATCGGCAGCGTTGCTCAGTTGAGCCGTGGCATAAGGCTTGCCGGTTGCCGGGTCGAAGATCTCGCTGGTCTGGCCAGACTTGGCCTCTACATACTCGCCATTGACGAAGTTCTTTAGCTGCTTGAGCGCCATCGCTCACTCTCCTTTGAAGTTGATATAAAAACTCTATAACCACGAGAGCGTAATCTCGAAAACGAAGCAAAACTGCCCCTAGAGTGACCTTTTCGTTACCAAAATTGGCAAAACGCCACTGATTCATTTGCGAAATGCCCAAATGAGTGCCAAAATCGGACCATGAACCGCACGGCAGCCAGAACTACGACCCTGGATGATGTCTCAAAAGCCATCATCGAGCAGTTGCAGTTTGACGGCCGTCGCTCGTATGCCGAGATTGGCAAGGTCGTTGGCCTCAGCGAAGCAGCCGTGCGTCAACGTGTGCAAAAACTTACAGAGACGGGCGTGCTGCAGATTGTTGCGGTAACCGACCCGATGCAGCTCGGCTTCTATCGTCAAGCGATGATTGGCATTCGCTGCACGGGTGACACGCGATCAATTGCAGAGACAATTGCCGCATTATCCGAGACCGATTATGTAGTTCACACAGCAGGAAGTTTTGACATTTTGGTTGAGGTGATCTGTGAAGACGATGACGAATTCATAGAGCTACTCAATTCAAAGATCCGGTCGCTGCCCGGAGTAACTTCAACCGAGACATTTGTCTACTTGAAGTTGCACAAGCAGTTCTACAACTGGGGAACGCGATGATGCGTCTCCACAATGAACAACAAACAATGTAAAGAGTGATATTTCATGGCAACCAAGGAGAGCCTGGTGAGCAAACTTGCTCGCGGTGTAAAAACCGTGTTCAAGCCGTCGAATGGGACGACCAATGCTAAAGCCGACCGCGCCACCCCGCTTCTAGACGCTCGCAAGAGCGGCGTTGAGGCAACACCTAAGATGCTGCAGCAGGCAGCGAAGGACAACATGTTCCTTCACTTCACCCGCCACAGCCCTTACTACACCGCCAAGGGTGAGATTCCAATCATCACCAAGGCGTCTGGTCACCACTTCTGGGACCAAAACGGAAAGAAGTACTTCGACGGCATCTCGAGTCTGTTCTCGGTCAACATTGGCCACGGACGCACTCGTCTAGCCGAGGCTGCCGCAAAGCAGATGAAAGAGCTTGACTACTTTCCACTCTGGTCACACGCCCACAAGCCAGGCATCGAGCTCTCTGAGCGCTTGCTTTCTTATGCGCCGAAGAACCTGAGCCGCGTTTTCTTCACCACCGGTGGTGGCGAAGCAAACGAGACCGCCTGGAAGTTGGCCAAGCAGTATTTCAAGATGATCGGCAAGCCGACCAAGCACAAGGTGCTCACCCGCGCAGTGGCCTACCACGGCACATCGCACGGAGCCCTGTCGCTAACCGGCATCCCGTCAATGAAGAAGATGTTCGAACCTCTGGTTCCAAGCACCTTCAGAGTGCCAAACACTAACTGGTACCGAGCTCAAGACAACTTTGCGACCGAAGAAGAGTTCGCTCTTTGGGCCGCAAACCGCGTCGAAGAGATGATTCTTTTCGAAGACCCAGACACCGTTGCGGCGTTTATCTTCGAGCCGGTTCAGAACTCGGGTGGCTGTTTCACCGCGCCGAAGGTTTACTTCGACCGCGTTCGTGAGATCTGCGACAAGTACGACGTTCTGATTGTTGCCGATGAAACTATCGACGGATTCGGGCGAATTGGAACAATGTTTGCTTCGGAGAAGTACGGTTTCGAACCAGACATGATGGTGTTGGCCAAGGGAATGACCTCGGCCTACGCTCCGATTGGTGCATTGCTGATTGCAGAGAAGTTGTTTGAGCCATTCAAGACCGGCACCAACATCTTCCCGCACGGATACACCTACGGCGGCCACCCGGTTTCGTGTGCCGTTGCACTTGAGAACCTCGACATCTTTGATGAAGAAGATCTCGTTGGCAACGTTGCTCGCAACGAAGCCGAGTTCAAGGCAACGCTCGACAAGTTGCGAGACCTGCCGATTGTTGGCGACATTCGTGGCGCAGGTTACTTCTGGGCCATCGAGCTTGTAAAGAACAAAGAGACTCGCGAAACCTTCAACGACAAAGAGAGCGAGAAACTGCTTCGTGGAATTCTCTCTGGTCGTCTGTTCGAAGAGGGTCTCTACTGTCGCTCTGACGACCGAGGAGATCCGGTGGTTCAACTTGCACCGCCGTTGACCATCGGTCGCGACGAGTTTGTCGAGATGGAGCAGATTCTTCGCAGCTGCCTCGATGAGGCGTACAAGTCAATGTAAAGAGTTTCTAACAGGCTCTTACAGAGGCCGGGTTTTCAACAGATTCGCTCAGAATCGTTGAGACCCGGCCTTTGTCTTATTCTGGGATGCATGACACAACCGGATGCCCGCATTAGTTTTGATAGCCCAATCGGCGCAATCACAATTGAAGCCATGAACGACAATATCACAAGCCTCACAATTGGTGAGAGCAGGCCGACCCTCGGGTCGAGCAAGATACTTGGCGAAGCAAAGCGACAGATGAGCGCATACTTCGCCGGCAAACTAACCGAATTCGATCTACCGGTGCAACTCGAAGGCACAAATTTTCAAAAGGCCGTCTGGAAGCAGATTGCAAAAGTTGGCTTCGGCAAAACCACGAGCTACGCCCAGATTGCCGAAAAGCTAGGCAAGCCGCTCGCCTCTCGCGCTGTGGGCGGCGCGGTCGGGGCTAATCCGGTGCCGCTTATTGTCGGTTGCCATCGGGTGCTTGGCGCTTCGGGCAAGATAACCGGTTATTCGGGTGGCAAAGGTTTGCCAACCAAACGCCTACTGCTTGAGCTTGAGTCGATTGATTACAAACAATGACTCACACCCGAAAATTCGATGATGGCATCACTCGCTGCTCCTGGCTCAACACCGACCAGCTCTATATCGAATACCACGACAGCGAGTGGGGTGTCGAGGTTAGAGGTGATCAAGAAATGTTTGAACGAATTGCACTAGAGGGTTTTCAGGCTGGGCTTTCTTGGATCACGATTCTGAAACGTCGCGAAGGTTTTCGCAAAGCTTTCAAGAACTTCGATCTTCGCAAGGTGTCTCGCATGAGCGAGTCAGACATTGAGAGACTCATGCAAGACGAAGGCATAATTCGAAACCGAGCGAAAATTGAGGCCACGATTCGAAACGCAAACCTGGTGCTTGAATTGCAGAAAGGCGGTCAGAGCATCAGCGAAATCGTCTGGTCGTTCGCTCCCCCGGTCAGCAAGCGCAAAAGAGCAGCCTCCGACTTTGGTTGGCTTGCAACCACCGCCGAATCTGAAGCGCTAAGCAAACACCTGCGAAAACTCGGATTTGGGTTTGTCGGAGCAACAACAATGCACGCACTCATGCAGGCAACCGGAATGCTAAACGATCACGCGCCCGGCTGCTTTAGGCGCAATCAGCTCTAGTTGGCTTTTGGTGGCGAATAACTTACAACGAGCGTGAGCTCGCGACCAGCCTGCTCGAGAGCGAACCCAGCCTTCTTTGCGATGCTCCTTAGGTCAGCAATAGTCTTTGGCAACTGATTGGCGTTGAGCACCGCGTGAATTAGCTCGCCCTTTGACTTCTTGTTGAAGTGGTTCATGGCAGTGCGAGAACCGTCTGCGGCTTCGAGCACCACATCAAGCCAGTAGGTCTCAATTTCGCTCGGAATCGGAGCGAGGGCAACGTATTGCTTAGAGCGCATGTCGATGATCAGACCCTCGAGCCGGCGAAAGACCACCTGATGCGGCTCTGCCCAGATGGCCTTCAGCTTTGTGCTCGCCGAACCTTTGTAGCTCGGAATCAGGCCGGTTGCCGGAATCAGGCCGAAAAGGGCCGACTGAATCAAGACCACATCCTTGGCTCGCTTTATGGCAGCGTCGTTCAGGTGAGCAAATTCGGTAGGCGTGCCCTTTAGCCCGCGGCCGTGAATTGCCGAGTAGAGCGTGCCCGTGTATCGATCAATCGCCATCATGGTCGGAGCATCTAGCACACTCAGTTGGTTTAAAAGTTCGGCAGCTTGCATGCGCGCTGGTTCGAGAGTGCCAAAAGACAGCGCGACATCGCGAACGCTGAGACTTGACTCGGTTGCTCCGGAATAGGCCGAAGACGCTTTGGTCTCAGAAGGCGGCAAGAGAAAGAGCATTGGCTAAGTCTAAGTTGCTGGGCAAAAGAGCAGGTCTTGGTCGGCTTACACTTGAGCCATGGTCAAACTAACGAAGATTTACACCCGAACCGGCGACGAGGGAATGACGGGATTGAGCGACTTTTCGCGCACCCGAAAGACAGATCCGCGAATCGAAGCCTACGCCGATGTTGACGAAGCAAACTCGGCAATTGGAGTGGCAGTCTCACTCGCTCGTAACGAGTTCGACCACGACACACTTCAGTTGCTCTCGCAGATTCAGAACGACCTCTTTGACCTGGGCGCAGACCTATCTAACCCGCTAAACGAACACTACGAGTATGAGCCACTGCGCGTTGACGCCGTTTGGGTTGATGCACTTGAAACCGCCATCGACAAGTACAACTCGCAACTAGAAAAGCTCGACTCATTCATACTTCCTGGCGGTTCTGGGCTGGCTGCCGGCTTGCACCTAGCGCGCACTGTCGTTCGACGCGCAGAACGCGCTACCTGGCACGCAATCGAAACCTATGGCACCGAACCTGCAAAGAAGGGGCACAACGACGGCGGAGTTAGCCCGGTTGCTGCAAAATACCTAAACCGCCTCAGCGACCTGTTGTTCGTTTTGGCGCGTTACGCAAACATCAAGCACGGCGGCGACGTGAAGTGGGTTCCGGCGGCTAACCGTCGCGAGCGACCAGAGCACCCAACTCGTACAGAGTAGGCAACTCGGTGGGCTTTCTCGAATACCTGCGAAGGAGCATGCGCAAGCGCTCGGGCGGCGCCGGTGGTGCTCTCGGCATATTCAATGAGCTTTACAACCCGAGCGCACACTCTGCACAGATAATCGTTGAAGAACAGCGACGCGCAGTGGTTGCTAAGCCATCGCCAACAGACAAAGACCTAGACGGCAAAAAAGAACACCCCACCAACTAGGTGGGGTGTTCTCTTTTAGTTTTTAAAATCGAACCTCTAAACGAGTGCCGCGTGCCTTGCGAAGATTGTCAACACATCGTGCTCAATCGACAAAAAGCCGTCTTCAGCTGAAGCAACTAGCTTTTCGCCGGTTGGCAGCGTGATGCGAACCTCACCGGCAGCCAAAATCGCGAGCATCGGCTCGTGACCTGGCAGCAAACCAATTTCACCCTCAACAGTCTTGGCGATTACCATTTTGGCGGCACCGGCCCAGACCGCCTGATCGGCGGCAACTAGTTCTACGTGAAGGGTCTTGTCAGACATTACTTGCTGCCTGATTCCTTCTGCAGACGAGCGTAGTTCTCCATGACCATGTCTAGGCCACCAACGTTGAAGAAGGCCTGCTCTGGAATGTGGTCGAACTCACCGGCAGCAATCTTGCTGAAGCCCTCGATGGTGTCTTTGATTGGAACGGTTGATCCAGGAACACCAGTGAACTTGGTAGCCATGTAGGTGTTCTGTGACAAGTACTGCTGAATGCGGCGAGCGCGTGAAACGGTGATCTTGTCTTCCTCAGAAAGTTCCTCGACACCCAGAATCGCGATAATTTCCTGTAGTTCCTTGTTCTTCTGCAAGATGCGCTTTACAGCAGTTGCGGTCTCGTAGTGATCCTTGCTGATGTAGCGAGGGTCAAGAATTCGAGAGGTCGAAGTCAACGGGTCAACCGCTGGGTAGAGACCCTTCGAAGCAATTTCACGAGAAAGCTCGGTGGTCGCATCCAAGTGGGCAAAGGTGGTTGCCGGAGCCGGGTCGGTGTAGTCATCGGCTGGAACGTAAATCGCCTGCAAAGATGTGATCGAGTGACCACGGGTTGAGGTGATGCGCTCCTGGAGAAGACCCATCTCGTCAGCAAGGTTCGGCTGGTAACCCACGGCTGAAGGCATGCGGCCTAGAAGGGTTGAAACCTCTGAACCTGCCTGAGTAAACCTAAAGATGTTGTCGATGAACAAGAGAACGTCTTGCTTCTGAACATCGCGGAAGTACTCGGCCATGGTGAGAGCCGAAAGGGCCACGCGAAGACGCGTGCCTGGTGGCTCATCCATCTGACCGAAGACCAGTGCGGTCTTGTCGATAACGCCAGACTCGGTCATTTCGTCGATTAGGTCGTTACCCTCACGAGTACGCTCACCCACACCGGCGAATACAGACACACCGTCGTGGTTTTCGGCCACACGGTAAATCATTTCCTGAATCAAAACGGTCTTACCAACACCGGCACCACCGAATAGACCGATCTTTCCACCCTGAACATAAGGCGTTAGCAAGTCGATGACCTTGATGCCGGTCTCGAACATCTGAGTCTTTGATTCGAGCTGGTCGAAGGCAGGTGGCTGGCGGTGAATTGACCAACGCTCGTTGACCTCGATCTTCTCGCCTGGCTTCGCGTTGAGAACTTCACCGGTCACGTTGAAAACGTGGCCCTTGGTGACATCGCCAACCGGAACCGAGATAGGCGCACCAGTGTCTTGCACGGCACCGCCGCGAACCAAACCGTCGGTTGGCTTCAGAGCGATCGCACGAACTAGGTCATCACCGAGGTGCTGAGCAACCTCGAGGGTGAGAATGATCTTCTCGCCACCTAGGTCGATGACCGTGGTCAGCGCGTTGTAGATGGCTGGGATGGCATCGTGCGGATACTCGATGTCAACCACCGGACCATTTACTCGTGCGATGCGACCAACGCCACCGGCGTTTACAGTCGACTTTGCGACTGGCTTGGTAGCTGCCGCCTTAGCGGCTGGCTTTGCAGCGGCCTTTGCGGCTGGCTTCTTTTTGGTTTCGGCCATGTTCTTTCTTTCTCTTAGTCCTCGTCGCCTTGTGAAGCCAATGCATCGGCTCCACCAACGATCTCGGAAATCTGTTGGGTAATTTCTGACTGACGTGCCGCGTTGCTTAGACGGGTGTAGTTCTTGATTAGCTTCTCGGCGTTATCGGTAGCCGACTTCATGGCCTTCTGACGGGCCGCGTGCTCTGATGCGGCAGACTGCAACATTGCGTTGTAGATTCTGCTCTCGACATAAACCGGCAGCAGTGCGTCTAGCACCTTGCCGGCATCCGGTTCGAACTCGTAGAGCGGAAACACATCGCCAGCCGATGGGGCTTCTTCTGCCTCGACAACCTCGAGAGGCAGCAAGCGAACGGTCTCAGGCTCTTGGCTGATCATCGAAACGAAACGGTTGAAGATTAGGTGAATCTCGTCAACACCGCCGTCTGCGAAGTCTTTCTTGAAGGCTTCAAGCACGGCGTCAGAGATTTCTTTGGCTGTGTCGACCTTCGGAAGGTCGGTTCCACCAATCCACGCTTGAGCGCTCTCGCGACGACGGAAGCTGAAGTTGCTTACCGACTTGCGACCGACCAAGAAGTAGATGACGTCTTTGCCCTGCTCACGAAGAAGCGTGGTCAACTGCTCTGCTTCTTTTAGAACGTTCGACGAGAAAGCTCCGGCAAGACCACGGTCAGATGTGAAAATCACAACTGCCGCGCGGTCGATGCGAGCTGGCTCGGTGGTTAGCGGATGATCAATATTCGAGAAAGTAGCAACGGCAGAAACAGCACGAGTCACGGCACGCGAGTATGGAGTTGCCGCAGCCACACGCTGCTGCGCTTTCGCGATGCGCGAAGCCGAGATCAGCTCCATGGCGCGAGTAATCTTCTTGGTCGTCTGAGCAGATTTAATCTTCTGCCTGTAGACGCGAAGTTGCGCTCCCATGCCTATTCCTCTCTTCTGTCGTTAGTGATTCGCTCGAATTACTTCTTGCGCTTCTGCTTGACGATCTTTTCTTGCTGAACTTCTTCTTCGTCTAGCGCTTCAGCGCTAGCTGATGAAGCAAGTGATGCACCCGAGCGGGTTGCGAAGCTCTTCTTGAACTTTGCGACCTGCTTGGTTAGCTCAGCGATGGTGTCGTCGTCGAGGTTGTTGGTCTCACGGATGGTGGTTAGCGCCTTCGAGTTGCGGCGAAGGTGCTCAAGTAGTTCACCCTCGAAACGCAAGACGTCTTCAACCGGAACCTCGTCTAGCAAACCGGTGGTGCCGGCCCAGATTGAAACAGTCTGCTCTTCGACCGGGTAAGGCGAATACTGTGGCTGCTTCAAGAGCTCGGTTAGGCGAGCTCCGCGAGCAAGCTGCTGACGCGACGCGGCATCTAGATCAGATGCAAACATCGCAAATGCCTCGAGCGAACGGTACTGAGCAAGTTCAAGCTTCAGGGTTCCTGAAACCTTCTTGATGCCCTTTACCTGAGCCGCTCCACCAACACGAGAAACCGAGATACCCACGTCGATAGCTGGGCGCTGGTTCGAGTTGAAGAGGTCTGACTGCAAGAAGATCTGGCCGTCGGTGATCGAGATCACGTTGGTCGGAATGTATGCAGAAACATCGTTTGCCTTGGTCTCGATGATTGGGAGACCAGTCATCGAACCCGCACCAAGCTCGTCGTTCAACTTTGCACAACGCTCAAGCAGGCGTGAGTGCAAGTAGAAAACGTCACCTGGGTAAGCCTCGCGGCCTGGTGGACGCCGAAGAAGAAGCGAAACTGCACGGTAGGCCTCTGCCTGCTTTGACAGGTCATCGAAAATGATGAGAACGTGCTTGCCGCCATACATCCAGTGCTGACCAATTGCCGAACCGGTGTAAGGAGCAAGGTACTTGAAGCCCGCTGGGTCTGATGCTGGTGAAGCAACGATTGTGGTGTACTCCATTGCGCCGGCAGCCTCTAGCGAAGCCTTAACCGAAGCGATGGTCGAACCCTTCTGACCAACGGCAACATAGATGCAGCGAACCTGCTTCTTTGCATCGCCTGACTCCCAGTTTGCTTTCTGGTTGATGATGGTGTCGATCGCAATCGCGGTCTTGCCGGTCTGGCGGTCACCAATGATGAGCTGACGCTGGCCACGGCCAACTGGAATCATGGCGTCGATGGCCTTGATGCCGGTCTGCAGTGGCTCGTGAACAGACTTGCGGGCCATAACGCCAGGAGCCTGAAGCTCTAGCGCGCGGCGACCCTCTGCCTTGATGTCACCGAGTCCGTCGATTGGGTTGCCAAGCGGGTCGACAACACGACCGAGGAACTTGTCGCCAACGGGAACCGAAAGAACCTCACCTGTGCGGTGAACTTCCATTCCCTCGACGATGCCCTCGAAGTTACCGAGCACAACGGTTCCGATTTCGCGCTCATCCAAGTTCAGAGCTAGACCAAGCGTGCCATCGGCAAACTTGAGCAACTCGTTGGCCATCGCACTGGGCAGGCCTTCAACGTGGGCGATGCCGTCACCGGCGTCAATCACGTGACCTACTTCGGTGCGCGAAGCCTTGGCTGGCTCATAAGACTTTACGAAGTCCTTGAGCGCGTCGCGAATCTCGTTCGGGCTGATTTTCAGATCTGCCATCTCGTTCCTCTACTTCTCGGTGTTACCCGTTTTTGCTTGGTTGATTTATCAACCGAAGTTCTTATCAGTTCGCTTATGCGAGCTGAAGTTTTGCCTCATTTAGACGGCTCACTAGTGTGCCGTCAATTACATCTCCAGCGATTTGAACACGGATGCCTCCGAGTATCGCCGGGTCAATCTCTAGATTTAGTTTCAAACTCTGTCCGTAGCTAGCCGCGAGGCTCTTCTCTAGACGAGCAAGTTGCTTGGCATCGATTGGCGCGGCAACCGTAACCACTGCAACCAGGCGATCAGCGAATGCCGATACCTGCTTACCGAAGGTCTCGAGAACCAAAGACGCACGACGGTTGCCACTGCCGAGAACAGCGCGGCGAATCAAGAGTGCGGCCTCGGCTGAAGCCTTGCCCTTGATGAGGGTTTCGACCAGCTTGGTCTTTGCCTGCTCGCTCGCGCTCTTGTCTGCAAGCGCAAACTGAAGCTCAGAGTCGGTCTCGATTGCCTGCTGAAAGCCGAAAAGCGATGACTCGAGTTCGTCTAGATTCTTCTTTGCGGCTGCAATTGATGCAACCGCGTGAACGGCTAGAGTCTCGAGTGCCATTGCCAAATCTCTCGGACGTGACCAGCGCAAAACAACCAGAGAGTTCAAGAAATCGAGTGAAGGCTTAGAAGCGACCTTGCCGAAAACGGCTTTGACCACACCTGCCTTCGCATCTTTGTCAGCGGAAGGATCTGAAAGGATGCCGCGAAGTTGTGCGCTAGATGCGAGAACCGCACCGAGAGAAAACAACTCTTCTGCGAACTTGATGTCTGCCTTGGCGAGCAGTGGCTTGAGGGCCACCATTGCCTTGGCTGTCGACTGTCTGGTTGCGCTTGCCATGGTTACTTCTTCTTTGTCTCTAGCTCGGCCAAGAACGAGTCGACAACGTTGGCCGCCAACTTGTCGTTCTTGAGGCTTTCGCCAACCACGCTTGATGCGAGGTCAACTGCCAGAGAACCAACCTCGGCGCGCAAAGACACTAGCGCGGCTTGGGTTTCTGCTTCGATCTGTGCCTTCGCTGACGCAATCAAGCGTGCTGCTTCTGCCTGAGCTGCCTCTTTGATCTCGACGCCGATAACAGCTGCTTCTGCGCGAGCCTCGTCACGAATCTGTGAAGCATCCGCGCGAGCAGCTGCCTGCTCGGCTTCGATGTTGGCAGTCTTCGCTGCAGCTTCGGCTTGCGCCTTTTCTGCGGCCGCAAGACGACCCTCAATCGCTTCGGTTCGTGCGTCGAGGTTCTTCTTGAAGTTCGGAAGAACTTTGAACCAGAAGAAGACCAAAAGAATGGCGAAAACAACCGAAGACCAGACAATGTCGTAGATAGCCGGAAGGAGTGGGTTTTTAGCCTCACCCTCCGCTGCCGCGACGATAATGCTTGAAATCATGTTGTTGGTTTCCTAGCGATTAGACGAAGATGAATGGTGTTGCAAGACCGATAAGCGCTAGCGCTTCGGTGAATGCGATACCTAGCCACATGGTGACCTGAAGCTTTGATGCAAGCTCAGGCTGGCGAGCGATTGACTCGATGGTCTTTGAAACTACTAGACCCACACCAATGCCTGGGCCGATTGCTGCAAGGCCGTAGCCCACTACTGCGATGTTGCCAGATAGTTCTGCGATGTTGTTTACGTCCACTTGTTATTTCCTTCCGTGGTTTTGAACTAGCGGTTGCTAGCCCTTAGTGCTCATCTGCCAAGGCCAACTGAATGTAGACCGTGGTTAGAAGAGTAAAAACGTATGCCTGCAAGAACGAGACCAAGATCTCGAACACAGTAAAGGCAAATCCGAACACAAATGTTCCAGCACCGAAGAGCTTGAAGAAACCTTCGGCGTTGAAGAAGAAGAACTGGGTCGCCGAGAAACAGAGCACGAGCAGAAGGTGGCCGGCAATCATGTTCATCGTGAGACGAAGAGCAAGGGTTACCGGGCGCAGAATGAAGGTCGACAAGAACTCGATCGGGGTAACCAAAACATAGAACGCCTTAGGAACTCCAGCCGGAAACAGGTTCGCGGTGAAGAACTTCATGCGGTGCTTTCTAACACCTGCGTAAATGAAGGTCACGTATGCTACGGCTGCCAGCACAACCGGCAATCCAATTCGCGAGGTTCCAGCAATATTCAAGAACGGGATGATTCCGGTTATGTTCATGCCCAGAATCAAGAAGAAAATTGTGGTTAGCAGCGGCAAAAAGCGTTCGCCGTCTTTTTCGCCGAGTTGCTCGTGAGCGATGTTCTTGCGAACGAAGTTGAGAGAAATCTCACCCATCAATTGAAAGCGCGAGGGAACGAGAATGTTGTTCTTGTAGGACTTTTTGAACTTTGAAGACCAAAGCCAGAAGAGCACGATTAGAGCGGTCATCACCAACAGGCGGATTAGCATGATTCGGTCTAGCTCAAACCACGTGCCTTGGAAAGCAATTACCTGCGGATAAAACTCGTCGATTGAAGGGGCGCTGAATCCACCGTCTGAAGCCTCGGCATATGCTGCCTGGGTTAGCAGAGAAAGAGCGTTAATCAACGGCGGTGTTCTCCTGAGTCGGGGCAAGCTTTTTGGGCTTACGGCAGGCTGGTTTCGAATATCCTAACAGCATAAAATCGGGCAAAATTGCGGTTTGTAGCGCACTGGGCCTTATTCTCAGCCTTTGTTTACTTTGGCTCAAAGGTTGGAATGCGGGCCTTTGTGAAAGCCACCGCATCAAGTGCCAGACTGCCCAAAATCGAGACCACAACGCTTCCGAAGAGCACCGGGCCGACAATGAAGTCAGCTCCCCTTAGCGTGGCAACCAAAGCGATAAAGCCGAGCAATTTCACGATCCACCCGCCGAGCACCACACCGAAGAATCCACCGAGCGAGAGCTTGCCGCCGAACAAAACAGAAAGCGCGGTCATCGAAACGAAGACGAAGGCCATGGCTGCACCAATCAGGGCGCTCACGAGTCCGTTGGTTGAGGCGACTAGGTAGCCGATGAGTCCCCCGGCAGCGGCAATCAAGGCAATTAGCAAGGCACCCTGCTTCAGGATGGTCGCAAACAACTTCTCAATGGGACTGCTCATTTTTCGCTCCTCTGCGTTTTTGAACTATTGGCCAGAGAGTGAATGTGCTCGCTGCAATGGTTCCCAAAATAACAAACAGCGCGATGCCCTGGAGCGGCAAAAAGAAAAACATCAGGCAACTCAAAGAAATGAGCGCCGTCCAGATATAGAAGACAAAAACCGAACCAACGTGGCTGTGGCCCAGGTCTTGCAGTCGGTGGTGAATGTGCTGGCGATCTGCGGCAAAAGGCGACTTGCCAGCCCTGAGTCTGCGAAGCACAGCAAGCGTGAAATCAAGCAGCGGCAGCACCAAAATTGCCAACGGCAGAATCAGTGGAATGAAGGCCGGCAACAGATCTTCTTTGCCAGCCATGTGCGGGTCGATCTGACCGGTGACCGTTAGCGCTGAGGTCGCCATGAGCAGACCCAAAAGCATCGCACCAGAGTCGCCCATGAAAATTTTGGCCGGGCGCCAGTTGAGCGGCAAGAAACCCACGCACATTCCAATAACGATCGCAGAGAGCAGCGATGCGAGGTTGAAGTAGTTCGAAGGAGAGGTCTCTTGCGCCAGCAGGTAGCTGTAGGCAAAGAACACGACGGTTCCGATGAGCACGACTCCGCTGACCAGCCCATCCAAGCCGTCAATAAAGTTGACCGCGTTCATAACCAAGACCGTGAGAAAGACGGTGACAACCAGGGATGTGCCGAAGCTGCCGATGGTTAGACCCGCGATAGGCAACGAGATTATCTGCACACCCTGCCAGGCCAAAATGCCAGCGACCGCAAACTGACCGGCCAACTTGAGCGTCCAGTCGAGGTCGTATAGGTCATCGAGAAAACCGATCAGGGTGATCATGAAAGCCGCAACGACGATTGCAATTATCTGAACCGGTTCGGCAAAAACGCTTTTGAACCAACCGAGAGCTCCGGCAGCTGCCAGCGCGACAACGAAGCCGCCGAACATTGCTACTCCCCCGAGTCGAGGCGTTGGTTTGGTGTGAACGTCTCG
Organism: Actinomycetota bacterium; assembly: GCA_009702455.1. Lineage (GTDB taxonomy): Bacteria > Actinomycetota > Actinomycetes > Actinomycetales > Microbacteriaceae > Rhodoluna. The sequence continues at coordinate 15,299 of WLIA01000004.1, read as the reverse complement.
CGCACGAATCTGCGGGTAGAGCTTGTAACGGTGTGAAATCTTTAGAGTCACCCAGGTGAGTGCAAACGTCACCAGAGCGCTGATAAGTGCAACGAGAAGATAGGCGCGCATTACTTCTGAACCTCGAATAAGTCGCCAACCACGGTCTTGAGTTTGGCCTTCTTTAGCGCACCGATTCGAACGATACGAATCTTGCCGCCGGTTACGACTTCACCGTCAACCACGCTTTCGGTAATTGAAGTGAGGTCGAGAATTGTCGAGGCCTCGCCCTTAGGTGATGTCCCGCCATCGAGGTAGGCAGAGACGCTCGCGCCGAGGTAACCCTCGGCCTGCTGGCAGGTGGTGGCCGCCGACTCACCGGTTAGGTTGGCGCTGGAAACCGCTAGCGGCCCCGTCTCTTCTAACAGCGCTAGCGCAATTTTGTGATCTGGCATTCGCAACGCGACTGTGCCTTTGGTCTCGCCGAGATCCCACTGCAGCGAAGGCTGTGCCTTCAAAATCATGGTGAGCGCACCGGGCCAGAATGTGTTGGCAAGCGACCGAGCAATCTGAGGAACAGACTCGGTTAGAGCATCGAGTTGGCTCATGTTAGAGATGAGCACGGGCGGTGGTGATTGCGCGGTGCGACCCTTTGCATCGAGCAGAGCCTTGACTCCCTTGTGCGAGAAGGCGTTTGCGGCAAGGCCATAAACCGTGTCGGTCGGCAAGACAACCAGTTCGTCACGCTGCAATGCTATTTTCGCGAGCCGCATGCCGGTGAGAAGGTCGGTATCAACTGCGCAGTCGTAAAGTCTCTGCATCGTCGCCACCTTTCGCTAGCTCTTTCGAGCCGAAACCGCTCGATCGCTGCCAGTCAAATCTTTGTGGGCTTCGACTCGGTCAAAACCCTCTGCCAATAGTAATTCACAGACAGCTGCCGACTGGGTGTCGGCATGCTCGATGACCAACAGGCCACCGTCGACGAGCAGGCGACTGGCGGTGGCAGCCACAACTCGAATTAGGTCGAGACCATCGTCGCCACCGTAGAGCGCGAGCTTTGGGTCGAACAGGTGAACCTCTGGGTCGATTGGCACCATGTCAACTGGAATGTATGGCGGATTCGAAATCACAACCGAGACCGAACCATTCAGCGAATTGAATGCATCGGCCATGTCACCGAGAACCAAATTTGCACCCGGATAGCGCTCGAAGTTGGCAGAGGTGTAGGCGAAAGCATCAGGTGATAACTCGACCGCGTGAACCTGCGCCTTGGCAACTTCGGTGTGCATCGCAAGTGCGATTGCTCCCGAGCCAGTGCCAAGGTCGACCGCTATCGGGCTAGCGAGTTGGCTCGCGCGAAGTTCATCGATAGCGATTTGCACAACCGTTTCGGTTTCTGGTCGAGGCACAAAAACGCCTCTGCCAACCGAGAGTTGCAATTGCCTGAAGTAGGCAAACCCTGTGATGTGCTGCAGTGGCTCGCGCGTGAATCGGCGAGCACCGAACTCAGCAAAAGTCTTGGCCTGGTCTTCGTTCAGGGTGAAACCGGTTTGCATGGCGGCTTGCACCTCGCCGCGACTGAAGCTCAAAATGTGAGCCGCAATTAGTTCTGCGTCGACCTGTGCAGCTTCGATGCCAGCACTCGCAAACTTTTCGGCAGCGTGAGAAACAACGTCGCGCAGTAAAACCTCACCCATCGGGTTTGTCTTTTACTTTTCAGTGCCGAGTGCGGCTAGTCGCGCTTCTTCGTCAACCTGAATGGCCGATTGAACGACAGGCTCGAGAGCGCCATCCATGACCTGATCTAGGTTGTAAGACTTGTAACCGGTGCGGTGATCTGCGATTCGGTTCTCTGGAAAGTTGTAAGTGCGAATTCGCTCGCTGCGGTCGACCGACTTGACCTGAGACTTTCTGGCGGCAGACTGCTCGGCGTCAATTGCCTCTTGCTGCGCAGCGAGAATTCGAGCGCGAAGAACGCGCATTGCGGCCTCGCGGTTTTGCAACTGCGACTTCTCGTTCTGCATCGAAACGACGATTCCGGTAGGAAGGTGAGTGATTCGAACGGCAGAGTCTGTCGTGTTTACCGACTGACCGCCAGGGCCGCTCGAACGGTAAACATCGATGCGAAGGTCGTTCTGGCTGATCTCAACTTCTTCTGGCGCATCAACCTCAGGAAAAACCAGAACGCCCGCGGCTGAAGTGTGAATTCGACCCTGGGTCTCGGTTACCGGAACGCGCTGAACACGGTGAACGCCACCCTCGTACTTGAGGTGCGCGTAGACCCCCTGAGCAGGGTCGGTGGTGTTCGACTTGATGGCGATCTGCACGTCTTTGTAACCGCCGAGGTCTGACTCGTTCTTGTCGAGAATCTCGGTCTTCCAACCCTTCGAGTTGGCGTACTGAATGTACATGCGCAGCAGGTCGGCAGCGAATAGTGCCGATTCAGCACCACCTTCGCCGGCCTTGATTTCCATGATTACGTCACGGCCATCATCTGGGTCGCGCGGAATCAGTAGGCGGCGGAGTTTCTCGGTTGCGGCAACCAGCTTCTCTTCTGAGGCTGGCACCTCGTCGGCAAATGACTCATCTTCTTTTGCGAGTTCGCGAGTTGCGGCTAGGTCGTCGGTAAGGGTAACCACCGAGTTGTAGGCCGCCACGATTGCGCCAAGCTCTGCATAGCGACGATTTAGTTTCTTCGCCAAGGCAGGGTTCGCGTGCACGCTCGCCTCAGACAACTGGGTCTGAAGTGCGAGGTGCTCCGCTAGAAGAGGCTGTACCGAGTCGAGCAATTCTTAGTCCTGGTCTGAACCTGACGGAATCGGCATCGACTTCTGAACCTGCATTAAGAACTCAACGTTGCTCGAGGTTTCCTTTAGTCGGTTTAGAACCAACTCGAGAGCCTGCTGCTGGTCGAGTCCGGCAAGTGCGCGACGAAGCTTCCAAATGATCTTTGTCTCGTCTGGTGCCATCAGAATTTCTTCGCGACGGGTTCCAGAGGCGTTGACGTCGACAGCCGGGAAGATTCTCTTGTCTGCAAGTGCGCGAGACAAACGAAGCTCCATGTTTCCGGTTCCCTTGAACTCTTCGAAAATGATTTCGTCCATCTTCGAACCGGTCTCAACAAGAGCGGTCGCAAGGATGGTTAGCGAACCGCCATCCTCGATGTTTCTCGCAGCACCAAAGAAACGCTTCGGTGGATAAAGAGCTGCAGAGTCAACACCACCAGACAGGATTCGACCAGAGGCCGGAGCGCTCAGGTTGTATGCGCGACCGAGACGAGTGATCGAGTCGAGCAGCACGACAACGTCGTGACCAAGCTCAACCAAGCGCTTTGCGCGCTCGATTGCCAGTTCGGCAACGGTTGTGTGATCTTCAGCAGGGCGGTCGAAAGTTGAGGCAATGACCTCGCCCTTTACGGTGCGCTGCATGTCGGTAACTTCTTCGGGGCGCTCGTCAACCAAAACAACCATCATGTGAACCTCAGGGTTGTTGGTTGTGATTGCGTTTGCGATTGCCTGCAAGACCAAGGTCTTACCGGCCTTCGGAGGAGAAACAATCAGACCTCGCTGGCCCTTACCGATTGGTGCTACCAAGTCGATGATTCGCGTGCTTAGGCGGTTGGCTTCGGTCTCGAGACGCAAGCGACTCTGCGGGTAAAGCGGGGTTAGCTTGCCGAACTCGACGCGGTTTGCCGCCTCTTCGAGGGTCTGGCCGTTGATTGTGTCGACGCGCACGATTGCGTTGAACTTCTGACGCCCTTGGCTGTCGCCCTCTTTTGGCTGACGAATTGCGCCAACAACAGCGTCACCCTTGCGCAGGTTGTACTTTTTTACCTGACCGAGTGAAACGTATACGTCGTTAGAGCCAGGCAGGTAACCGCTGGTGCGAACGAAAGCGTAGTTGTCGAGAACGTCAAGAATTCCGGCAACCGGAACTAGAACGTCATCTGGAGAAATCTCTGGTTCGATTTCGTCACGGTCGTGACCCTGGTTGTTGCCGCCGCGGTTGCGGTTGCGACCATCGCGGTCACGGTAACGATCGCGGTTGCGATTGCGATTGCGGTTTCCGCCTCTGCGCTCGTCGTTGAAATCACGATCGTTGCGAGAGTCGTTGCTGCGAGTCTCGTTGTCTTTCGAAGCGCCTTCACGTGCAGCGCCATCGTTGTTTGACTCACGCTTTTCACGCGGTTCGCGCGGTGGGCGCTGCTCGCGTGGTTCGCGAGCTGGCTTTTCTGCCGACGACGAGTCGCCTGCGCTGCTGGCTTCGCTAGCACCTTCAGGCTTGCTTGCGCCGCGACGACGGGTTGGTCGCTTCTCGCCGGCTGAGTCGGTGTTTGCAGTTTCGCCTTCTGCCGCTGCGCGACGTGGCTTCTTTACTGCTGGTGTGTCTTGGATTTCATCCATGTAGTTATTTCTCTTTCTGAGATTCAGATGACTGGTATTTGTTAGTCATCACCCGCACTGTGCGTGCGTTCGCATTAGATTTGCGAGGGATTTCACCAAAGCGTTCTGAATGAACTGCTGTTTAGTGGTGCAAGGTAACTGTAGCACCCTTGAAGTCGACAGCCAACAGCAAAGCCCGCCATTGTGGATAGTTTTTTGCCGCTAGCTTGGCTGCCTCTAGGCGCTCGGCGGGGTCGCTGGCCAGCACAAGCACCGATGGGCCTGCGCCCGAAACCACCGCCGCGTGCCCGTTTTTGCGCATCAGCTGGATGAGTTCGTGGGTCTCAGGCATGGCCTCGGCCCGGTAGCTCTGGTGCAGTCGATCTTCTGTGGCGGCCATCAGCAGCTCTGGGCTCTGGGTTAGCGCGGCTACTAGGAGGGCCGAGCGAGAGACGTTGAAAACTGCATCTTCGTGCGGCACCGATTCTGGCTGAAGCGATCTGGCCTTCTCGGTAGACATCTTGAAGTCGGGCACAAGTTCGAGTGGCGAGACGCCGCGGTGAACGAAGAGCTTTTTGGTGTGCGCGCCGGTCTCGTCTTCCCACGCGATGTTGAGGCTGCCGAAAAGCGCAGGTGCAACGTTGTCTGGGTGACCCTCGAGCTCGGTTGCGATGTCGAGAAGTTCTGTCGAAGTGATTTCAACGATTCCTTCTAGAAGACCTTTGGCCGCCATGATGCCGCTGACCACAGCTGCACCCGATGAGCCCATTCCCCTGCCGTGTGGAATCACGTTGTGGGCTTTGATTCTGAGCCCTGGCATTTTCTGCCCGTAACGATCAAACGTGAACTTGATGCACTTAACCACCAGATTGCTCTCGTCGGTGGCAACTTCACCAGCGCCCTCGCCGGTTACTTCGACAACAACTTTGTCGCCGGCTACTGCCTCGACTTCAAGCTCGTCATAAAACGCAAGTGCCATGCCGAGCGTGTCAAACCCAGGACCTAGGTTTGCCGATGTGGCCGGAACCTTGACCGAGACTTTTCTGCCGACGATAGACATAACTAGTTCAACCCGAGGCTCTCTGCAACTTCGGCGGCGTTGTTGTTCACCACAGTTGGCAAAATGTCGCCACCGTCTTCGTCTTTCAAAGCCCAGCCGGCATCCTTGAGGCCGTGACCGGTCACAGTGACAACGATGGTTGCACCCGCAAGCGAATCACCCTGCTGCGCAGACTTGAACAAACCGGCTGCTCCGGTTGCCGAAGAAGGCTCAACGAAAACGCCAACCTCGTTTGACAAGAAGCGGTGCATCCACAAAATCTCTTTGTCGCTCACTGCGCCGAACTTGCCGTCTGAACACTCCTGTGCGCTCAATGCGAGATCCCACGAGGCCGGGTTTCCGATTCGAATTGCGGTAGCGATGGTCTCTGGGTTCTTGACCGGCGAGCCCTGCACGAAAGGTGCCGAGCCTTCGGCCTGAAAACCCCACATCTTTGGAACACGCTTGATGCGGCCCTCGTTGAAATCTTCGAGGTAGCCCTTGAAGTAGGCAGAGTAGTTGCCGGCGTTGCCGACCGGCAGCACGTGATAGTCGGGAGCGAAACCGAGCGCATCGACAATCTCGAACGCGCCAGTCTTCTGTCCCTCGATGCGGTCGGGGTTGACCGAGTTGACGAGGTGAACCGCATAGTTGGCCGAAAGGTTTCTGGCTAGATCGAGGCAGTCGTCAAAGTTTCCGCGAACCTGAAGAATCTGTGACTTGTGCGCGACGGCTTGGCTGAGTTTTCCGAGCGCGATCTTGCCCTCTGGAATTAGCACTACAGACTGAATTCCGGCAGCTGCGGCATAGGCGGCAGCCGAGGCCGAGGTGTTTCCGGTTGATGCACAGATGACGGCCTTGGCTCCGTGGCCGATGGCCTTCGAGACAGCCATTGTCATGCCGCGATCTTTGAACGAACCGGTCGGGTTCATTCCCTCGACCTTTAGCATCACGCGCTCTGCACCGACCAACTTCGCCAGAGCTGGCGCTTCAACAAGAGGCGTACCGCCTTCGCCGAGCGTGATGATCGGGTTGTCTGCGCTGATGTCTAGTCGATCGATGTATTCACGGATAACGCCGCGCCACTGGTGAGCCATTAGATTCCTTCTAACCGGATGACAGATGTTATTGACTCAACCGCATCACTGGCAGCGAGCGCAGCGACAACTGCAGACAGCGAAGCATCGGTTGCCTCGTGGGTGCCAATTTCTAGGTTCGCGGTTTTGCGTGAGGGTGTTGGTGTCTGCTCGACAAATTCGATCGACACTTCGTGACTCGCGAAGATATTTGCAATTGCGGCAAGCACACCAGGTTGATCTGTGGCTTCGAGAGTGATCTGGTATCTGGTGAAGATGCGATCGATTGGAAGAATCGGAAGGTTTGCGTGCACCGAATCGGCGAGACCAGGGCCACCGGCCACGTGACGTTTTGCAGCGCTAACCAAGTCGCCAAGAATCGCGCTTGCGGTCTGCGCTCCACCGGCACCCGCTCCGTAAAACATGAGTTGACCGGCAGACTCCGCCTCAACGAATACAGCATTGAAAGCCCCACGAACCGCGCCTAGCGGGTGGGTGCGCGGAATCAGGGTTGGGTAAACGCGAACCGAGATACCCTCGACGCCAGACTTGTCTGCATCGATTCGTTCTGCGATTGCCAAAAGCTTGATGACGTTGCCATCGCGCTGTGCCGCGCGCATGAGTTCTGGGGTGACACTTGTGATGCCCTCGCGGTGCACCTGTTCGATTGGAACCTCGGTGTGAAAAGCGAGGTATGCAAGGATGGCGGCTTTCTGAGCGGCGTCGTAACCCTCAACGTCGAGAGTCGGGTCGGCCTCAAGATAACCGAGTTCGGTTGCCTCGGCCATTGCCTCTTCGAGAGAAACCCCGGCCGTATCCATGCGGTCAAGAATGTAGTTGGTCGAACCGTTGACGATGCCCATGATGCGCTGAACCTTGTCGCCAGCGAGTGATTCGCGCAACGGTCTGATGATTGGAATAGCGGCAGCAACGGCAGCCTCAAAGTAAAGTTGCGCGCCAACCTGCTCTGCAGTGTCAAACAATTCGGTTCCGTGCGTTGCGAGCAATGCCTTGTTCGCGGTGATGACATCGCTGCCTGAGTTCAACGCCTGAAGAATGTAGGTCTTGGCAGGCTCGATGCCACCCATGACTTCGATGACAATGTCGGCGCCGAGAATAAGTTTCTCAACGTCGGTTGTGAGCAGCTCGGTTGGAAAACCCTCGGCACGTGACGCCTTGATGTCACGAACGGCGATGCCAATTAGCTCGAGCTCTGCGCCAACCCTGGCAGCAAGTTCTGCCTTGTTCTCGGTTAGCAATCGGGCGACCTGCGCGCCGACAGATCCGGCACCGAGCAGGGCAACGCGAAGTGGGCGATATTCAATCACGGCTATGCCCTCCCTTCGTGGTTCTTCATCGCTTGGTAGCGAAGGTCTCTAGTGAACAAGTCTGCCTCTGTTTCAGCCCGAATGATGAGTCTGGCTTCAGAGTTTCTTACGGCCACAACTGCGGGCTTGGTGAGCATGTTGTAGTTATTTGACATCGAGTAGCAGTAAGCGCCGGTGGCAGCCACGGCAATGAGATCGCTCGCGGTGATATCAGCGGGCAGGTAATCGTTGCGAACCACGATGTCGCCACTCTCACAGTGCTTGCCAACGACCCGCGAGAGCGCTGGTGCCGCATTCGATGAGCGCGATGCCAAAACCGTGTGGTACTCGGCTTCATAGAGCGCGGTTCTCATGTTGTCGCTCATTCCGCCGTCGACAGAGACATACTTTCGCACGGCCTCGGCTTCAGACACGGTCACATCTTTGATGGTGCCGACCGTATAGATAGTGACTCCCGGGTTTCCTGCGATGTAACGACCCGGCTCGAAGGCCAATTTAGGCACTGGGATGGAGTTCTTGCGGCACTCAACTTTTACCGCAACTGCCAAGGCCTCTGCGAACTCGTGAATCGAAAGCGCTTCGTCGGCAGGCTTGTAGTTGATGCCGAAACCGCCGCCGAGATTTAGTTCGCTGACCTCTGCTACTTCAGAAAGTTCGGCGTGCAGTTTCACCAAACGTCGAACCGATTCGATAAAACCTTCGCGAGCGTGAATCTGAGAACCGATGTGCGAGTGCAGACCAATGAATTCGAGGTGACGGTCTGAGCGAATCTTGGCAACCAGGCCAGGTGCATCTGCAAGCGAAATGCCAAACTTTTGATCTTCACGTGCTGTTGCCAAGAAGTCGTGAGTGCTTGCGTGAACACCGGTATTCAAGCGCAGGCGAACCTTCTGAACCTTGTCTTGGGCTGCTGCGGCAGCTGCCACTCTTTCGATTTCGATTTCGCTGTCAAGAACAATTGCGCCAACCCCCGCGGTGATTGCCCTGGCAATCTCACGCGTTGACTTGTTGTTGCCGTGAAGACCGATTCGGTCTGCAGAAATTCCACTGGCAAGTGCGGCGGCGAGCTCTCCCCCGCTGGCAACATCGATGTTGAGTTGCAACTCGTTGATCCAACTCGCGATTTCAACAGACATGAACGCCTTACTCGCGTAGTAAATCTTTGCGGTTGTGCCAATTGACTTGGCTGCATCTTCTAGGGCGCTCTTAACCGATAGGGCGCGCTGCCTAAAGTCATCCTCGTCTATTACATAAAGAGGTGTGCCGAATTGCGCTGCCAACTCTCGAACCGAGACGCCGGCGACAGCGCACTCTCCGCTTGCTTGGCGCACAAAGTTGCTAGGCCAAACGCGCCCATCGAGGGCGTTGAGGTCGTTCGGCTCTTCGAGCCAATCAGGAGCGAGTGAGTTAGACATCGACTACATCCTCTCTGGTGCGCTAACACCGAGCAGGTAGAGCCCATTGCGAAGAACCACGCCGGCGGCGTTGTTGAGCCAGAGACGAGTGCGGTGCACTTCGTCAACGGCGTTGCCGGCCAGCGGAGTTACTCGGCAGCTGTCATACCAGCGGTGATAAGCGCCGGCGACTTCTTCGAGGTAACGGGCAACTCGATGCGGCTCTCTAAACTCTGCGGCCGAGGCAACAACTCGTGGCATCTCGCTTAGCTTGGCGAGCAGGTTGCCCTCGGTCTCGTAATTTAGCAGCGACGGATCGAAGCTGCTCAAATCAACACCCAGAGTGGCTGCGTTGTTTTCGACCTGCCTAGTGCGCGCGTGCGCGTACTGCACGTAGAAAACCGGATTATCGTTGGTCTTCTTTGAAAGCTGCTCGAGGTCGATATCGAGCGAAGAGTTGATTGACGAACGCGTCAGCGCGTAGCGCGCTGCATCGACACCAACAAAACCAACAAGGTCTTCCATGGTGACAACGGTTCCGGCACGCTTAGACATGCGAACCGGTTCTCCGTCTTTCACCAGGTTGACCATCTGGCCGATGAGAATCTCAAGGTTCTTTCCTGGCTCATCACCAAACGCTGCGCACATTGCCATCATTCGCGGAACGTATCCGTGATGATCTGCGCCGAGCATGTAGACGCACTGGTCAAAGCCGCGGCTGCGCTTGTCGAGATAGTAGGCAAGGTCGCCAGCGATGTATGCGGCTTCGCCGTCGCTCTTTAGAACTACACGGTCACGGTCGTCGCCGAAGGTTGTCGTGCGAAGCCAAAGCGCTCCGTCTTCTTCAAACATGTGACCCAGCGCTTTGAGCTTTTCGATTGCGCGCTCAACCGCACCAGAAACATAGAGCGAGTTTTCGTGAAAGTAGACGTCGAAGTCGACGCCGAAATCGTGAAGTGATTCACGAATCTCCTGAAACATTTGCTCGACGCCAGCCGCGCGAAACTTCTCTTGCGCGTCTACTTCGCTCATGCTCAAAATGTCTTCTGCCGTCTCGGCAAGCACGCGCTCTGCAATCTCGGTTATGTAAGCACCCGAGTATCCATCCTCTGGCGCTTCTTGCTTGCGAGCCGCGGCCAAGAGTGAGCGAGCAAATCGATCGATCTGAGCACCGTGGTCGTTGAAGTAGTACTCGCGAGTGACTTCTGCGCCCTGCGACTCAAAAACCCTGGCAAGCGAATCGCCAACGGCAGCCCAACGGGTGCCGCCAATGTGAATTGGGCCGGTTGGGTTAGCAGACACGAACTCGAGGTTCATTTTGACGCCAGCCAACTCTTTTGACGTGCCAAAGGCCGACCCAGCCTCGACGATGGCCTTGGCCAATTCGCCGGCGGCTGCCGCGCTAAGGGTGATGTTGATGAAGCCGGGCCCGGCGATGTCGACCTTTGAGATTGCCTCGACTTTCTCGAGTTCTGCCCCAAGCAATTCGGCAAACTGACGAGGTTTTAGGTCAAAACGAGCCGATAGTTGCATGGCAACGTTGGTTGCCCAGTCGCCGTGTTCACGGCTCTTCGGTCGCTCAATGACGACAGAATCGGGAATCTCGGCGGCAACGAGCTTCTCTTCGGCCACTAATCGGGCCAGGATGCGAACAATCGCATCGCTTAGATCTGCTGGAGTCAAGAGAATTCCTATAAACGCGCTCGGATGAGCCAATTCTACTGACCAGGGATAGAAATCTATCGAGGGTAAGAAGCATCTATGGCTTGTGCAGCGTCGGGCCAGGAACTTTCGCCCCTGATCCAACTAGCAACAGCAATCCAAAATTGTTCGTTTACCTGGCGGGGCATCGCCGTTGAAGCATCAAACCCAAAGAGGTCAGCCTCAGCTGTAGCCCTGCCAACCAGTCGGGCAAACCCTGCAGGATACGCATCTACATCGAAGGTTTTGTGCGGCGAAAGGAACGGTACTGACTTGACCATCTCCATGCCGAATTGGTCACTCAAAACAAATCTCAGAACCTCAGAGACATCGGAGTCTTTGACAAACGCAGATGCGATGAAACCGTCACCAATCACCACCCTCTTGGAATCTTTTAGAGGTGGCAAAGCAAATGCGTTGACAGATTCAAAGTTTCCACTCAACACTTCAGCCTGGATTTCGGTTGGGAAAAAATCCGTGAGGAACGAACCCTGCTTGAACATAAAACATTGCCCGCTTGACAATCCGCCGTCGCTAAACAGTGGGGTAGTTTCGCCAAATGATGTTTTTGACATTTGAACGCCGCCGCCGTAGACAGAACCTTCGCTGAGAAGTAATTCGCTTACTGTCGAAGCAGCACTCGAAACTTCTTGCGAATCGAAACTTACCTTGCCCGAAATCCATTGGTTGTAGACCGATTGGCCTGCCTGCTCGAGAACGTATTGTTCGAGCCAGTCTGTCGCTGGCCAACCGGTTGCGCCACCAGACTCAATTCCTGCACACCACGGATAGCCAGATTTGTCTTTTTTGATTTGTTCGGTCAGCGCTAGAAGCTCTTGGCCGTTGGTTGGCACTGCATAGCCATTTCTTTCAAAGGCCTTTGGGCTGTAAAAAACCAGAGACTTATTGCCCGTCTTTATATTGCTCGATACCGGCAACCCAAACGTCTTCTCGCCTTGGCTGGCGACTTCTGCCCAACCTGAGATCAGGGTGTCTTTTATTGAAGCAACATTCACGAGTTGTTCAAGCGCAACAAGTTTGTCGGAGTGGTTCAACAGATCTCGTGGGTTATCCCAAATCACGATGTCGGGTAAGGAGTTAGCTTTGATGTCAGAATCAATCTGATCGTTCAGATTCGAGGGTGTCTCTAAGACAACCTGTATTCCGGTTCTCGCCGAAACCAAACTGAGTTCGCGCTTGAAGGCATCAGCCGAAGCATCAAAAAAAGGTGCATACACTCGAACTACCTTGTCGCCCGCGTCCAATCCAGGTGAGCACGCGGTGAGTAATTGCACAGACACAGCCAAAAAAACTGAAGCAGTTATAAACCGAAGTAAACGCAACAGACTCTCGATTCCATGTGGCTCAACCTGAACAAGTGCAATCCCCAACTACATACAGCATATACTTTGAGTGAACCCTTGGCCCCCATAGCTCAGGGGATAGAGCGCCGCTCTCCGGAGGCGGAAGCGCAGGTTCGATTCCTGCTGGGGGCACGTGAACTTAACCGAACTACTCAACGCCCAAGAATGGATTACATCGGTCGTCACCGATGTGGGCCCGCTCTCCGTCTTGATTGTCTGCGGAATTCTGTTTGCCGAGACAGGCTTGCTATTCGGTTTCTTCTTGCCGGGCGACAGCATTCTTTTTCCGATGGGCCTCATGATGGCTACCGGCATTCTCGACTTTCCACTTTGGCTCGCCTGCCTAGCGTTCACAGCGTCTGGTTGGTTGGGCGACCAAACCGGATACTGGATTGGCCGAAAAGCCGGCCCAGCAATTTTCAAGCGCCCAGACTCCAAGTTCTTCAATCACCGAAATGTTGAGCGCACCAAAAAGTTCTTCGACCGCTTTGGCCCAAAGGCGATTATTTTCGCCCACTTCGTGCCGGTTATGAGAACCTTTGTTCCGGTTGCGGCTGGGGTTGGCAAGATGCCTTACCGCCGCTACCTGAAGTACAACTTCATTGGAGTTACCTGCTGGGCAACCGGCGTCACGCTTGTTGGTGCAGGGTTGGGTCAGATTCCATTCGTTCGTGAGAACGCAGTGGTCGTGACAGCCGCGTTTTTGATCATCACGACGATTCCGATTATTACCGAACTAATCAAGGCCCGTCGCGAGAGTGGCAATTAGTTGTTGCAGTGCCATCGCTCGATGACTCATTGAGTTCTTGACCTCTGGCGGCATTTCGGCCGCCGTGATTTCGAAACCGTCTGGAATGAATATCGGGTCGTAGCCGTGCCCGAAACTCCCCCGCTCTTCGCGCGCTACCCTGCCGGACCAAACTCCCGTGAAACTCTGTTCGCCAGCTTCGCTGACCATAGCGATTGTGCAGATAAATGCCGCGGTACGATTTTCATCTCCGATGTCGCGCAACTGAGCGAGCAACAACTGACGATTGGCTGCATTGTCGCGACCACCAGCCCAGATTGCGGTGAAAATGCCGGGTGAACCACCGAGAATCTCGACCGCGATTCCGCTGTCGTCTGCAATCGAGGGCAAGCCCGTGTGTGCAAAAGCTGCGCGGGCCTTGATAAGTGCGTTCTCGAGAAAACTCGTGCCGTCTTCAACCGGCTCTGGCCCGTCGTAGCTCACCAATTCGAGGTCGGCAACAGCAGGCTCAAGAATTTCGGCAAGTTCTTGTAATTTGCCCTTGTTGTGCGACGCGAGAACGAGCTTCATGCTCTTGCTAGGCCAGTGCGTTTTTCTGAATTTGAGTTAGCGAGGCCGTGCCCTTGAGCGCTAGATCAAGCAGGATGTTCAACTCATCGCGATCGAAAGGTGCACCTTCTGCAGTGCCTTGAACTTCAACAAACTTTCCAGAACCGGTAACAACAACGTTCATGTCGGTTTCGGCGCGAACGTCTTCGGTGTAGGCAAGATCGAGCAGGGCAACCTGGTCGATGATTCCCACCGAAACCGCGGCAACGCTATCAATAAGGGGCTTTGACTTTGCCGGAATATGCTTGTGGGCTCTCGCCCACTCAATTGCGTCGTGAAGCGCAATATATGCTCCAGTAATCGCCGCCGTGCGCGTGCCGCCGTCAGCCTGAAGAACATCACAGTCGATAACGATTGTGTTTTCGCCGAGTTCGCGAACGTCGATGATAGCTCTCAGCGAACGGCCAATTAGTCGCGAAATTTCGTGGGTTCTTCCGCCAACTTTTCCTTTGACGGCTTCGCGATCGTTGCGATCGTGAGTTGCTCGCGGAAGCATCGCATACTCGGCCGTAACCCAACCCTCGCCCTTGCCAACTTTCCAACGCGGAACGCCAGGTGTGAATGAGGCTGTGCAAAGAACTTTGGTTGACCCAAATGAAATCAGCGCTGAGCCTTCTGCGTGTTCGCTCCACCCGCGTTCGATCGTTACCTCGCGCAGTTGGTCTGCCGCACGGCCGTCAATTCTGATGGTCATTTTTACCTCTCTAAGGTTTCACGTGTTCAACACTTGCGACCTCTGGGCCCAAGAATCTGCGCGCCAACGCTCCGAATGATTCTTTGTCACCGGTCGCAAGAAATCGAAGGGTCGGCTTGGTTGTAGCGGTGCGCAACAAATCGTGCTCGACCAGTGTGCGGTAGACATCCTTGGCAGTTTCTTCTGCGCTAGAAACAAGAGTCACGTCTTCACCCATCACATAACTGATAGCTCCGGTGAGCAGCGGGTAGTGAGTGCAGCCGAGAACCAGGGTGTCTACCCCAGCCTCGCGAATCGAACCGAGATAACCCTCTGCGACCTTCAACAACTCAGGCCCCGAGGTGATTCCGCGCTCAACGTAGTCAACAAAATCTGGGCAGGCCACGCTTGTGATCTGCAGGTCTACTGCAGCGGCAAATGCATCGTCGTAAGCCTTCGAGCCGATGGTCACCGAGGTGCCAATCACTCCAACCCGTTTGTTGCGAGTCGAGGCCACGGCTCTGCGCACTGCGGGTTGAATAACTTCTACAACCGGAATGCCCTGGGCCACCGTGTAGCGCTCGCGCGCATCGCGCAAGACCGTCGCCGAAGCAGTGTTGCAGGCAATAACTAGAAGCTTGACGCCCTCTTCGACCAGACGATCCATGACGGTGAGGGCTAAGTCTCTAACCTCTTGCACACTCTTGGGGCCGTAGGGAGAGTTAGCCGTATCGCCAAGGTAAACGATTGATTCGTTTGGCAGCTGATCGATTATTGCCCTAGCAACAGTTAGCCCACCGACTCCTGAGTCGAAGATTCCGATTGGGGCATCATTCACGAAAATTAGTCTAACTGCGGGCCGATTAGGCGCAGGTAGGCTGGAAGCGTGCTAAACACAACAGCCCTGCTTACCGACCGCTATGAGTTGACGATGCTCCAGGCCGCTCGTCACGCTGGCACAGCAGATCGCCGCTGCGTATTCGAGGTATTCACTCGCCATTTGCCC
>WLIA01000039.1 GCA_009702455.1 Actinomycetota bacterium | reverse complement strand
CCGAGCTCTACCGAATGGGAGCGCTGAAGAAAAAGGCTGACATCGATGAGGCCATGGGCCGCATCGAGAACGAGTCGATTCGCATGTCTGAACTCGTCGAAAACCTCTTGGCCCTTGCCCGCATGGATGAAACCTTCGAGTTAACCAAGACTAAACACGATCTAGCCAAGTTGGCCGCCCTATCAATTCGCGACGCGGGGGCAAACGGTTCGAAGAACGAGTTCGCCCTGGTTGACCTAGCCGGCAAGACACTTTCAGCCGACTTTAAACTCGATGCTGCCGTTGACGCCTCTGCGATTCGACAGGTGCTAACCAATCTGTTGGTGAATGCGGTTAAGTTTTCTGACCCGAAAGATCGAATCGAAATTGCCCTGGCTGAAGCTTCGGGCAAAGCGGTCATCGAGGTTCGCGATCACGGCGAAGGCATTCCAAAGGCTCTGCGCGACAAGGTTTTTGAGCGCTTCTATCGTGCAGACAATTCGCGAAACCGTGAAACCGGCGGAAGTGGTCTCGGCCTCTCGATTGTGAAGACAATCGTCACTCGCCACGGCGGAGACGTGAAGGCTTTAGAGACGCCTGGCGGCGGAGCCACGTTCAGAATCACGTTGCCGCTCAAGTAATTCACCGTCTGAAAACGGCAATACTTACCCACAGTTTTTCGTAGGTTTCGCGCAGGCTCGTTTTTATGACGATTATTTGTGCATGACACAATTTCAAGTTGATAGCGAGCAGGTTCTCGCAGCAAATACGGCAATTCAGAGCACGATTGGTCGTGTGCAAACCGATATCGGTTCACTTCACGCGCAACTGCAGTCGCTGCAAGATTCTTGGCGCGGTCTGGCAGCAAACCAATTTCAAGAGTTAGCGCTTCGCTGGCACACAACTGCAACCGCCGTGCAGACGCAGTTGGGTGAACTCGGAATAGCTCTGGCTTACGCGGCTCAACAATATGAAGAAATCGAAAATGCCAACCTCCGCCTGTTCGCGAGTTAAAGCAAAGCGGGTGATCCGAAGACCACCCGCTTTGTTGAATTGACTTTAGAAGTCCATGCCACCCTGAGGTGCAGGCGCTGCAGAAGCCGGCTGTGGCTTGTCTGCGACTACTGCTTCGGTGGTTAGGAACAGCCCGGCGATTGATGCCGCGTTCTGCAATGCAGAGCGAGTCACCTTCACTGGGTCGATGATGCCAGCGGCAACCATGTCGACATACTCTTCGGTAGCTGCGTTTAGGCCGTGTCCTACCGGAAGGTTTGCGACGCGCTCCGCTACAACACCAGGCTCTAGACCAGCGTTAACGGCGATCTGCTTTAGTGGCGCTGAGATTGCAACGCGAACGATGTTCGCTCCGGTTGCCTCGTCGCCAGTTAGCTGAAGCTTCTCGAAAGCAACCTTGCCGGCCTGAATTAGTGCAACTCCACCACCGGCGACGATGCCTTCTTCTTCGGCTGCCTTGGCGTTGCGAACTGCGTCTTCTACGCGGTGCTTGCGCTCCTTGAGCTCAACCTCGGTAGCCGCACCAGTCTTGATGACGGCAACACCGCCGGCTAGCTTGGCTAGGCGCTCCTGTAGCTTCTCGCGGTCGTAGTCGCTGTCGGTCTTCTCGAGTTCACGGCGAATCTGCTCAACGCGACCTGCAATTGCCTCAGCGGTGCCGTCACCCTCAACAATCGTGGTCTCATCCTTGGTGATAACAACCTTGCGGGCACGACCCAATAGGTCGAGCGTGGTGTTCTCAAGCTTTAGACCAACCTCTTCGGCGATAACCTGACCACCGGTGAGAATTGCGATGTCCTGAAGCATGGCCTTGCGGCGGTCACCGAAGCCAGGTGCCTTTACGGCAACCGACTTGAAGATTCCGCGAATTTTGTTGACGATCAAAGTTGCAAGAGCTTCGCCCTCAACGTCTTCGGCAATAATCAACAGCGGCTTGCCCGACTGCATAACCTTGTCGACTACTGGCAATAGATCTTTCATGTTCGAAATCTTTGAGTTTGCGATTAGAACGTATGCGTCTTCAAGAACAGCTTCTTGGCGTTCAGGGTCGGTGACCATGTAAGCCGAGATGAAGCCCTTGTCGAATCGCATACCTTCGGTTAGCTCAAGGGTGGTGCTGAAAGTGTTTGACTCCTCAACGGTGACAACACCTTCTTTTCCGACCTTGGTGATTGCTTCTGCAATTAGTTCACCGATGTAAGGGTCGCCAGCAGAGATAGATGCGGTTGCCGCACGCTGCTCTTTTGTGCTTACTGGCTGCGCAATCACGTGCAGTTCTTCGATGACCGCAGCAACTGCCTTGTCGATTCCGCGACGCAGGGTGATTGGGTCGGCTCCGGCTGCAACGTTGCGCAGACCTTCGCGAACCAATGCCTGAGCCAAAACTGTTGCGGTGGTTGTTCCGTCACCGGCGACGTCGTCGGTCTTCTTAGCGACCTCTTTTACGAGCTCTGCGCCGATGCGCTCGAATGGGTCTTCGAGTTCGATCTCTTTAGCGATCGAAACACCATCGTTAGTGATGGTCGGAGCGCCCCACTTCTTCTCTAGTACAACGTTGCGGCCGCGTGGGCCAAGAGTGACCTTGACGGTGTCAGCGAGAATGTTCAAGCCGCGCTCGAGACCGCGACGAGCTTCCTCGTCAAATGCGATAATTTTTGCCATTTTGGGTTTCTCCCGTTTGCTTAGTTCGTTGGCACTCTCTGATGTGGAGTGCTAATCCATTTTGGCACTCGAACCCCGAGAGTGCAAACCCGAATTTCGGCCAGAAATGCGAAAAGACCCCGCTTTCGCGGGGCCTTCTCAAGACTGTGGTCTTAGATTGCGACTACGTTGTCTGCCTGCTTGCCCTTGTCGCCATCCTTGATGTCGAAAGAAACGCGCTGGTTTTCTTTTAGTTCCTTGTAGCCATCGCCCTTGATCGCTGAGAAGTGGACGAAAACGTCTGCTCCGCCATCTTCAGTGATAAAGCCAAAACCCTTTTCAGAGTTGAACCACTTTACGGTTCCTTGTGCCATTCCATACTCCTGTTGCTATTAGACAGACCCGGAAGCCGGATCTCAGTCGAACGGCAAATGAAGCGGATGCTGCGTACTGTTACGACCATTTTCAACCCTAGCCCTAAGCCACCACGAATAATAGGGCAAAAGGTACATTTCTGGCTTGTTATCGAAGTGTAATGAAATGAGAGAAAAGCTAGTTTTGCTCTAAATCGGTGCCAAGCACCACGGTGATTGCATCGGCAAACTGTGTTGAAACCAGCACGGATGCGAGCTTGAGCCTCTTGGCGATTGCCTCAGCTGTTGCCTGGTCGGCCGCCGATCTGATGTGCACCACGGTCTTTTCGCGTTCGGCTCGATCGGCCGGCGTGTAGTTTGCAGCGCTAGCCACGTTGAACCCGGCATTGGCGAGAGTCAATGCCCACTTGCCCGCGAAGCCCTGCTGCTCTGTGGCGTCGAGCACAACGACAAGCGGTTTCTGCTCTTCAACCACCGGCTGCGCGACAACCGTTGAGTTGTCTGTAAAGAAGTTCAGGCTGTCGATGCCCTTGAGACCGACATAGCCAACCAGTGCGACGATCGCCGAGAAAGATGCAATCTTCAAAAACTCGAGGATGCGATGCTTCGCCGTGCGACGAATGCGGTGACGACCACCGTGAACGGGAGCGGCGTCGAACTCATCCGTGGGGAATTTATCGGCCATGTCTCTGTGTTTTTCTCTTTCGCACTCGAGCCTAATATTAGGCTTCGAAACACAATCGAAACGGAGTTTCAATGACTTACTCGGTAAACAAGAGCGACGATGAGTGGCGAGCCGAACTCAGCGAGTTTGAATATCATGTGCTTCGCGAAGCCGGCACCGAACGCGCCTATACGGGTGAGCTACTAGAAGAGGCTCGCGTTGGCACTTTCTCTTGCCGGGGCTGTGGCGCTGAGCTCTTCAAGAGCGAGACCAAGTTCGACTCGCACTGCGGTTGGCCGAGTTTCTATGAGCCGAAAGTTGGCGACGCTGTTGAGCTAATCGAAGACCGCTCGCACGGCATGGTTCGCACCGAGGTTCGCTGTGCTGCCTGCGGCTGCCATCTGGGCCACGTTTTCGAAGACGCCCCGCAGACCCCAACCGGCGATCGCTACTGCATCAATTCAGTCAGCATCACTTTCACCGAAGGCTAGAATTTAGACATGAGTGAATTCAATGCAGAAAAGATTGCAAAAAACGTGAAGAAAAAAGTGAAGAAGAGCATGAAAAAGAAATTTGGAAAAACTAACGTGACCGTAACCAAGAACGGATCAGCGTTCTATTTCTTGGGCATGATTGGCTCGGCGATCTACTTCATCTCAACAGCCGATGGCTTCTGGGATGGCGTTCTCGGGGTGCTCAAGTCACTGGTCTGGCCAGCGTTCTTGATCTTTGAAGCGCTCAGCTCGCTAGGCGCTTAATCATTAATTCTGCCGACTCGGGCCTCAGTATTGTTTGTGGCCAGGTTCGATAGAACAGCGCTTATCAGGATCGAGTGCGCCGTTGCAGACTTTACATTTGGTTGATTTCGAATTGCTTGATCTGGCTGAAGACGCAGACGAATACGATGCAGAGCCGGATGAGTAAGACTTGAAGCTGGAATCCTCAACTCCCGAGTCCGAGAATTCTCCCCAGGCAAAGATGTTTGCCAGCACAAAACCAAGCAAGTAAAGAACGGCGGCGAATACAGCAAGCCAATCTCTCGATTCGTCACCAATTTGACTAAATAAGTAGAGAACTCCAGCGATTGTGCCGAATGCGACTTGAATAAGCAAAAAACCGACGAACGCTCGGACCGCTCGTGTCGTCCTATTTGATGCATTGATAACGTTCTTCAGAAGCTTTTCGATTTTCAAAAACTCTTCTTGGTCCATACCACTCATTGAATCCCCCCGATTCTATTGATACACGAACTAGTCATTTGTTCAAGAGAGCCGACCAGGGGACTCGAACCCCTAACCCTCGCATTACAAGTGCGATGCGCTACCAATTGCGCCAGGTCGGCCTAGACACCTGATTTGCAGAAGAGAATTTGACCACTCTTCTTACGAGGGCGAGCTCGCAATCTGTGTCTATCGATCACCAAAGGTGAACTTTGTAATTCTAGTTGCCCGCCGCAATTCCGAGCACAAATTGTGCGAACTGAGCCGGGTTGTCAACGCCACCCTTGTAGTGCTGACCGTTCACAAACACGGCAGGGGTTCCATTCTTTTCGGCCCAGAAAGTTGGGCTGAATTCTGGAACTCCAGCTTCGAAGGTTGCATCGGTGGTTTTGAGAATCCACTTGCCGAATGACTTGTCTTTGATGCAAGACTCAATCTTCGACTCGTTGGTGATGCCAACAGATTTGGCTGTCGCAAAGAGCTGCGAGTTGTTTGGTCCGGCAGTTCCTTCGGCAGGCTGGGTCTCAAACAGAGCCTTGCTGAATGCGAAGTAGTTGTTTGGAGAGTATGAAGCAACACAGGCGGTGGCGTTTGCTGCACGGCTTGAGTACTCATTTGGTGAGCCGCGGCCATCCAAGAATGAAAGCGGACGAACCTCGAGAGTGGCCACGCCGGTGTCTAACCAGCCCTTGATTTGATCAATGTTTGCGTTTTCGAAGTAGGCGCAGAATGGGCAGGCGTAGTCAACGTAGGTGATGATCTTCACCGGAGAAACTGGCACCGCAGTTGCGCCTGGCGAAGGAGTTGGGGTTGGGGTTGAAGAGGCGGTGAACATCTCGCCGTTGGCTCCAACCAAGAAGCCGTTGTTTGAGGTCTGGTTGAGCGGGGTGTCGCTCTGAGCTGAGTTCACGTTGCCAGCCATGCCGCCGATAACCACTGAGGCAATAACGGCTGCCGCGCCAACAACCGCGAGCGCGATGCTGGCCTTGACCAGCAAACCTTTGCGGCGCTCGGCCTTTTTGTGCTGTTCGCGCATGGCCTTGGCCTTGGCGCGAGCCTCTTCTCGCTGCTGCGAGCGCGTTGGGCGGTTGTTTGAACTCATTGAGGTACCTTTCGTCACGATTGGGTTTCGGACAGACTTCAAGTCTAAACGAGGGCTCGGGTCGGCAAAAGCCTTGGCATAATTAGAAGTAGCAGAGGGCAGCCGCCTTCTGGCTCTATCACAACGGATCGTCCGGCTCGTACCTGCCGGTGAGGAGAAAACAATGGCATCAGTAACATTCAAAGTCGCAACCCGCGTTTACCCGGGTGGCACACGCGCAGCAGTAGACAAACTCAACCTCGAGGTCGCCGACGGCGAATTCTTGGTTTTGGTTGGCCCTTCTGGTTGCGGTAAATCAACTTCGCTGCGAATGCTCGCAGGTCTAGAAGAAGTCAACGAAGGTCAAATCTTCATTGGCGACCGTGACGTCACCGACGTTCCACCAAAAGACCGCGACATCGCAATGGTCTTTCAGAACTACGCGCTATACCCACACATGACCGTTGCCGAGAACATGGGCTTCGCGTTGAAGATTGCTGGCGTAAGCAAAGAAGAGCGTGCAGAGCGTGTTCTCGAAGCAGCAAAGCTTCTTGACCTTGAGCCATACCTAGCCCGCAAGCCGAAGGCCCTCTCTGGTGGTCAGCGTCAGCGTGTTGCGATGGGTCGAGCAATTGTGCGTAAGCCACAGGTGTTCCTCATGGATGAGCCGCTTTCAAACTTGGATGCGAAGCTTCGCGTTCAGACCCGCACTCAGATCGCTTCGCTACAGCGTCGCCTCGGAGTAACAACCGTTTATGTCACCCACGACCAGGTCGAAGCTATGACCATGGGTGACCGCGTTGCAGTTATGAAGGATGGAATTCTTCAGCAGGTTGACTCACCGAGAAACCTTTACGAAAAGCCAATGAACCTCTTCGTTGCCGGCTTCATCGGTTCACCTTCGATGAACTTGCTTGAGCTAAACAAGGTTGCTGGTGGAGTTCAGTTCGGTAACACCGTGCTTCCGGTTTCGGCTTCGATTCTTTCGAAGGCATCAGGAGACACCGTGTTTGTTGGTCTTCGCCCAGAGAACCTTGACCTCACCAAGAAAGAGGGCATCGAGGTAGAGATCGACGTTATCGAAGAGCTAGGTGCCGACGGCTACCTATACGGTTCGACCCAGATCAACGGCAAGGCAATTGACGTAGTTTCTCGCGTCGATGGTCGCTCACACCCAATGGCTGGCGAGACTGTGTTCTTGAAGGCTGCTGGAGACGCGATTGTTCACCTATTCGATGCAGTTTCAGGCGACCGCCTCAACTAATTGAGTTCATCCCTAGATATAACGGCTGCCACGGTAGAGCCAGCACTGCTGGACCTACCGTGGCATTTGCCATTAGAAGACTGGCCGGCCGAGACAATTGCGGCTCTGCCGAAGGGCCTCAGTCGACACATAGTGCGCTTTGCTCACCTGAACAACTATGTGATCGCGATTAAAGAGACGTTGCCCGAGCTCGCCCGTCGCGAATACGAAATGCTCAAAAGCCTCAACAAACTATCGGTGCCGAGCGTCGAACCGTTCGCGGTTGTGAGCAATCGCACAGATGCAAACGGCGAACCGCTGATGGCCGCACTCATCACCCGGCACCTCAAGTTCTCACTTCCCTACCGCGCAATGTGGTCTCAGGGGTTACGTCTCGAAACCGCAAAACGTCTCGTCGACGCACTTGCACTTTTGCTAGTGCGATTGCATGTGACAGGTTTTTTCTGGGGTGACGTTTCACTTTCTAACACTCTGTTTCGCCGCGATGCCGGTTCGTTTGCCGCATACCTCGTCGATGCCGAAACCGGCCAGCTCTATGAACAGGGATTATCTTCGGGGCAACGCGAAAACGATCTCGAAATAGCTCGCATCAATATCGCGGGTGAACTCATGGATTTGATTGCCAGCGGAAACGCCCAGGCTGGGATCGATCCAGTTGAAATTTCAAATCGAATCGTGAATCAATATCGTGAACTTTGGAAATCGCTCACTGGAGCAGAAATTTTCGAGTCGAAAGAACGCTGGAAAATTTCTAGGCGCGTGCAGCAGCTAAACGAGTTGGGCTTCGACATCGGCGAGCTAACCATCGTTAGCGAAGAAGGCGGCAACAAGGTTCGCATTCAGCCAAAGGTTGTTGACGCCGGCCACCACGCAAGACGATTGCTTCAACTCACCGGTCTCGACGTTGAAGAGAACCAGGCTCGACGCCTGCTGAACTCAATTGACGAATACAAACTCAAGCACCAGCGCCCCGGTGCTGACGAAGAGGTGCTTGCCCACGAGTGGACGAGCAAGGTTTACGAGCCGGTGGTCAACGCGATTCCGATCGAGATGCGCGGCAAACTTGAGCCCGCCGAGATTTTTCACCAGGTGCTAGAGCACCGCTGGTACAAGGCCGAGAACGAGCAGCGCGGCATCCCGCTGCTTGAAGCCGTGCAGAGTTATGT
>WLIA01000038.1 GCA_009702455.1 Actinomycetota bacterium | reverse complement strand
CGCCGCCCAAAAGTAGTCTCGGCACCTTGTGCTCTAAGCAAGCCTTAACCGCCTTGCCAACCAAAACATCGACTACAGCTTCTCTGAAGCTGGCCGCCACGTCGGCGATGTTGAAGTCAACCTCTTCGCCAGCCTCGAGCTTGGCCTGAGCCACCTCGACGTGACGAGCAACTGCGGTCTTCAAACCGCTAAACGAGAAGTCGTAGCGGTGCTTATCCATGTCTTTGGGCAGTGTGAGCGCGCGCGGAAACCTGATGGCCTGCGGGTCGCCGCCCTCTGCAGCCCGATCGATCTCGGGCCCGCCGGGGTAGTTCAGACCGAGAACGCGAGCCACCTTGTCGAAGGCCTCGCCGGCGGCGTCGTCGATGGTCTCGCCGAGCAGTTCGACATCGTTAATCAGGTCGCGAACCAGCAGCAGGGATGTGTGCCCACCGCTAACCAGCAGCGCGATGGTCGGGGTCTCAACCTGCCCGCGCTCGAGCACGTCAACGCCAACGTGCCCAACCAGGTGGTTGACGGCATAGATCGGCTTGTCCAGAGAAACCGCGAGAGCCTTCGCGGCGGCGATGCCAACCATGAGCGCACCGGCGAGACCCGGGCCGTTGGCAACCGCAATCGCATCGATTTCGTTTAGCGAAACCTTGGCCTTCGCAAGAGCCTCGTCGAGAGTTGGCCTTAGCGCTTCGAGGTGGGCTCGGGCGGCGACCTCCGGAACAACTCCACCGAACCGCACGTGCATCTGCATAGAAGAAGAAATCACGTTCGCAAGCAAAGTGTTGCCGCGCACGATTCCGATGCCGGTCTCGTCGCAACTCGATTCGATGCCGAGCACAATTGGCTCGACGTTGCTTTGCGCTTCGAGAGTCAATCGCATCACGATTGCGTCGACGTTGTCTGGTTGGTAGTAGCGCTTGCGCAAATCAATCTGTTCGAATCCGAGTTTCACATAAAGCTCTTGCGCAATCGGATTGTCAGCGCGCACCTCGAGAAACACTTCGCCGATTCTTACTCGACGACATTCTGCAATCAGTCGATTCATCAGCTCTCGACCGAGCCCCTTTGAGCGATGCTCATTGCTTACCGCGATAGTTTGAATGTCAGCTTGAGAGGTAGCAACAGACTTTGCTAAACCGGCATAACCGATGAGAGTGTTTTCGTCTTCGGTTGAGTGGGCGACAACATAGAACTTTTCGGCACCAACGATTTCGTCGTGCATGTTCTGCACCGACCACGCGTCACTCTGAAAACTGTCGTTCTCGATGCGCATGATTTCGTCGAGGTCGCTCTCGGCAGCCACTCGAATTGTGAAAGAGGTCACGAGCTCACCCGCTTGCCGAACACACCGGATGCCTTCGGTTCGACGGCATCTGGTGCTCGAAGATAGAGCGCTGAGATATCGCGCTCAAGTTGACCGGCAGCCCGAAGCGCAAGGGCCAGCTCGCCAACTGCGGCACCGGTTATTGCCAGGTGCGTGGTGTCTGCATCAATGTTTCTCGCAGCCAAGAGTTCTTCGAGCGCAGCCGGTTTGAGCACCTGCGGACCTTCGGTTCTGATGACAACGCCCTTGTCGCTCAGGCCGCTGTAGAGAGCCCAGTAGACCTCTGAGCGCCTGGCGTCGGTTGTCACAAGCAGAGGTCTGGTTTCGCTGGCTGGTCGCTGTTTCAACGCACTCAGGGCGATGGCGTCGAGGCTAACCAGCCCAGAGAGCTTTGCGCCAGAGCCTTCGGCAAACATCACGGCAGCGGCAATGCCAACTCGCAGGCCTGTGAAAGGAGCGGGGCCGCGACCAACTACGATCTCTTGCACCTCGCGGGCCGCAACCCCGGCCTCGGTCAAAACGCTGACTATCGCGGTGCCAACGGTTTCTGCGTGCTTCATGTTGTCTGTGACGTTTAGTTCGGCCGCCAAAACCCCATCGCGAAAGAGCGCAACGCTGGTGCCGGCCGAAGTGTCGATCGCAAGCAAGATGCTCATCAGAGAGTCACCGCCGACCAACGCTCGCCGAACGCGGTTATCTTCAAGTCACGAATCTCGGTTTCGCCGCTGTGGTCACGAGCGATTTCGATCTCGAGCCAATTCTCGGTTATTCCTTCGAGCAACCCTTTGCCCCACTCGACCAAAACGATGCTGTTGGCAAAGTCGATGTCGAGGTCATCAAGTTCTTCGGCACCACCCAAACGGTATGCGTCGACATGCACCATCGGCACATCTGAGTCTTCGCGCTTGTGAGTTCTTGCGATAACAAAAGTTGGTGAAGAAACGTTGCCGATTGCGCGCAGACCTTCTCCGATGCCGCGAGCCAGAGTTGTTTTTCCGGCACCGAGCGGGCCAGCCAAAACCACAAGATCACCGGCACGAAGTTGCTTTGAGATTCTTAGACCGAGCTCGTGCATCTGGTCGGTATCTGCCACCTGCTGATTTAGCAATTGTTTAGACATAGCAAGCGGCTAGTCGACAGCGCCCAGGTATGTCGAGTAAAAACGACCACCCATTCTGGTGACGATTTCGTAGTTGATTGTGTCGGCCGCAACTGCGAGGTCGTCTGCACTCGGAACACCGGTTGCCGGGTCGCCGAAGATAACAACTTCGTCGCCTGCAACAACATCGTCGTCGCCAACATCAATAACAAACTGATCCATGGCAATTCGCGATTCGATTGTGTAGCGCTTGCCCTTAATTGAAACCTCGGCCTTGCCGCTGGCGTTTCTCGGCAGACCCTCTGCATAGCCGATCGGAACCAACGCCAAGGTTGTCTCTTTAGTGGTGCGGGCCATGTAGCCGTAAGAAATTCCGGTGCCCGCCTTTACGCGCTTGGTCTGGGTTACCAACGCGCGCGCTGTCATTGCCGGCCGCAACCCATATTCGGCCGCAGTGTGCCCAACGAATGGCGACAGGCCATAGAGACCGACACCGATGCGAACCATGTCGAAGTTAGCGTCTGGGTAGCTGATAGTGCCATCAGACGCGGTTAGGTGACGCAACTCGAAGTCGAGCCCCAAGCGCTTGGCGGTCTCTGTGGCCTCGTCAAAGAGGGCCATTTGATGGCGATCATCGGGCTCAGACGTGGTGCTCAGGTGGCTGAAAACCCCAACGCATTCGAGAAGCTGCTCGTCGCAAAGTGCAACGACAGCGCTGACCAGAGCCGGCCAGTCTTCGATGGTCGAGCCATTGCGACCCAAGCCAGTGTCAATCTTGAGGTGCACCCTGGCCACCTTGCCGGTGAGTCTGGCGGCGTCGGCAACGCGCTCGAGCTGCTCGAGGTTGGCAATCGAGAGTTCAACGTTGGCTTCGAGCGCTTCGGTGAAACGATCGTTGGGGTCGTGCAACCAGGCGAGCACCGGGGTCTCGAGGCCACCCTCGCGCAGGTGCAGAGCTTCGTCGACGTCGGCGACTCCGAAGTAGTCGACTTTGGCACGTTCGAGTTTTAGTGCAACCTCATACATTCCGTGACCGTAGGCGTTTGCCTTAACCACGGCCATAACCTTCGCGCCGGGAGCGAGTTTCTTGTAGGTGTTTAGATTCTCAACAATCGCATCGAGATCGATTACCAGTTCACGCATCAGGCACCATCCTCGGCAACCAAAAAGGCAATCGCAGAATTGCCATCGTGCGAAATCGAAAGGTGCAAGTTCTTGATGCCGCGCGAACGGGCATATTCAGCAGTGCCGTCGAACAACTCGATAAACGGTTTGCCGAGCTCATCTTTCGAAACGCGAACATCGTGCCAGCGCATCGGCTTCGAGTCGCCAAAAACTTTTACCAGTGCCTCTTTTGCGGCAAATCTGCCAGCGAGAGTTCGAGGGGCCGCGTCGCGCTCATCCGTGTGAAAAATCTTCTCGAGTAAACCGGGGTTCTTCTCGAGTGAATTTTCGAATCTGCTGAGATCAACCAGATCGACGCCGACACCGATAATCATGGCGAGCTATTCGACCGTTACAGACTTGGCCAGGTTGCGAGGCTGATCGACGTCGAGACCCTTTGCGGTCGAAAGCGCGAGAGCAAACGTCTGCAGCGGAATAACAGTGAGAATCGGGGCCAAAAGAGGCTCGCACTGCGGAACGTAAATCACGTTCTCGGCATAGCTGGCAACCTGGTCGTCGCCCTCTTCTGCAATCGCGATAACTTTGGCACCGCGAGCGCGAATCTCTTGAATGTTCGAAATCACCTTTGGGTGCAAGCTCTCTTCGTCGCGCGGGCTCGGCACAATCACGACAACCGGCTGACCCTCTTCGATCAGAGCAATCGGGCCGTGCTTTAGCTCACCAGCGGCGAAGCCCTCGGCGTGAATGTAGGCGAGCTCCTTTAGCTTTAGCGCACCCTCCATTGCTACCGGAAAGCCAACGTTGCGACCCAGGAACAGCACAGACTTGGCGTCTGCCATCTCGGTTCCGAGGCGCTCGGCCTGCTTCAAACCGGCGATGACCTGTGAAACGCGGCCAGGCATCTTGAGCAGGTCTTTGCCCAATCGCTTGAGTTCTGCGGCTGGCACAACCGCACGGATGCTCGCGAGCCATAGCCCGAGCAGATAGCCGGCGGTGATCTGGGCGGTGAGCGCTTTGGTCGACGCTACGGCCACCTCTGGGCCGGCGTGCGTGTAGATAACGGCATCGCTCTCGCGAGCAAGGGTTGCCCCCTGAGTGTTGCAAACGGCAAGCACCTTCGCGCCGTGCTCTTTCGCATAGCGGGTCGCCATTAGGGTATCCATGGTTTCACCAGACTGCGAGATGGCGACGACAAGAGTGTTCTTCGTGATGATCGGGTCGCGATATCTGAATTCGTGCGAGAGCTCAACCTGCACCGGAATGCGCGACCACTTTTCGATCGCATACTTCGCGATGTCGCCGGCATAGGCAGCTGTGCCACACGCAACGATGATTATGCGCTCGAGGTTTTTTATGTCCTCGTGCGAGAGACCGTCGGTCTCCGATAGGTGCACCGACCCGTCAGAGTTGAGGCGACCCATGAGGGTGTCGGCAACGGCCTGCGGTTGATCTGCGATTTCTTTTGCCATGAAAGAAGACCAGCCGCCCTTGCTCGCAGCAGAGGCATCCCAGTCAACTGTAAATTCTTCTAACTGCACCGGCTTGCCGTCGAAGCTGCGAACCTCAACCGAGTTGGCGCGCAAAATTACGATCTCGTCTTGACCAACACTTATCGCTCGCTTGGTGTGCTCAACGAAAGCGGCTACGTCTGAACCCAAGAAGTTTTCGCCGTCGCCGAGACCGATGACCAGCGGAGCGTTTCGGCGCGCAGCCACAATGACATCGGGTTGATCTTCATCAATTACCAGGATGGTGAAAGCACCGTGCAGTCGAACCACAACTGCCGAGAAGGCAGTGACTAGGTCGCCCGACTTTTCGAACTCGCGAGCAATCAGGTGGGCGGCTACCTCGCTGTCGGTTTCGCTGCTGAACGAAGTTCCGGCAGCAACAAGTTCGGCTTTGAGCTCGGCAAAGTTCTCGATGATGCCGTTGTGAATGAGTGAAAGTTTTTGGCGCTTGCCGCCGAGGTGCGGGTGCGCGTTTCCGTCGGTCGGTGCTCCGTGGGTTGCCCAGCGGGTGTGGCCGATGCCGATGTTTGCCACCGGAAGCGGATGTTCTTCGATTTCGGCAACCAGATTTCCCAGCTTGCCGGCCTTCTTGCGAGTCTCCAGGTGGCCAGAGGGTGAAATAACCGATACCCCAGCGGAGTCGTAGCCACGGTATTCGAGGCGTCGAAGCCCCCCGATTAGAACTTCTAGGGTCGATTTCGGGCCTACATAACCCACGATTCCGCACATGACTCCTAATTTACGGCAGAATGGCTCTTTGTGACGGTTGATAGAGCGAGCGATAAGGGTTCAGTGAGCCCTTTTGTCGAGATTTCGCGTGCAGACTGGGCGGCGCTTGGCCGTTCGACCGAACTGCCCCTCACCGAGCAGGAGATTTCGCAGATTCGCGGCCTCGGCGACTTTCTAGATCTCAAAGAAGTAAGCGATGTCTATCTTCCGCTGAGTCGACTTTTGAACCTCTATGTAACCGAGGCGCAGCGATTGCATTCGGTGACCAGTGAGTTTTTGGGCGAGCGCGCCAAACGAACCCCATTTATCATCGGCGTTGCCGGTTCGGTTGCGGTTGGCAAGAGCACGGTTGCCCGCTTGCTAAAAGAGATGCTTTCACGCTGGCCCTCGACGCCGCGCGTCGAGCTAGTAACCACGGATGGCTTTCTCTACCCAAACGCCGAGCTAGAACGCCGCAACCTCATGCACCGCAAGGGTTTTCCGGAGTCTTACGACCGCTTGGCTCTGCTCAAGTTTGTGGCCGACATCAAGTCGGGTGTCGAGCGGGTGACAGCACCGGTTTACTCGCACCTGAGCTACGACATCGTGCCGGGTGCCGAAGTAATCGTCGAATCGCCAGATGTCGTGATTGTCGAGGGCCTGAATGTGCTGCAGCCACCGGTCATGGGTCAAGAGGTCGCCCTCAGCGACTATTTCGACTTCAAGATCTATGTAGATGCCGACGTCGAAAGCGTGACCAAGTGGTTCATTGGTCGCTTCGAGCAGCTGCGCGAGGGCGCGTTCACCAACCCCAAGTCTTACTTTCACCGCTACGCCGAGATGCCCTTCGAACAGGCACTGGCCAGGGCCAACGAGATCTGGCGAACCATCAATCTGCCCAACCTGATTGAGAACATTCAGCCAACCCGGTCGAGGGCCACTTTGGTGCTGCAGAAGGGCAGCGACCACGTGGTTCAGTCGGTTCTGCTGCGCAAGGGCTAGGCGGCAGGGTCGCCGCCGTTACCAATTCGTTATCAAAATCAGCCAAAGTTATCCGAACCTGATAGTTGACTGATAGCGAGCCACCGTATGGGTTCCAAGGGGTAACACCCGGTTAGCCAGCGATGACTTTTCGAAAAGTGCATCACCAAAATTTAGTGAAAGGCTCCAATTGAAACTATCTAACATCTTGACCGACGGTCAATTTAACATCGTTTACAACATGTTGTCTTTGGGAATTGCAGCGATGCTATTCACATCGATCTTCTTGTGGGTAGCACGCGATCGCGTATTGCCTCGCTACCGCACCGCTGTAATGGTTTCAGCGACTGTAACTGCAATCGCTGCGTACCACTACTTCAGAATGTTCGACAACTTCAGCCACGCATTCGCGGTTGACGGTGTGAACAACCCAGCAGCCTACAACGTTGGCTACCGCTACGTTGACTGGCTACTAACAGTTCCACTACTACTAGTTGAGCTTGTTGCAGTACTTGCACTAGCAAAGGCAGCTCAGAGCTCGCTACTGAACCGCTTGGTTCCTGCAGCGACTGCAATGATCGTTCTTGGTTACCCTGGCGATGCAAAGCTTGCAATCCTCAACATTCCAAACGAGGCTTCAATCTGGGGCTTGCTCTCAACCCTTCCATTCCTTTACATCATGTATGTATTGTTCATCGAAATGGGTAAGAGCTTGGCTCGTCAGTCAGCTGAAGTTGTCAAGAAGGTAAAGATCCTACGCTTGTTGCTACTTGCAACCTGGGGTGTCTACCCAATCACGTTCATCTTGGCGATGAGCGACGCTCCAGCAACTGCAGACCAGTTCGTAGCTCGTGAAGTTGGTTACACAATTGCCGACATCCTAGCTAAGTGCCTCTTCGGTCTAATCATCTACTCGATCGCTCGTATCAAGTCAGCTGAAGACGACAAGGAATTCGCTAAGGCAGAGTTCAGAGACGCATAAGCGGTAAACCAAAAACTTGCGGGTCACCAATGATGGTGGCCCGCAAGTCTTTAAGCCATGATTTATTCATGCCAAAGAAAGACAGCAGCAGCGAACACGCCGAGCTGGCAGCGCTGCTGAAGGCCAACATAGAAGCCTCGAATCGCACCACCCACGCCGTTAGAGCCATCGTGCGATTCGTATTTTTGCAACTGACCATCACAACCGTTTGCGGCCTGCTAGTAGCGGTCGGCGCATCAATCAACCTCAACCAGGTGTTCGTGCCAATCTCATCGCTGATCTGGCTGGGAGGCACAGTCTTCGCCGGGTTCACGGCTCGACGCGACCTCAAGTCTTCAGCGGTGCCGAAGCCCTAACTACTTGATCTTGTATTGCTTCAGCAACGCGGCTACAGCCTTGTGCTGGGCTGCAATAAACACAGAATTGCGCTTCTGTTCGGCCCGGTTGTTATCGCTGCTCAAGAAGTCGACCACCTTGCCGGCATTCACCATGAGATTCGGCAATTTGATTGCCGTGGCCTTGGCCGAGGTAGCCTTCAGCTGCTGCAGGTATAGGGTTTGGCAAGGCTTGTAGGCCAGGCATTTTCTAAACAAGACACCACGCTCGAGTGTCTCGGTCTTGTGAGTCAATTTAATCCATGGATAGGGCACATCGGGCTTGTCCATCGCGAATGAAAAGGTGTCGAGTAGCTCTGGGGTCTGACGGTTCTCACCGAAGGTCTGGTCTGCTCCCCATGGCAAAATCGTGAAGACACTCTT
>WLIA01000037.1 GCA_009702455.1 Actinomycetota bacterium | reverse complement strand
CAAAATAGGCGGCAAGCAGTTTGTCGATATCGACCAAATCACTGGGTTGCGCCTTTTGTCCGGCTCGCTCTGTCATGAATCAAGTTTGACCATTAACCTTTATCTATGCCTAAGAAAACGAGTAACGGTTCAGTCAAGAAGAAGGCCTATGCCTACCTTGGCCCTGTTGGCACATTCACTGAACTAGCGCTCGCCCAGGTGCCAGAGGCCAAGGGTCAGCTCTGGATGCCCGTTTCGCACGTTCAAGAGGCAATCGATTTGGTGATCAGCAAGCAGGCCTTTCGGGCTATCGTGCCGGTTGAAAACTCGATCGAGGGCGGCGTCTCTGCCACTCTCGATGCGCTTGCGGCCACCGAGAACATTCGCATCTATGGCGAATATCTGGTTTCTGTGAACTTCAATCTTGTGGCTCGCCCGGGTACCAAGCTCACGGATGTGCGCACAGTCGCCACACATCCGGTTGCCTATGCGCAAACGCGCAAGTGGCTCGGCGAAAACCTGCCGAAGCACCACCACCTGCCAACCACTTCAACCGCTGCCGCGGCTGCTGAGCTGCTGGTTAGCGACATTGCTCAGGCTGCGGTAGCTGCTGCGACAATCACTGACCACTACAAAGTTAAGGTTCTCGCAAAGAACATCGGCGATAACAAAAACGCTCAGACCAGATTCATTCAGATTGGTTTGGCCGGTGCACTTGCTGAGAGAACCGGTCGCGACAAGACCAGCGTGATTGTTGAGTTGCCAATCGACCGCCCGGGTGCACTTCTCGAAATGCTTGAGCAGTTTGCTGCCCGTGGTGTGAATCTTTCGCGAATCGAGTCGAGACCAATCGGTGATCGCCTTGGGCGTTACCGTTTTAACATCGACGTTCAGGGACACATCGACGAAGATGCCGTTGCAGAGGCACTCAAGGGGTTGCACCGCTTCAGCCCGAAGGTTAGCTTCTTGGGTTCTTATGCGAGAGCCGATAAAGAGAAGTCAGTTCACGAGGGCAACAATTCGAACACCGAGTTTGCACGAGCCGACGACTGGCTGAAGAAACTTAAGAGCGCACGCTAACCGCGCGCGGCACCGATTCAAACTCAACCTCTTTTATTAGCCCAACGGCGTCGCCGTCAATTTGAAGTTCAACCAGATCTTCTGGTCGCACACGTATTTTCTTTGAAGTGAGATTCTCAAGCGTCTTCACGTTTGCGGTTGCATCGAGAAGTTTTCGGCCGGCGCGGGTTGTTCTCACCACGTTGTTGCCAACCGTCACGCGAGTCCAGAAATCTATCCAGTCCCAAATTCGTCTTGGGCCGATTACTGCAACATCGAGCAGCCCGTCATCGAGTGAGGCATCTGGCATCATCGACAGATTGCCAGGCAACCAACCAACGTTGCCAATCAGCAGAGTGAGCACTCGCACTGTTCGGCTCTCTCGCCCATCAACCTGAATTGAAAGCTTTTGATAGATCATCGGTAGTTGCTTGAAACCCGACTCGGCGTAGGCAATCCATCCGAGCTTTCGCTTTCGCACCGGGTCGGTGTTGAGCATTACTTTGGCGTCAAAGCCCATGCCCGCCATCACAGCAAACATCATCTCGACACGAGTGTCGTCTTCTAGGATGATGCGGGCCAAGCCCATGTCTAGCCAGTGCGCATTGCCAAGCAGCGCGCGCTGCACCTGAGTGCGAATGTCTTCGAGCGGAATGCCGAGGTTGCGGGCGAGCACGTTGCCGGTGCCAACCGGAACGATTCCGACTGTCACCTTTGCGCCCGATAGCGCTACGGCCTCGAGAACCGATCGAACCGTTCCGTCTCCGCCGGCAACAACTATATGTGTGGCCTTTTGCGCGATGGCCCGAAGTGCCTGCTGAGCACCGGTGTCGCTAGCCTCGGTCTTGAGCCAGAGGCTTGGCTCCCAGAAGCTCACGGTTGTCACTGACTCGACCGCCGAGCGCAACTTTTTTAGGTCTACTCGCCCCGGAAAGTAGATGATTGCGGCTCGCTTGTTTTTGTTTGGCACCATGCAAGCCTAATGATGTGCAAAATGTTCCATTTAGAGAACATAAACAAATGTTCGGTCAACCCTATGTGCCAATCTTGTAGTTGAAAGAAGGCGACGTGGCAGCGACTCAGAAACTATTGGTGGTTGAAGACAACCAGTTCATGCGCGCACTCATAACCGAGCTTCTCGAAAGCGAGGGCTTCGAAGTGCAGGCCGTCGAAACCGCATCTGCGGCAGTCAAAGCGGCCGCATCTTTTGACCCAGACGCAGCAATTCTCGATGTCGAGCTCGGCATCGGCCCTAACGGTTTCGATCTCGCCCGAATCTTGCGCGAAGGCAACGAAGAGCTCGGCCTCGTCTTTCTAACGAACATCCCAGAGCCAAAGACCATCGGCGTCGACAACCGTTCGATTCCCAAGGATGCCGCCTATCTGGTCAAAGAGTCAGTCGGCAACATCGAGCTCTTGCTTCGCGCCATCAAGGCAAGCCTTCGGGGTCGGGTAGGCGCAGACCTGCGTCAAGACCGTGAGGTTCACTCGCTCTCGAACCTGTCACGCTCACAACTCGATCTTCTGCACATGGCAGCGCTCGGTCTTTCAAACACCGAGATTGCTCAGCGTCGCGGCACAACCGTTCGCGCTGTTGAGAATCTCTTCAAGCGAGCAATCGAATCGGCCGGCATCGAGGTTGGCCCCGGTGAGCACGGACGAGTCTTGGCCGTGCGCAAGTACATCGAAACTGTGGTTCTGCCAAAGTCTTAGGCCAAACGGGTTGCCGCAGACCCAAAAGGTAGGCTTTACCTGTGATTGACCCAAATCTTCTTCGCGAGAACCCCGACGCCATCAAGGCCTCGCAGCGCGCTCGCGGCAACGACGAATCGATCGTTGATGAAGCCGTGCAGGCCGATGCCACCTGGCGCAAGAAGTTGCAAGAGTTTGAAACCCTTCGCGCCGAACAAAACGCTGCCGCCAAGCTCGTCGGTTCAGCATCGAAAGAAGATCGCCCGACACTAATTGCCGCCGGTCAGGTGCTTGCAGACAAGGTCAAGGCGGCACAAGAAATTGCCAACGCAGCAGAAGCGCGGCTCAACGAGCTGATGTGGAAGATTGAGAACGTCGTGATCAGCGAGGTTCCGGCGGGTGGCGAAGAGAACTTCAAGGTGCTCAAAGAAGTTGGCAGCCACGCAAAGTTTGATTTCGAACCGAGAGACCACGTTGCACTCGGCGAGCTGCTCGATGTTATCGACATCGAGCGCGGAGTAAAAGTTTCTGGGTCACGCTTCTACTTCTTGAAGGGATGGGGTGCTCGTCTAGAACTTGCGCTCATGAATCTCGCGCTCGATCTCGCAACCAAGCACGACTTCACCGCGCTAATCACGCCAACCCTGGTGCGCCCAGAGGTAATGGCAGGCACCGGATTCTTGGGTGAACACTCAGACGAGATTTACTATCTGCCAGCAGATGACCTTTATCTAACCGGCACAAGCGAGGTCGCGCTCGCGGGCTATCACCGCGACGAGATCATCGACCTGAGCAACGGGCCGCTGCGTTACGCCGGTTGGTCAACCTGCTACCGCCGCGAGGCTGGGTCTGCTGGCCGCGATACCCGTGGAATTTTGCGCGTGCACCAGTTCAACAAGCTCGAAATGTTCAGCTATGTAAAGCCAGAAGACGCCGAGCAAGAGCACCTGAAGTTGCTCGCGCTTGAAGAAGAGATGCTTCAGGCCTGCGAGCTCTCATACCGCGTTATCGACACCGCTGCCGGCGACCTCGGCTCGAGCGCAGCACGCAAGTATGACTCTGAGGCGTGGATTCCGAGCCAGAACCAGCACCGCGAACTCACCTCGAGCTCAAACTGCACAACCTTTCAGGCTCGTCGCCTGAACGTGCGCTACCGCACCGAAGACGGCAAGACAGCAACAGCTGCGACACTCAACGGAACCCTCGCGACCACTCGCTGGTTGGTGGCCATTCTTGAAACTCACCAGCAGGCCGACGGTTCGGTTCGCATTCCTGCGGCGCTTCGCCCATACCTCGGCGGCGCAGAGGTCATCGCCCCCAAATGACAATCGCAACCGGTGATCAGCGCTGGCTGATTGCACTCGACATCGATGGAACCCTGGTGCACGACGACGGTTTCTTGTCACCACGAGTTGTTGAAGAAGTTGCACGAGTGCGTGCACTCGGCCACGAGGTCATCGTTGCAACCGGGCGAAGTGCGTCGAACGCCATCCCGGTGATTAAAGATGTTGGCATTCATCACGGATACGCCGTGTGCTCAAACGGTGCCGTAACCATCAAGGTCGACTCCGAGCACGAGCGTGGTTTTACACCGCACGAGGTGATTACGTTTCACCCTGCTGAGGTTTTGCAGAAGCTAATCGAGAAACTTCCGAATGCGCATTTTGCAGTTGAAAACGCAGACGGAACATACAAGTTTCATCGCCCGTTTCCGTCATACGCGCTGGGTTCGCACAATCGCGAAACTCCGCTGGATGAACTCATGAGCGAACCGGTTTCTCGAGTTGTAGTTTTGTCGCCCGATCACGACGCCGAAGAGTTCGTTGGCGTTATTGCAGAAATCGGTTTGCACTCGGTTAGCTATGCAATCGGCTACACCGCGTGGCTCGACATTTCACCGCAGGGAATCAGCAAGGCGTCTGCGCTCGAAACTCGGCGCCAAGAGCTCGGCATTTTGCCTTCGCAGGTAATCACGGTTGGCGATGGTCGCAACGATATCGACATGTTTGCCTGGGCGATCGCCGGCGGCGGATTCGCCTTCGCGATGGGTCAAGGCCCCGAAGAAGTTCACGCGGCCGCCTCGGCCGTAGTCGCCCCCGTTGAAGAAGACGGGGTTGCCGAAGTGCTCTCTGGCTTTGAGGGCATTTTGTTTTCTCGCTCGGTCAGTTAGAATTAAGGCACGGAAGCGTGCCGGAGCGGCCGAACGGAACAGTCTTGAAAACTGTCGTAGTTAATAGCTACCGTGGGTTCAAATCCCACCGCTTCCTCGGTAAACAAAGAGACCCAGCCAAACGCTGGGTCTCTTTGTTTAAGTCAGCGGCGGGGCAGAGGCTCCCGAACCGAATTACAAGAACTCGAGTTCAAGGCGGTCTCGGTTCGCAGCAGCGATAACCTCGCTGCTAAGCGCGAACCTCGGGGTTCAAATCCCACCGTGAGCCCCGAGCGTGGCAAAGACACGCTGGGCGAGACCACCACTGGTGGCGATTTACCTTTATGAGAGTTCTCTGGACGCCCTAGCCACCGCAGGTGCCTTCGGCTTAAACTTGTAGTTCACCCCGACCCGAGAGACCCTCGATGCCCCTGTTCAAGAAGCGCCAACCGCGAGCTCTAGCTCGTCACGGCCGCCTCAAAGTTCAGTCGCGCGCTTCGGCCTTCGGCGGCATCCTGTTTAAGGGTTTGGCACTTGCAGTCGGAGCATCTCTGGCTCTGGCCGGAGTTGCGGTTTTTGAACTGAGCAACACATTCAAGGCTCGCGGCCTTGAGTTGCCTAACGCTCAACCGATTACCGCCAAAGACTTGAACGGCCCGATCAACATCTTGCTGGTCGGTAGCGATACTCGAAAAGGGCAGGGCAAGGGTTACGGCACCGAGAGTTCGGTTCTTGCCGACGTGATGATTCTTTTGCACGTCAGTGAAGATCGCAAGAGCGCAACAGCTGTGAGTTTTCCTCGCGACTTGATGGTTCCTTGGCCAGCGTGCCCGAGCACCACAGGTGGCCCCGGATACCTGCCACAATCGCTCGGTCAGCTGAACGCGACAATCGCAAACGGTGGCCCGGGTTGCACGCTTCTAACCATTGAGCAACTAACCGGTTTGAAGATTCCTTATCTTGCGATGATCGAATTCAACGGCGTTATTGAAATGTCAAACGCAATCGGTGGCGTCGATGTTTGTGTGGCGCAAGAAATCAACGACCCATACACGCAGACATATTTGAAGCCGGGTGAATACACACTTCAAGGAAAAGCTGCGCTTCAGTTCTTGCGCACACGTCACGGTGTCGGTGACGGTTCTGACCTCTCGCGAATTTCAAACCAACAGGTTTTCTTAACTTCGCTTGTGCGCAAAGTTAAGAGTGCAGGTGTTTTGACTAACCCTGTGCAGTTGTATTCGCTTGCCAATGCAGCTGCACGCAACATGCAACTTTCAGAATCGCTAACCGATTTGGGCACGATGGTTTCAATCGCGTCTTCATTGCAAAACGTAGATCTTGAAAACATCGTGTTCTTGCAGGTGCCAGCACGAGGTGGTTTGCCAGCACCATACTCGGGCCGCGTGATGCCCGTGTATGAGCAGGCCAACATCCTGTTTCAAAAGCTCGTGAATGATGAGCCAATCGTTCTCGGCAGCAACACAGGGCAGGGTGCGGTTGTTGCCACACCAACTCCAACGCCAACAAGCTCGAGCAAGCCGACTCCTGGCGCAGCGAGCCCGAGCCCGAGTGCTACCGAAAGCCTTGATTGGGCAACAGGAACCAACGCGGCCACCAAGACCTGTTCAAACTAGGGGGCTTGGCGAGCCAGCGTCTGGTCGGCTAAACTAAGCCAGTTGTACTCAGGAGTCGTCGCATAGCCCGGTCGAGTGCGCCTCACTGCTAATGAGGTAAGGATCTAAAGTCCTTCGGAGGTTCAAATCCTCTCGACTCCGCGAGGTCACCCGCAAGGCGAATCTTTGATTCGACTTGCGAGACCGAGACCGCCAAGTTACTCGCTGCTGAGGTAGACCCTATCGGGAGCCGAAGGTAAGAAGTAGAATGGCAAAGTTGCTTTCGAGCAGCAGCCCCTCCAACCAGGGGCAAAGGCGTTTGTAGCTCAACGGATAGAGCATCTGACTACGGATCAGAAGGTTGGGGGTTCGAGTCCCTCCAAGCGCACGAAAACCCGGTTTCTTCTCACGAGAGCCGGGTTTTTACTTTTTGCGCTGTGTTTCTGTTTCGAGAACCGCCATTGCCGCATTGTGACCTGCGATACCGCTCACAGCTCCACCACGCTGAGCAGTTGATCCGCAGAACATGATTCCAGGCAGGCCAGAATCGACACCCCAGCGTTGAGCCGGCGTTTCGAGTTGCGCGCCATCTTTCACAAACGGCCAACTCAGCGGCGCGTGAAAAATGTTTCCGCCGGGCAAGCCGAGCGCATCCTCGAGGTCTTGTGTGGTTTTCGTCTCGATGCAAAGTTCACCGTTTGCGTCGGTTAGCAACAAATCACGGATGTCTTCGTCGAGCACCGAGTTAATCGAAGCAATCACGGCTTTCTCGAGCGCATCGCGCATGGCATCGTGATCGCGATCGGCAAGCAACGAATGTGGTGTGTGCAGGGCGAACACTGTGAGTGTCTGCGCACCGGATGCCTTCAACTCTGCACCGAGAATGCTCGGGTCGGTTAGTGAATGACAATAAATCTCGCAGGGCAGCGGGTTCGGAATCTCACCGCGAACGGCTTGGTCGTATGCGGTTTGCAGTTGCTCGAAGTTTTCGTTGATGTGAAAGGTTCCGCCGAACGCTGCAACCGGGTCGGTGCCCGACTTTAGTTTTGGCAAGCGCTTGAGCAGCATGTTGACTTTGACTTGCGCGCCTTCGATGCTGTGTTGCTTGGGCTTGCCAAGCAGGTTGTTCAAGACGGGACGAGAAACGTTGGCAAGAATGTATTGCGCCGAGATGGTCTTCGTTTGACCATTCTCACTGAAGGCAACAACGCGATTATCGTCAATTGAAAGCACTTCGCAATTTGCCCTAAGCTCGGCACCGAACTCGAGCGCGCGCTTGGCCATAGATTCGGTCACGGCACCCATGCCGCCAACTGGAATGCT
The DNA here is from genome assembly GCA_009702455.1 of Actinomycetota bacterium. Classification (GTDB taxonomy): domain Bacteria; phylum Actinomycetota; class Actinomycetes; order Actinomycetales; family Microbacteriaceae; genus Rhodoluna. The sequence goes on along the minus strand of WLIA01000037.1, from coordinate 687 downwards.
CCACTCGCCGGTTTCGTTGCCAATCACGTGGTACAAAAAGCACTTGTTTGCGTCGAGTTCAGCATCGTGATTCGAAGCAAAGGTTCCGATTAGTGCGTCGGTCATGACCACTCCGCGAACCAGGTCGCTCTCGAATGTTTTCTCGATGACTTCACCGATTGGTCGCACAAAGAAATCGCGCCAGAGCTCTGGCCCGAGCAGCGCGGCAACCTCGCTCTCGGTGCGCAGTGGTTCGAGCACAGTGCCGAATAGTTTTTGAGCAATCTGCTCGGTCTTGGCATAGAACTCGTTCCAGCGATCGAAGTCGGCCGCCGCGTTGATCGAGGCGAAAGACTGCTCTGTCGCCCTGGCGTCATTCTTGTCGATTAGCAACCCGCTGCCCGTCAAAGGGTCGGGAGTGAACGAGCCAAAGCGACGGGGTGCAAGTTCAACTTCTAGGCCGAGGTCTTCGATTACCTGGGCTGGCAGCAAACTCACGAGATACGAGTAGCGCGATAGTCGAGCGTCGATTCCTTCGAAAGACCTGGCCGAGATGGCGGCGCCGCCCAAGACATCTTGTTTCTCGAGCACGACAACCGAGAGGCCGGCTTTGGCGAGATAGCCTGCGGCAACAAGACCGTTGTGGCCACCGCCGATGATTGCTGCGTCATAGCTCTGATCAGTCATTCGCTACCTCTTCGCTTTCAT
>WLIA01000036.1 GCA_009702455.1 Actinomycetota bacterium | reverse complement strand
GCGGTGTAGTTGCGAAGCTCAGCCCAAGTAGGTTTGGTTACCTTCTTCAGTTCGGTAACAACCTGCTTGAAGAACAAAACGGTGCGACCGATGACTCCGCGCTTAGACGCTTTGTCAGCTTTCGCCTTCTCGACTAGATCTTCTGAGACCTGTTCGATTTCTTCTGACATCTTGGTTCCTTCTTCTTTGTTGTTACTTGCAGGCCAGACAGGACTCGAACCTGCAACTTGCGGTTTTGGAGACCGCTGCTCTACCAATTGAACTACTGACCTATTCGAAGAAAACTCGTGCGAAGCTTAAGCGGCAAAAGACACACTTCTAGATTGAAATCTAAGGTGATTTTTTGCCAGATTAGGCTGCGGAGTTGTCAACTTCCTTCGGTAAGTCTAAACGCCTTGCCGCCTAGATAGCAAGCCGAATAAGGGCGTTAGGCTTGGCTCGTGACTGAATTTACTCGAATCTCAAAGCGCATCGGCTCGATCGCCGAATCGGCGACCCTCAAGGTTGATGCCAAGGCCAAGGCCCTTCAAGCGGCCGGTCGCCCGGTTATCTCTTATGCCGCAGGCGAGCCAGACTTTGCCACTCCCATGCACATCGTTGAGGCGGCCTCTCGAGCCGTTTTAGACCCAAAAAACCACCGCTACACCCCAGCAATTGGCTTGCCAGACCTTCGCGAGGCCATTGCCCAGAAGACTTTGACCGATTCGGGCACCCAGATAACGGCAGCCCAGGTTGTCGTCACAAACGGCGGAAAACAGGCCGTTTACCAGGCCTTTGCCACCCTGCTCGACCCGGGTGACGAGGTTTTGATGCCTACCCCGTTCTGGACGACCTATCCAGAGGCCATTCGCCTTGCCGGTGGAGTGCCAGTTGAGGTGTTTGCAGGAGCAGACCAGGGCTACCGCGTCACGGTTGAGCAGCTCGAGGCCGCTCGCACCCCGAGATCTAAGGTTTTGCTGTTTGTTAGCCCTTCGAATCCAACCGGTGCGGTCTTCAGCCACGAAGAGACCGAGGCCATCGGTCGCTGGGCCTTTGAACATGGCATGTGGGTGGTGACCGATGAGATCTACCAGAACCTGGTCTACGACGGGCAAAAGGCTGTCTCGATAACCGAGGCCGTGCCCGAGCTAACCGACCGAACCATCATGGTGAACGGCGTTGCCAAGACCTATGCGATGACCGGATGGCGACTCGGCTGGATGGCCGGCCCGCTCGACGCGATGAAGGCCGCGGGCAATCTGCAGTCGCACCTAACGTCGAACGTCTCGAACATTTCGCAGCGCGCCGCAATTGCTGCGCTCACCGGGCCGCAGGATGAAGTGTTTGCGATGCGCGAGGCATTCGACCGTCGCAGAAAAATTGCTGTTTCAGAATTGCGAAAGATCGACGGTTGGAATGCACCGATGCCAGAAGGTGCGTTCTATGTTTACAGCGATGTTTCAGCGCTGCTCGGTCGCGAATGGGGTGGCAACAAAATCAACACCTCACTTGAACTTTGCGATTACATTCTCGATGCCGCTGAAGTTGCACTTGTTCCGGGTGAAGCTTTCGGGCCATCTGGTTATGTTCGAATGAGTTACGCACTTGGTGATGAGCAGTTGCTCGAAGGCATTCAACGCTTGCAGAAACTGTTCGGTTAAAAGCCCACGAAGCTAGGCTCTGGAATCAGATTGATTCCAAACGTTGCAGCCACTCGCTCCTGAATAAAACGTGCGAGTTCTGCAATCTCCTTCGATGAAGCACCGCCGCGATTTGTAATTGCCAGTGCGTGCTTGGTTGATATTCCTGCTCTCGAATCGCCGAGTTGCAAGCCCTTCTTCACGCCGCTCTGCTCAATCAACCAGGCCGCTGAAAGTTTCACGCGTTCGGCGTCGTCATCCATGGGCCAAGCCGGTGCATCGAGCGGCAGCGTTCTCGCAAAACTTGCGCTCACGATTGGGTTTGTGAAAAAGCTTCCGCAGCTGTGGGTGTCTCGGTCTGATTCGTTCAAGACCATTCCCTTCGATGCCCTCAGCTCAAGCACCTCTTGGCGACGGCGTCGCATCAACTCTCTTGAGCCGGCAGGCAAATCGCTCAGCAACTGAAACTCAACCCAGGTGATCACGCCGACCTTTGAGCGCTTCAAAACGCTGTCGCGATAGGCCAATTCGAGCTGCTCTTTTTCAAGAATCTGCAGCTCGCCGGTGGCATAGTCGAGAAACTCAACTCGAACCAAAACATCAGCAATCTCTTGGCCGTAAGCCCCGATGTTCTGCACCGGAGCCGCACCAACGCTGCCCGGAATTCCGCTTAGCGATTCAACACCGCCCAGCCCGTGCTCAACGCAGTGTTCAACGAAGTGATCCCAATTTTCACCGGCTTGAACCCGAAGGTGCCCCTGACCCAAACGGTCGATTCCCGTTGTTTCGATTTTTACCACGTGCAAGTTTTCGATCTGATCAGAAACAACCACGTTGCTGCCACCGCCGAGAACAAACCAGTCTTCACCGGTTGCCCAAACTTGGCTCACGCTCTCGATTAACTCCGCGTAAGTCTTCGCAACTATGAGTTCGGCCGGCACACCACCGACACCGATGGTTGTCACTTCACTGAGCGCGACAGAGTTTGCGCGAAGCGCAGTCATTAGATGCGAACCCTTGCCTGCGCTTTGCCGAGAACTGCAACGTCTGCACAGCTTGCGGTGATGTCGATTCGCACAATCGAATTCTCGACATCAATCTCGCCAACTTTTCCGATCACGGTTAGAACTGCGCCTTTTACTCCATCAACGAAAACCGGTTTTGTAAACCGCACACCGTAGTCAACAATTCGGCCGGGGTCACCTATCCAGTTGATTGCAACCTGAACGGCAGCACCCATGGTGAGCATGCCGTGCGCAAGAACGCCGTCGAGACCAACTGCCTTTGCGATGTCGTCTCGGTAGTGAATCGGGTTGAAGTCGCCAGAGGCACCGGCGTAGCGAACCAAAGAGTCGCGAGTCAAACGATATTCGATGCTGCCGATCTCTTGACCGACCTCAAGAGAAGCGATGTTGATGTGAGTCATTACTCTTCACCTCTAACCACGAGAGTTGAGATTGCTGTGCACACCAGCTGCTTGTTTGCGTCGTGAATCTTGGTTTCAAACGTCACCATGGCGTGCGCGCCGAGGGTCTTCACAGAGGCCACGGTGAGTTGGCTGGTCAACTCGTCGCCGGCAACAATCGGGCGGGCGTGAATGAAGCGTTGATCGCCGTGAACCACTCGGCTGAAGTCGATGTCGGCTTCTTTGTCTGCAAGCACTGAGCTGAGACTGCGCTCCTGAATCACAACGGCAAAGGTGGGTGGGGCAACCACGTCTGAATAGCCGGCTGCCTGGGCGGCAAAGACATCGAGATTGATCGGGCTGGTTGATTGCACAGCCAGCGCAAATTCACGGATTTTCTCTCGGCCCACCAAATAGGGGTCGGTTTCTGGGTAGGTTTTTCCCTCGACTGATGCATTGACCATAAGGTCAAGAGTAGTAGCGAGGGCGGGACTCGAACCCGCGACCCCACGATTATGAGTCGTGTGCTCTAACCACCTGAGCTACCCCGCCGGGCAAATGAACCGAAGTTCAAAAAAGGCGGGCCTTTGCCCGCCGAGAGCCCCGAGCGAGGATTGAACTCGCGACCCCTTCCTTACCATGGAAGTGCTCTACCACTGAGCTATCAGGGCGTATGCCCGAAGGCAACTTCACTATTTTAGTGGGCTTAGGCCTTGGCTGGCAAACGCCAAATGTTCAGACTCAACTTTTCACCAGGAACCTTGACCGTCGATGTTGAGAGCGTTAACTTGCCGCCACCAAACAGGTTTTCTGCCTTCGAAATGTTTGCAACCACATCGCGAGGCAAGACAATCTTGTTATCGGCGCCACGAGTTGCAGCAACCAAAATGCTCTGCTTGCCGTTCTCGCGCACGAAGACAAGTGCCTCTTCTGACGCATACAAGAACCGCATCGAGCCGTCATTGAGCGCGCTGTTGCCACGGCGAATCTTTGCGAGAGTTGCATAGATCTCAATCATCTTGGTGTCGTGTGGTCGTTCGTTATTCCACGGAATCGGTGTGCGCGAAGATTCGCCGTTGAATCCGTCGAGACCAAATTCATCGCCAGCCCAAATCACCGGGATGCCTGGGAATGTGAATTGCAATCCGGCAGCAACTTTTTGCGCACCCTTAATTGCATACGACTTAAAACGCGGAATGTCGTGAGTGTCTAGCGGGTTCATGTTGTGCAAACGCACGTGCCACGGAAAACCTGCGATGAACTGCGTGTAACTCTTTACGAGTTCGCGACCGCCAGCTTTCTGAGCGCCATCCCACATCGAGAAACCTGGAAGCCCTTGAGCGCCCTTTGGTCGTGACTTTGCGTTCTCGTTGTAGAACCAACGCCAAACCGGCTTAGTGAAGTTCGAGTAGGTCATCGCGCCCTGCCAGCCGTCACCCTGCACTTCATAAGCAGCATCGCCGGTGTACTCGCCGAGCATTATGGTGTCTGGGTTGATTTCGACCATGGTCTTGCGAATCACCTGTGCGACTTCGAGATACATGTCTTCATCTCTAATGCGCCCGGTCATGTTGGCAACGTCGATGCGCCAGCCATCCATTTTGTAAGGAGCCTTGAGCCAACGCGCAACCACCGAAGTCGGGCCTTCGATGAAACGCTTGCGCAATTCGCGCGACTTCCAGTTGAACTTCGGCAGGCTGGCAACCCCGAACCAAGAGTCATACTTGGTGTTCTTGTCGCTGAAGTAGTAAAAGTCGCTCTCTCTGGCGCCAGGCTTCTTGAACGACGCCTGGAACCATTCGTGGCCAACGCCCGAGTGGTTAGAGGTTAGGTCGCCGATGACGCGCATGCCCTTCTTGTGAGCAGCTTCAATCAGTGCCGAGAAGGCCTTGCCGCCGCCGAGCAGCGGGTCGACCTCGGCGAACGAGCTTGCGTCGTAGCGGTGGTTTGAACGGGCCGGAAAAATCGGAGTCAGGTAGACCAGGTTCACGCCGAGTTTCTTGAGGTGATCCAGGTGCTCGATAACTCCCCACAGGTCGCCACCGAAGAACTGCTCGGATGTGCCTGGGCCTGTGCCGATGACCTCATCGCCCCAGTTTTTGGCGATTGCCCAACTTGGAGTCTTGTGTGCGTCTGCGTGCTTTGAGCGCGCGAAGCGATCTGGAAAAATCTGGTACATGATCGCGTTCTTGCCCCAAGCCGGTGCAGAAGAAAACGTGTTGAGCCTGAAGTCGTTGATGTCTGCAGGAATCATCTCGTGCAGGCCCAGGGTGTTGTACCAGAGGGTCTCACCCGATGCCATAACAAACATGAAACGGTAGTTCATCTTTGGGTTGTGCATTGTGATCTTGGTTTCATACCAAGACCAGCCACCTTCTCGCTTAACTACCTTTGCAACTGGGCTCGGAAACGCCTCACCACTCTCGCTGTAGCGAACGCGAACCTCTTTGACAGGGCCGAGTGCTTTGTGAATGCGAATGCGAATCTTTAGAACATCAAGCAGCTTCGGGTTTTGGTTCGGCACATAGAGTGCCGAACCATCGTGATGCGGAAGAAGTGCAAGGGGTAACTTGTCGAAAACCGACATTAACCCTTCACTGCTCCACCCATTAGACCCGAAACGATGTACTTCTGCAGATACAAGAACAGAATCACGATCGGCACCGCAGACAGCACGGCACCAGCTGTAAACATCGACCAGTCACGAGAGAACGGGTCTGAGATGAACTGGCGCAAACCAACTGCCAGCGTGAGCGACTCAGGCTTGCTCAAAACAACGGCCGCCAGAACATAGTCTGAGGTGATTCCGATGTATGAAAGCAGCATCTGAACCGCAAGCACCGGCGAGACCAGACGAAGAATGATTCCGAAGTAAATCTGCGTGTGAGTTGCTCCGTCAATCTTGGCCGCTTCATCTAGCTCACGCGGAACGGTGTTGAAGAATCCATACATCAGGTATGTTCCGGTTCCGAGCGAACCACCCATATAAATCATGACCAGACCAAGTTGGCTGTCGAGACCGAAGGCCGGAAAGGTTCTTCCGATTTCGATCAGCATGCCGTAAATCGCAACTAGACCGAGTAGCGACGGGAACATCTGAATCACGATGAGGCTCAAGAGCCCGGCGCGACGACCGCGGAATCGCAGACGCGAGAACGCGTAGGCTGCCAAGGCCGAGATGAACACCGAGAAAATCGATGTCACAATGCCGATGTAAACGGTGTTGAAGTACCAGGTGGCAAACGGTCGAGCCGCATCCTGGAAGAGGTTCACATAGTTCTCACCCGAGATTGCAACGAATAGCGAGTTGGTTCCATCGATGCTGTTGTTCGGGTAAAGCGACGTCGAGATGATGTAGAGAATCGGGAAAATCGCATAGAGCACAATTACCATGCCCACGAGGTGTCGCCAACCCAACGCAAAGAACCAGCGCAACGGAGTCATGCGCCTCTTCTTAAACTTCAGCGGCACTTCTTTCGGAGCTTTTGCGGTTGCAGTGGCCATTAGTTCACATCCTCTAGGGTACGAGTTCTTCTAAAGCTGATTAGTGAGAACGTTGCGACGATGATGAAGATCAGAATCGAGAAGGCGCTGGCCAAACCGTAGTCTTGACCACCTCCACTAGAGAACGCGATCTTGTAAACGAAGGTAATCAGAATGTCTGTTCCACCCGCGTCATACCCGCTGGATGCCGAATCTAGCGGACCACCTTCTGTAAGCAGATAAATCAACGTGAAGTTGTTGAAGTTGAACGCAAATGATGCGATCAAGAGTGGTGCGATGGTGACGAGAAGAAGAGGCATCTTGATCTGCCGCAGAATCTGCCAAGGAGTTGCGCCATCGATTGTCGCAGACTCGGTTAGCTCTGCAGGAATGGCCTGAAGCGCACCGGTTGTGATCAAGAACATGTATGGGAAACCCAACCAAAGGTTTACCAACAGCACGGCAACGCGAGCTGGGAATTCCTCGGTCAGCCACGGAATCTCGGCGCCGCCGAGTATGGCGTTATTCACAAAGCCGTTGTCGGTGTCGAGCAGGCCTCGCCAAACGTATGCCGAAAGGAACGCAGGGAATGCGTAAGGCAAAATCATGAGAGCACGATAGACACGCTTGCCCCTCATGCGGTCGTCGTTGAATAGCAACGCGATCGCCAAACCTGCGATAAAGGTTGTTAGAACAGACAAGGCTGCAAAGATGAAGGTCCAAGAAATGATCTTTAGAAGCGGCTGACGCAAGTCTTCATCGGTGAAGATTTTCTCAAAATTCTTAAGACCGATTTCTACTCGCCAACCGATGTCGCTGACTTTCTCACCATCAGGAGCACCACCGGCTCTGAAGTAGCCATCAACCGCTTCGTTGAAGACCACTCCATCGGTGACTCGAAGGAAAGACTTTTCCTCTTCGTTCCAGATGAGCTCTTCTTGATTCGTAACCGCGACCATTAGGTCTTCGGTCTTGATGAACTGGCCCTGGGTGTCGTTCGGGTCAAGGTATAGACGAAGGGCTGCCAGGCTGTTGGTCTGCCCCTTTGACAATCCCGCCTGTGTGGCCTCGGTGTAGCCAGGTGCGCTAACGGCGATTGCAATGTTGTCTGCAAGAATCTCAATCTTGCAGTCTGCCTCGGCAACGGTGGTCGCGTTGGTAGCAATAACTTCTGAAATCGCTTGGCTACATGCCGGAATCTCGGTGAGTGGTACAGCGCTACCACCGACAAGTACTTTTCCGTTGAACGCGTCGGTCAACATGAAGTTGTAACGACCCTTGTCATCTTGAACTAGCTTCACGTCATACTGCGGTGCGCCTTCAACCGGGCCGAATCCTGCAGCCTTAATTGCCGAGACCGCTAGATTCTGATCACCATTGTGATATGAGCCGTAGTTTGTAAAGGCCGTGTAAGCGCTGAAGAAAAGCACATACACCTGGAAAGCAATGAGAAGAATTACTCCGGGAGCCAAATACTTTGCTGGCAATCCGCCGCGACGCAAGTACAACCAGTTCACAATCAACATGCCGATGATGGCAACGGCAACAGGAAGCCACTGTTCGCGCATGAAGAGCACGAACGCCACAAAGATGGTTACTGCATCGAGAAGTGCAAGAAGCACGATCTTGATGATTGTGCCTCTGAGGCTTGGGGTTCCGCCGTCGTAAAGCTGCTTTACAGATTTGCGCTTTACGTTACTGGCATCGAGACCGCCTGAGAACGGGTTGGTCATGAAGCATCCCTCCCTGGATGTTACAAACTACATAAACCCTATTCGCAAAACCGCAGGTTGTTTTGCTGTTTCGAAAGTTCGTTACCCTATCGAAACTGAAGGCCGTTGCCCCAAAAGGATCAGCTTAAAAAGAAGTGGAGCCCCGGTTTCCCGGAGCTCCACTCGAGCTTTGCGTTTCTGAATTAGCCCTTGATTGATGCCTTGATGGCGTCAGTCATGGCCTTCCAGTCAGCAGCAGGGTTGGTTGACTTGCCAGTTAGCAACTTGGCCTCAGTCTTGCCCCACTTGTCCCAAACGCTGTCCATCGCAACGATGTTCGGCATTGGAACTGCCTTTGCACCAGCAGCAGCAAACGCCTTGATTACTGGGTCGTTTGAAGCAACTGCAAGAGCTGCCTTGTTTGCAGGTGAGAAGCTGTCGATGTTGAAGTAGCTAATTCCAGCTTCCTTACCAGCAAGGCTGGTCAACAACTGGGTTGCTAGTACAACGTCGGTTGATGGGCTGTTTGAAATGAAGCCACCCTTTGCACCCATGAACTGCTGAGCAGGCTTGCCACCGAATGATGGGATAGCCGACACTGCGAAGTCCTTGTTGATTACAGACTTGGTGGTGCACTTTGAGTTACCGTTCTCGATTGACGAGACGGCCCATGGACCAGTGATCCAGTACTTGACCTTGCCAGACTTGATGTCACAGTTCATGTCATCCCAGCCCTTGCCAGCCTTAGCGAAGAACTTCTCGCCCTTGGTTGCTAGGTACTGTGCGAACTTAACACCAGCAGCGTTGTCCATACCTAGTGTTGAGCTCCAACCCTTTGAGGTTGACTCGAACACTGGAGCACCGAATGAGCTCTGTACTGCATAGAAGTGGTATGGGTCTCCACCGGTTGCTGAGTAACCAATCTGGAGTTCACCATTCTTGATTGATGCAGCGGTGGTTGGAGCCTTAGGAGCTGCCTTGAGGTTGCGAACTAGCGCAACGTTCTCGGTGTAGAACGGTAGACCGTACTGCTTGCCACCGAACAAGAATGCCTGCATGGCGTTGCTTGCAATCGATGAGCTAGTTGCGCTTGAAACGGTGATTGGGCGAAGAACACCGGCTGCTGCGAGGCTGCCGGTCCAGTCGTGTGCTGCACCGATTAGTAGGTCAGGTCCGGTTCCTGCAGGAACCGCAGTCTTCATGGCGTCGCGAACGGTGCCGAAGTCCTTACCGGTAAGAGTTACGGTTACGCCGTTGGCCTTTGCCCAGGCGTCAACCGATGGTTTGAACGTCGCCGCGCGGGCGCTGTCTACCCAAACCAAAAGGGTTGGGGTGTTAGCGATGGCTGGGGTGCTTACTGCAAGCATTGATCCCGCTGCCAAAGTCGCTACTGCAGCTGCAATGCTGCTCTTGCGGAT
>WLIA01000035.1 GCA_009702455.1 Actinomycetota bacterium | reverse complement strand
CCGAACTCCTAAAAGCATCATCGGGATAAGCCCAAGGCTACCGCATGCGCCCGCTCTGGCTGCTTTGGGCATTAGGTTTGCCTTGTGAAACTCAATGACGTCGGTCAGCCAACACTCGATTTGTTTGCCGCCGCCGTAGCCGCCGCCGCGGGTGCTTGGCCCATGGTTGGTTCTGGCGACAAGTTTGCCGTTGACGAAGCCGCAGTTGATGCGATGCGGGCATCCCTGCGAAATGCCGACTTCGGGGGAATCATCGTGATAGGCGAGGGCGAGAAAGACGAAGCACCGATGCTGTTCAACGGCGAGCTAATCGGTGCCGGTTTGCGCCCCGACTATGACATTGCAGTTGACCCTATCGACGGCACCGCGCTCGCGGCCGAGGGCATCGAGGGTGCCGTATCAGTTATCGCAGCAACCGAGCGCGGCAAGATGCTCGATTGCAAAGACGTCTTCTATATGAAGAAGTTAATCACTGGCGTCGAGGGCCTCGGAGTCTGCGACATCGACATGACTCCAACCGAAAACATTCTCGCGCTCGCGGCAGCCAAAGAAATTGCGGTTACCGATTTGCGCGTTGCCGTAATCAACAAACCGCGCAACAAGCACGTGATCGAAGAGGTCGAGGCCACCGGTGCAACCTGGGTGAGCTTTGACGAGGGTGACGTTGCCATGGCGGTTGCTGCAGCAACCGGAGATAGCGGCATCGACATGCTGCTCGGTGTCGGCGGTTGTGCCGAAGGAATTGTCACGGCTTGCGCCGTTCGAATTCTCGGGGCACATATGCAGGGTCGACTAGCACCGAGCAACCCCGACGAACTTGAGCGCGCCCTCGAAGCTGGCCACGACCTCGAGAAGAAACTCGAGCTCGACGACATGGTTTGGGGAGAGCGCTTCATTTTTGTGCTCAGCGGCGTGACCGACGGCTTGCTCGTTCGTGGAATCGCCGAGACCCCAGAGGGTCTCGAAATTCAGAGCTTCTTGCTCGACAGCGAACTCGACGAGGGACACATTCTTGATGTGCGGGTTGAGCGCGAAAACTAGCTCGAGCTAGCCCAGCGACAGCGAAATCTTTAGGTTGTCGCCAACCTCGATGCCGGCAGGCAGGCGCACGGCATTCTTGATCGGCAACAGGTAGCCGCCAGCCTTCGGAAACAGTGAAGTTGTGAACTCAACATTGCCGATAGTCGCCGTGACCGGAATCACACCCCAGCCATAGCTGAGCCTGGCTGCCTCGGCCTTGATTTTCTTGGCCACCGCTTCGGGCATAGCCACGAAGTGAAATGGCGAAGGGCCACGCCAATAAATGACCTGGCCCTCAAACTTGAGAATCATGTCTAGTGAGGTTTGCCGATTGCTGGCTCGTCGAGCGCGGTGTCGAGCGCGGGAGAGTAGTTGATTGTGCTTTCTGGCAGCGGCTCAACGGCTGTTAGGCCAGAGGTCGGCTGCGTCACGGCGATTGCGCCCCACTGAACCGCTGTCTTCACTCCCATCGGCACGTTGAAGCCAACACCAAAGTCGTCTTCGCCTGGCTCAATCGGGTTAGAGACTACGGCCGCGAGAAAACCGGCAAGAGTTGCGTCGCCGGCACCAACCGTGTTGATTACCTTCACCGGTGCTGTTCGCGCCGACCAGGCGTGATCTTTGGTTACTGCAACCATGCCGTCGCCACCGAGGCTTGCCAAAACCACATCGACACCGAATGCGTTCACTTCGCGCGCGGCTTCGATAACGTCGCCGATTGTTTTCAAGTTTCGGCCAACAATAAAAGCCAACTCTTCTGCGTTTGGCTTCATCACTGTGGCGCAACCTTCGCGCGCCCAGTATCCGAGTGGTTCACCCGATGTGTCTAGTGCAACTTTTACGCCTTGCGCCTGCATGCGATCGAAAATTGGTTGCAAACTTACGTATTCGCCAGACTCTTTATATGTCGGCAGTGCGCCGGCGATAACGAGCCACTCTGCGCCATTTTCGCGAACGGTTCTGTCTGTCAATTCGACGATTGAGTTCCAGTCTTCGTGGCTGAGTGGGCGAGGGGTTTCGTTGACTTTGGTGGTGGTGCCGCCGTGCTCAAGAATTGTGGTTGAAACTCGCAGTGAGCCGTCGACCCATAGGGGAGTTAGAAACTCGGCTGATCCGGTGCGAACCAAAACGGCTGGATCTGAATTGCCAATCGGAACGATTCCGGGTGCGCTGATGTTTGCCAAATGCAGGCCGCGTGAAACGTTGATGCCTTTTCCGGCTAGTTCTTCGCGCACGTCGTCGGCACGGTTTACGGCACCAGAATGCAGGTTGGTTACGAAGTATGTGCGGTCGAGGGTAGGCGCAGGAGTCAACGTGACGATTGGCGAGCTGTTGGCTTTACCAGACATGGAACTCCTATAGTGCTTTCATAAAAAATGCCCCTAAAGCGAATTGGGGCCAGAAATCAGCGAACTACGTTGTAAGCCGTGCTGTGTCGATTATAGCCAAGTGGCAACTATCACCGCGGTTGCCAAGAACCGCACGGATGCGCAAAATGCCCCATTTCTGGGGCATTCAGCGGCATTTAGGTGATGTCTAGGCGAGAGCTTTCGGGTCTTCTTCGTCGCCTTCGCCATCGGCGGTCAACTCTGCCTTGGTGAATTTGTTTGTGGTTTCGCTTAGCTCTGACAAGTCGACAATCGGCTTGTTGTCGTCTAGCATTCCCAAGCTGCGCTTGTTCAGGTCGCGAGTTGTCGTGAGCAGGTTGCGCTCAATGCTCGAAACGAATGAGTTGTAGGCGGCAACTGCGCCGTCGAGCTGGGTGCCCATCTTGGCTGCGTGCGAAGCAACGGTTCGCATGCGGCTGTAGAGATCGACGCCCACGCGAAGAATATCGCGAATCGTTTCCTCTTGGGCTGCAGAGCGCCAGATGTGCTGAATAGTGCGCAGCACACCAAACAACGAGTTCGGTGAGACGAGAGCCACCTGGTTTGAGAACGCGAATTCCATGATGGTTGGGTCTTCGGCAAGAGTTGCCGCCAAGACGCCATCGTTAGGAACAAACAGAATCGTGAACTCCGGCGCCGACTCGAGACCCTCGATTGAGCTCAGGGCTGTGTAGTAGTTCTTGCCGCTGATCTCTTTGATGTGCTTCTTAACTGCGTCGGTGTGTGCCTTCATGTAGTTCTTACGCGACTTCTCGTCTTCGGTTGAAGCAACCTCAGGAATGCGAATCGCACGCTCGAAGTCTTGCATCGGAAACTTTGAATCAATCGGAACATACTTCTCGTCTGGATATTTGATGATGCAGTCGGGGCGAATCAGATCGCCGGCCGCATTGCTGCCGCTGAACTGCTCAAGAAAATCAACGTGCGGAGTCATGCCAGCACTCTGCAAGAGATTGCGAAGCTGAACCTCACCCCACTTGCCGCGAGCCTGGTTGTTGCTCAACGCGTTCTGAAGTGCGCTGGTGTTGTTGGCCAAAATCGTGTTGGTGTTCTTGGCTTCGTCGAGCTGAGTCTTAATGGTGTTGAACTGCCCAATGCGCTCACGCTCGAGGTCATCGACCTTCTGCTGCATCTTGCGAATGTTCTCTTGAACCGGGGCAAGCTCTTGCAAGATCTTGTTCTGCTCGGCGAGTTCGGCCTTTGCGCGTTCGTCGCGCTCTTGGCGCTCGCGAGCAGCTTCAGCAACCTGAGCACTGAGCCCAAGAACCGTGGCGTTGGCCGCTGCCAGGTCTTTCTCGAGTTGCAGGGTGTCAGCAGGTGAGCCTGAGCCCTTTAGACGCTGACCAATAACTAGGCCAATGGCACCGCCAAGAAGCAGTGCGCCAACTGTGAAAAATACAGTGAAATCGTTCATGCCAAGAGTCTGGCACTAACCCCCGACATTCGAGGGTTGCGAGCTAGTTGAGGTCGGCAGACCCTTCATCCGTGGGCACATTCAAAGGCTTGAGTTGCTGCTTGGTCTCGGCGAGAAGCCCATCGAGGTCATCGGCACCATGCCGCTTGGCGGCGTGAATGATAATCCGCGCGCAGGCATCGCTGTCGGCAAGGGCGTCGTGGTGGTCGAACTCCTCGTGTCCCACGGCATAGGCCACCTGGTTGAGACGGTAGCTATCGAGGTTGTAGGTCTTGCGAGAGATCAGCAGCGAGCAGGCGTAGTGCAGCTCGGGCAGTGTGCCGCCAACGGCTTCGGTGGTCTTTCGCAGCACTCCCATGTCGAAAGCGGCATTGTGGGCGATAAGAACATCGCCCTCGATGAAGTCGAGCATCTGAGCCAGAACGTCGGGCCAGGCCGGCGCGTTCTCGACATCCTTTGGGTAGATGCCATGAACACGAATGTTGCCCGGGTGAAAATCCCACCAGCCGGTCGGCGGGTTGATCAGGGTCGAATAGGTGTCGACAATCTGACCGCCGCGCACCTTAACCAGACCAACGGCACACGCGCTCGCGGAGTTGCCGTTGGCGGTCTCGAAGTCGATGGCGGTGAAGTCAAGAGGCACCCAACAAAGATACCCGCAACTAGACTTGACCCTCGTGGCTCTAACAATCGGAATCGTGGGACTGCCTAACGTAGGCAAGTCGACCCTCTTTAATGCACTCACCAAGAACAACGTTCTGGCGGCGAACTACCCGTTCGCAACCATCGAACCAAACGTGGGTGTGGTGAACCTTCCCGATGCGCGCCTGCAGCGCTTGGCCGACATGTATAGCAGTGAGAAGATTCTGCCGGCTCCGGTTTCTTTCGTTGACATCGCCGGAATTGTTCGCGGCGCATCTGTCGGCGAGGGTTTGGGCAACAAGTTCTTGGCGAACATCCGTGAGGCTGACGCCATCGCGCAGGTGGTTCGCGGGTTCACCGATGGTGACGTCGTTCACGTTGATGGCAAGGTCGATGCCGCGAGCGACATCGAAACCATCAACACCGAGCTGATTCTGGCCGACCTCGAGACTCTAGACAAAGCACGCGGTCGCATCGAAAAAGAAGTCAAGGGAAAGAAAATGGAGCCTGTTGTGCTCGAAACTCTCGACGAAGCGAAGGCCTGGCTCGACGCCGGCAAGCCGCTGTCGACTTCGGCTATCGACATTGCTCCGCTGAAAGACATGGGCTTGCTCACCGCGAAGCCGATCATCTATGTGTTCAACGTTGACGAGGCTGTGCTTACCGATGCTTCAAAGAAGAAGCAGCTCGCTGACATCGTTGCGCCGGCCGAGGCCGTCTTCTTAGACGCCAAGGTTGAGAGCGAACTCATTGACTTGGATGCCGCCGAGGCTGCCGAACTGTTGGCGTCGCTCGGGCAGGACGAATCTGGTTTGAACCAGCTTGCTCGCATCGGTTTTGACACCCTCGGTTTGCAGACCTATTTGACTGTTGGCCCGAAAGAAGCTCGCGCGTGGACTATTCGCAAGGGCGCGAAGGCACCTCAGGCTGCCGGCGTTATTCACACCGACTTCGAGCGTGGTTTCATCAAGGCAGAGATCGTGTCATTCGATGACCTCATGGCTGCCGGATCTATGGCAGACGCGAAGTCGGCCGGCAAGGTGCGTATGGAAGGCAAGGACTACGTCATGAAAGATGGCGACGTGGTCGAATTCCGTTTCAACGTTTAGTTCCTAATCAAGCCCTCTTGGCTCATCTTGGACTTCAAGGATTTTCGATTTTTGGGTTCGACACGTTCAAGAGGTTTGGCCAAATCTCAATACAATAGCGTCAACTATCAATTAGATAAGGGGTAAATGATGTCAGAACAAAGCACTTCAAACACTTTCTCAATTTTGGCAATGGTTCTCGGTGGGTTGGCTCTCTTAGTTCTGCCAATCGTGTTTGGTCCGGCCGCAATCATTCTCGGTGTTGTAGCAATAACAAAGAAAGAGAAGCTGGCACCAATCGGCCTTACTGTTGGAATCCTTGGCATGGTGGTTGGAATGTTCATCGGAGCTCTTGTAGGCATGGCTGCTCTTAGCTAATCCGCTTGCAATCTAAGCAGTGGTCAAGATTCCTTCTCAACAACGGATTGCTATCTGCGTCTCTCACTCGAGGAGCGCTCAACAAAGTTAGGCTCAATCGTTTTGTGGCCTGCGGTTTGTCCGTGAGCGTCGTCAGGTTTGAGGCTGCGATCTTTTTCAGCGTTGAGTTCTGATGTGGCCATCTGATCCGGTGGCCACCTGCAACGACTGCCCTAACATAGTCGGATGAGCTCAAGCCGAAGAATCAACTCGATTGTTTCTAGCGTCGCGCTGCTTGGTTTGCTGTTCTGGGGTTTGGTGCCAGGCATGGCTCGCGCAGAAGAAGATTGCTCACCGGCTGATCTCTCGACAGCTTTTTACGATGATTTCTATCCGGGCACTAAGTGGGCGCGAGCTGGCGAAAAAGCCATCATCACTTGGACTCTCAAATCACCGCTGATCTACAACGAATCAACCACTCGCGAACCTACCGAAGCCGAAGCCGCCACAATTCGTCAAGGTGTTTCAAGTTGGGACCAACAACTCGAGAGTGTTGAATTTCAAGAGATTGCGAGCGACCCCGCCACCATGACAATCGGTTGGGTGTCGATGACCCGCGGCATCACACAGGCTGGCGCACTGGGCTACTGGAACGCTTGGTGGGATGGCGACCGAATTCGCAATCGAGCAACCATCAAGCTTCGTGACAACTCTCTAATTAGCAGGGATGTGGCAGCGCTTCTACTAGCAGTTCAGCACGAAGTCGGCAATGTGCTGGGCTTGGGCGACATTGTTCCCACGGATGCCTTCGATTCTGTTCAAGAAGATCCTTGGCCTGATCTGTCACCTAGGGCTGTGTTGAGCGATTTTGATGTGCGAATGATTAGAACTTTGTATTCAGAGTCAACCTGTCCTTCGACTTTCTACAAGGGCGAGCCAACTGCCACGCCAACCCCGACTCCGACTCCAACTCCAACCTCTTCAGAAACTCCAACGCCTACACCTTCACCGAGCCCGGTCTTTGCATCAGTAACCGCTAAGCAAAAGAAGAGCCTCAACAAGAAGTTCTCAAGTTGCAAGTCACTAAATGCCGTTTTTCCTGGAGGGATTGCGTCAACTAAGGGGTCAGTCAATTCAGGGGCAAAGACTAAGTATCTTGCCGTCATTCATTCAGGCACATACAAGTTGAACAAGTCTCTCGATCGCGACAAAGATCTCATCACCTGCGAAAGGTAGCGCGAGCCTAGCTACGAGAGCCATTCACGCGGCACACGCTCAACAAAGTTGGCCGCAATCGTTCGGTAGCCGGAGGCATCCGGGTGAATGCCATCTGGCATAGTGAGCGCTTCTTCGTGGTTGAAGAGCTGCAGGCCATCGAGGTAGTGAATGTTGGGGTCGGTTGCGGCTCGCACTGCAACTAGCTCGCCCAAAATTTCACGGATGCCGCGCAGGGTCAACTCGCCGATCCAGCTGTGGCGACTGAAAGGTTGCCCTTGAACCATTCCGTCGAGGCTGGTTTCGCTTGGGCCGGGGTTGTCTTCGTGAGCGGGGCAACTTACGGGCGAAATTACAAGAATCGGCGTGGTTTTGTGGGCATCGCGAATCGTGTCGATGAAGCCGTGCACCGCCGGACCGAAAGTGCGGGCGGTGTAGCTGGCGTTGTTCACCACGTTGATGCCGAGCTTCAGGCTGATGAGTTTGGCAGTCATGTCACGGATGGTTCGCGCTGCGAACTGTTCGAGGTTGGCGCAGCCGCCGAGCGAGAGGTTATAGACATCTAGCCCGAGCGCGCGGGCGGCTGCGACCGGCCAGACACCGAGCGGCCCATCGGCGTCTTCGCAGTGGCTGATCGAACTGCCGTAGTGCAACCAGAGTGGTTGGTGGCTCGTGTCGGCCGATTGCCACTCGTCGTTGGCCTCGATCGAAATCAATTCGATCGGGCAGTTTTGCGGCAGCCAGATTTGCACGAGTCTTGGGCTGCCTGTTTCTGGAAGGTTGAACTCGGCTACCGAATCTTCGCCTTCGATTTCTTTCTCGATTTCATCGAAGTTCCAGACGCGCAGATCGCCGTTGCTGTGAGAGATGCTTTGCTCGAAACCCTCGGTGGTGACGGCAATGGTTGACGGGCCAGAGATCCAGTTGGTTGAAGGGTTTGAATCGCGCAGTGAGCGGTAGGTCACGGTGATTTGGGTTGCGCCCGTTTCGATATCGATGTGAACCCCGGATAGGCGCTCGGCCATTTTGGCAACAATCGGCGCGTGTGCGTGCTGAGGGTATGTCCACTCGGGCAGGCGGCTGAAGGTGACGCCACGTGCGGTTTTATCCATGCGTGCAATGCCGTGCATGGCCCATCCCAGCTTGTGTTCGAGTTCTGGGCTGATGGTCATGAGCCGAGTCTATGGCTAGGCCTATGCCACTTGATGTCGTCGGGGTCGGGCAAGATTGAACCATGAAGAAAATCGGTTGCTTTGGATGGCTAGTCATTTGGTTGATGGGCGTTGGCGTCATCGCTGCGTTTGGCGAAGGTGGCAACCCGATCTGGGCACTTCCGGCATTGATCTTTGTCGTGGCCATTGTTGCTGGGGTGTTCATTATGCAGCGTTCAAAGAACAAGGATCACAGCGCCGAGTTGTTGGCGGTAGCCGGCGATCTTGAAGCCTGGGTGGCGGCAGGGCTTGATGCCGAGGGCAATCCGTTTGATGCCGACGACGAGCAACTTCTGTTTGTTTTGCCAAACGTTGAGTTGCTCGAATACAAGAGCACCGGCTCAACCTACTCGGGTGGCAGTGCTGGCGTGAGTTTTCCGTTGTTCGGTCGAGTGCGCGGCAACGTCGGTGGCAACCGCGGTTCATTCTCGCGCAACCCCGAAGAGTTGATTCTTTCTGACCTCGGTCGTCTCAAGGTTTCAACCGAACGATTGATTTACGTTGGCGAGAAAGAGTCTCGCGAGATTGATCTCGACAAGGTGCTCGACTTCGAACTTGGCCCAAATGGCCTATGGGTCAAGTTGGCCATGAGCAATCGTTCGAAGCGCGAAGGTTTTCAGCACATGCAGGTAGACCAGATTCCAATCGGCATGGCAATCGGAATCGCGAAAGAGTTTGCCGATAAAGGTCTCGATGCTGCCAAGGTCTATGCCAAAAACCTGGCAGCCGACATTCGTGCGACCATCGCAGCCGAAGCTGCTGCTAAACGCCGAAAGTAGTCGCCGCGCACTGAACTCTTCGATTACCTGCTAATCATCAATAGGCTTATGGCATTAGGCAGGGGAGGGCATAAAGTGCGCAGAGTCATCTCGCTTGTTCTAGCCCTGATTCTTCTGGCTTCGCCAAACGTCGCGCTGGCAAATTCAAGCGTCACCGCGAATTCGCCAGTCTTGCTCACCGGATCTTTCGGTGTTGGTGGCACTCTCACCGCCTTGTATCCGGCTGACGACCCATCAATCTCTGCTTCTTTTGAATGGTTTACCAACGGAACAAAAATCAACTCGGCGCAAAACTCAACTTTCTTGCTGACCTCAGATCTCGTTGGCACAACCGTGTCGGCACGAATCACGCTGAGAAAAACTGGTCTCACCGACCTGGTTGTTGAGGCCGCCGGTGCGAGAGTGTTTGAATCTTTGCCAATCTCTTCAGGAAATACGGGCTGGGGTGATGAATCCGTTGCTCAACCCGGATGCTTCGCTCCGCGCGCAACGCAGACTGATGCGCCGAAGGTTGGATGGACACTTTGGTTTGGATGTCAACCCTTCAACACCAGCTTTGGAAGCACCGTCGACCAGAAATTTTCTTGGTATCGAAACGGACAACTAATTCCAGGTGCCAACGCAATCAGTTATCGCCTGCAAGCAGAAGACGCAGGCCAATCTATTTGGGGTGCCTATCATGTGACCTTCGCAAACGGATTCGTGTTCACCGAGTCGAAGAAACTTCGAACCCCAGTGCCGTTTCAGCTCACTGTGGCCAAGCCCACAATCCTCGGAACCCAGACCGTCGGCAGTAGTCTCACGGCACAAACGACTGGCACCGATGCGCTAGCAACCCTCAGCTACCAATGGTTCAGCGATTACGCTCCCGTCGCCAGTGAAACTTCTGCCAGCTATACGGTGCGAAACACGGATGTCGGCAAAGCGCTGCAGGTTCTCGTCACGGCCAGGCGAGACGGCTACAGCCCTGCATCTAGACTCAGCGATCCGCTAGCTGGGTCAAACATTCAGCCGGTTAACCCCATGAGCGCCTACTCGGCCATTTTCAATGGCTATACGCCATCGAGCAGGGTTTACGACATCACATACATCTCTTCACCAACGGTTGCTGCAGGCACTCTTGTGCGTGAGAAAGCCCTGATTCAAAAAGCAGCAGATTTCTGGTACCCCGAATTCAGCCCGGTCGACGTCACGGTGATGT
>WLIA01000034.1 GCA_009702455.1 Actinomycetota bacterium | reverse complement strand
GGCAATGTAAAGAACTGATCCGTCGGCAGAAGACGCACTGGCATTCCAGTTTGCTGTTGCAACTAGTGCAGTTAAGCCGGTTAGAACACTCCAGGTTTTTCCGTAGTCAACCGAACGATAGGCCTTGCCACCGTTGACGCCCGCAATAATTTTTGAACCATCTGAAGAGGCCGCCAAGGTTGCGAAAGTTTCTGGACCCATATTGGTCACATCGCTTTGAGTGCCGACCGAGAGGGTTGCTCCAGGTGCCGCCGTTGCCGCACTGAGATTTACAAACGGCATCACTAAGAGTGAAATGACGATCGAAATAGCTAGTCTGCGCATGGCAACTCCCTCGGTGCGAACCTTTATTTAGAGCGAGATTAGCAGGAGATTCGGTTCTGCGAACAATGAGCTCTAGATAACCCCGGCTAGGCGCAGGGTGACAACCAGCATCACGATGCCACCGATGCGGTAGACATAACGCCACTTGTGGGTCTTGATTGGGCGGTCGTCGTCGGGGTCTTTGCCGTGGCGGCCAAACATGCCCAAGATGCTGAGCACGAGCAGCGGAATCGGTAGCAACACGAATGACCATTGGGCGAGCTCTGGGTTTGCACCGAGAACACCACCGACGATTGCGGTTGTGCCAGATGCGATTACCAGGCTGACAGCCAACCCTGGGATGCCTGCCGGCAAGAACGCCCAGAGTCTTGGGAAGTTTGGTAGGCGATCGCTATACCAACCGAGAAGTGTCGGCAAGATAAACAAGAACGAACCGACCCAGGTCTGCCAAGTGTTGCCCATTAGCGCGGCTGAAACGAACACGAACAATCCGAGGCGAACCATTAGCGCGAATACGCGCTGAATCATCGGTGGTGCCTCAACACTGGTTGGGTTGATTGCGTTCAAACGATTGGTGAAGAAACGCGATGAGAACTCTTCGAAAATGATTCGCAAGAACATCGCTGCGGCAACCGCCAACACAAAGTCGTTGACGTGGTTTGCGGCAGGCATAGTTAGACCAGCAAGAGCAGGAAGCGTGCTGACCATTGAGCTCATCGTCCAACCAGCCAAGAAGGTAACAACAGCGAGGTCGACCAGGCGATCCCACCAGTAGCCGAAACTGTGCTCAACCTGCTTGCGAATTGCACGGAAAGCCATCGCTAGCAACGCAGGACCGAAACCGATTAGCAAGATTCCGATTTGCAAACGAAGTTCGCTCGGGTCGGTTGCTCCGTGAATTGTGATTGCACCGATCACGAACACAACCGTCGCCAAGAAACCTGCAAGCGCATCGAAGACACCGAGAACCGAGATGATCAACAGCAGCTGCCATGACGGCATGATCAGTTCGCCCTCAACTTGTGTGAGACCGAGGAAACCGAGAAGCAAACCGGCTAGTGGCAACAAGACCGAGACGGTTCCGAGCATTGCGCGCAGGTAAGCGCCGTCGTTGAAGACTTTTGAAACCACCGGCGAGATTGGCGCGATGGCCATGGTTATCGCAGGCGACACTTTATCGAGCATCGTGTTGAACGGATTTCGCCAGAGCCCTAACCGGTCTCCCCACGCTTCGCCATCAACCTCGTATTCGTCGTGTTCGACATCGATGCTCTCAACCTCACCGCCATCGCCCTCTTGCTCGGCCGCAGCTGTTGCGTTGCCAGAAGAACTTGACGAACTAGAAGAACTTGAAGATGAACCGGATGAGCCGCCACCCGAACTCGCGCCCGAAGCAGCACCGGCACCAGCCGCACCAGCTGCGGCACCCGCGGCAGCACCGGCAGCAGCACCAGCTGCGGCAGCGGCAGCCGCTGCAGCACCGGCTGCGGCAGCAATCGAAGACACAACGGCAACAGCTGCGGTTGCGGTTTCAGTTACCGCAACCACACCCTCTGGCGAAGCCAACGGGTCGAACGCCTGAGGTGGAGCATTATCATCACCGGTAGCACCGATTGCCGGGTTCGCAACCGGAGCGCCAGGGTTGATCTCTGGCAACTTAATTTCGGTGAGGTTGGTAAGTGCTTCAACCGGGCTAGCTGGTTCGGTTGGCTGCGGCGCAACAGGTACATTCGGTGCCGGAACAATCGGAGCGATGGTTGGCGTGGCCGATGCAGCAACGTTAGACGTTGGTGCCGAAGAAGGCGATGGCGACGCGCTTGCGCTCGGCGTTGCCGACGGAGTTGCTGAAGGCGCAACAGTTGCACTCGCAGTCGGAGTCGCACTGCGAGTCGGTGTTGGAGTGACACTCGGCTTAACGGTTGGCGTAGGTGTTGCGGTTCGGGTAGGTGTAGGTGTTGGTGTTGGTGTTGGTGTTGGAGTAGGTGTTGGAGTAGGTGTAGGTGTTGGTGTCGCAATGGGTTCAGCCGGAGGTGGAGGTGGCGCGACCAAAGTTGGTGCACCAGATTGAGGTGCAACAACCGTCAGGTTGATCGTGATTTGCATGTCGCCAACTTCGGTTTGCTGCGCGGTGAGCGCGGCCGCCCTGAATGTGATTGGCAACTTCGGCGATTTGATCAGGTTCGGAATAATCGGCACAACATCGAACTGCTTTGGGTTGAAAATCTTTGCCTTCAATGCCGACATCGTCAAAACGGTGTTCTTGTCAATCAAAACAATCTTCAAGATGTATGTGCCTGGCTCGGCAAAGGTCATCGGAGTTGTGGTCACAAAAGTTCCGGTGAACGGTTGGCGGCCAAGGTAAATCCATGTGCCATTGATTTCTAAGAAGCCGGCAGCATCAAGCTGTGCCGAAGATGCAACCGAAGCCTCGACCGAAAGCGAAATGCGATCACCGGCAGTAACAGTCTGGTTGTTGGTGATTGTGACTTCATCGGTTGGAGCCATCTGGGTAATGTCAGTAGCCACCGTCACCGACGGCGCCGAGCTGTCACCAACCACGATCTTGGCAGCGAGCAGAGTCTGCTGGGTTCCTGCAGGAACATTGCCAAAGACCCTGAATGGCGCTACGGCCAACAGAACGGTTGGGGTGGTTCCGGCCTGAACATTGGCTGTTGGCACCGGCTTGGCCTGAGTTTCGACTGTGCTCGAAACGTACTGCAAAGATTGCGGATTCGGGTTAGGCATCGGGGGGCCAAAGTTTCCGGCGATGTCGATTACCTTGTCGAACTGAAGCGCAAGGGCGAAGGTTCCGTTGACACAACCATTTAGGTTGACGGTGTAGTTAGCTCCGGTTCCGTTTGGCCCGGTGATCGCACAACCTGCCGCGTTTACGCCATTAGGAATAGTGAAGTCTTGCGCGGTTAGGCCTAGCACCGGCTCGCTGAAAACGACATCGAAGATGTGGCGACCGGTGAATAGTGTGCCCGGTCGCAAGGTAATGGTTGCAGTTGGAGCCGTTGTGTCGAGAACTGTTGCGGTTGCTGTCTTGATTGTGTTGGTCAAGGCATAAGCGTCGGCAACTGCGTTGGCGTTTAGCTGAAGCGTTATGTCACCATCGTCACAACCGGTGAGCGTGATGTTGTAAATCGAAGTGCTAACCGGGGCGATTACAGGCACACAGTTTGGGTTGTCTGAAACTGTGAAATCTGAAGGCACCAAACCTGTGACTGGTCTGACGAACGTCAAAACATATTCTGGATCTTCTTTGACCACGGATGCCGGCGAAGTCGAGAAGCCACCGGCAAGACCGGTTACCACGACTGTTGCTGCACTCGAGTCGAACGATGCAACGCTCGCCCCAGGTGAAACGTTGCCAGCGATGTCGGTAATTGAACCCGACAAGGTGAGTTTGATGTTGCCGTTTGTCAGTGCAGTGGTTCTCAAAGTGAATTGAGTTGAACTCTGCTGTGTCATCGTGATTGCGCCAACGCTTGCCGTGCCGATGTTAGTGAAATCGGCGGCCTCTAAGTTCATTACCGGCTCATCAAAGATTGCAACAATCGAAATGACACCATCGTTGTCGGTGGTGGCCGGTGTTGTGTAGGTCACGTTGGCCGGGCTGAAGTCGATCAAAGTTGCCGAGCTTGAGTTGACTGCTGCAGCCGGGCTGAGGTTTCCGACACCGGCTACCAGCGAGCGGTCTTGAACCGCGCTGGCCTTCAGGGTGAGTGTTGAGCTTGCGCCATCGGCACAGCCGTTGACTCGCAGGCTATAGCTGGTGCCGCTACCGGTAAGGGCTCCAGCGTCGAGGCGGCATGAAGCGCCACCTAGCGTGAAGTCGGTTAGGTCGCCGGTTAGGCCGGTGACAATCTCGTTGAAGACGATTGTGTAGGTAACAAAGCTGCTGTTGGTTGGCGAGCTTTGAACCGGCGTAATTGTTGCCGTCGCCGGGGTGCTGTCGATTGTTGAACCTGCGGCGATGATGCCGAGCTGGCCGGTGTTGCCAGCGATGTCGGTTACAGCGTCATCGTTGAGTAGCAAGATGAAGGTTCCGTCGGTGCAGTTATTCACCGTGATTGTGTAGTCGTTTGACGATGGCACGGCTGCGATCGAAATCTGGCACGAGGTAGCGGTGCCCGAATAGGTGAAGTCGCTGTTGCTCAATGATGTCGCGTTGCCAACCGTTGTGTTGATTGCTTCGTTGAAACGCAATGTGTAAGTAAGTGTGCCGTGAGTTCGGGCTGCCGGGTTCGCAATGAAGGTTGCAACAGGTGCAGCGCGGTCAACAACAATTGGGCCAGAGGTGCGATCTGCACTTGGATTCACAGCCGGGCCCGAGTTTCCGGCGAGGTCAGTTACCGTATTTGCAGCAATTACTGGAATCAATGTGCCATCGCTGCAAGAAGAAACTTCAACAGAGTAGGTATAGCCAGGAACAATCGTTGTGAGGGTGAACACACAACCTTGAGCCGTGGCAGCTACTCCGTTAATGACTCCGGTGTTTGAAATCAGGTTTGACCCGAAGCCGACAACCTCTTCGCTGAACTGAATCGAGAAGGTGCTATTCACCTTGGTTGGGCTAGGTGGGTTTGACCCCCATGAAACAACCGGCGCTACAAAGTCGAGAGTGCGTGAAATGGCAGT
The DNA here is from genome assembly GCA_009702455.1 of Actinomycetota bacterium. Lineage (GTDB taxonomy): Bacteria > Actinomycetota > Actinomycetes > Actinomycetales > Microbacteriaceae > Rhodoluna. The sequence continues at coordinate 5,632 of WLIA01000034.1, read as the reverse complement.
GGTGGCCATGCCGCCCGAGCCGAGGTTGCCAGCCTGGTCGGCATAGATGCCTGACGAGCTCGAAAGCCTCAGCGAAACAGTGCTGCCGCTCGTGCAACCCGAAAGCGTGATTGTGTAAGTGATGTTGTTCGATGTGGCGATCTGAGGTGTCGACGAGCATCCAGTTTTTACGAAGTCTGTCTCGGTTAGGCCTGAGACTGCCTCGCTGAAAGTCAATGTATAGGTGAGTGTGGCCGCGTTGGTTAGCGCTGCTTGGCTGTTAGACCAAGCCGTCACTGTTGGTGCGGTTGCGTCGATGATGGTGGATGCCACTCGCGCCGAAGCTGGATCTAGCGCCGGGCCTATGTTGCCAGCAACGTCAGTGCCCGCCCCGACTGCAAGAGTCACGGTGGCGGTTACGCCATCGGCACATCCGGTTAGTTCAAAACTGTAAACCGTTGAGCTGGTGGCAACGAAGTTGACAAGCGAACATCCTGAACCGGCGATTGATATCTTGCTCGCGTTCATGCTGGTTACTGCTTCGCTGAAGGTAACCGTGTAAGCGATGTTGCTCAGCGAAGATGTGTACGCACCAGGTTTCGTTGTGAATGTTGCGGTCGGCACTGTGCGGTCGATGATTACCGAGTTCGACGAAACTGGTAAGGCGGCGTTTCCGGCATTATCGCGAAGTGTCTCAGCCTTGAGTGACAAAACACCGGTTGAATCGGTGCAACTCGTAAGTGTCATCGTGTAGTTGAGGCCGCTCACGACTGTTGGGGTCGGGATTGTGCAAGAGCCTGTAAATGTAAATGAGGTGTAGAGAAGAGTGCCCGACTGAATCGCTTCGCTAACCGAAAAGGTGTAAGTCAAGGTAGTCGCGGTTGAATACGCTCCCGGCTGTGATGTGAAAGTGAAAACCGGTGCGATGTTGTCAGCGATGGTAACGCTCGTGGTCGCAGAGGTCGTCGACATTGTTCCAGAGATTCCGTTTTGGCCGACGTATGCAAATGTGCCTGCCTTGGTCAACGTGACGGCAGCATTGCTTGAACCACTAGCAACGTTGCTGCTAACCGTGATGGTGCAAACCGTGGTTGAGGTTTGAGCAATCGAAATGCCTGTGATGTTTGCACTGAAGGTGAAGTCTTGACCGTTCACTGTGCTCAGGGTTGAACAGTCGATGCCAACCGAAGACGCCGTGATTGTGAAGGTGTTGGTGTTCGTTGTGCCGGTAGCCGATGTCGCCGCCATGGTTGCCGTTGGCGCGGTCGCCGAAACCGGCATACTGGCGGTGACCTTCAGCAGCGTGGTTGCCGGATCACCATTGCTCAAACTGCCGTACTCAATCACGTTGCCTGAGTTGTAGTAAGCGCCACCCTGGCTGCTTGCTAGGTCATCCCAGGTTCCCGCCGTGGTCATAAACACGTAGTTCGCCGAGTTGTTTGGCTCGCCGGCCCACCAGTTGACATACATGCTGTTGGTTGATGTAGCCCCGGTAGAGAATTGGGTTCCGCTTTCGGGGCCTACCGACCATCTCCAGTTGTTGCTATTTGCGGTCACCTGAGTTCCACCCAACCAGGTTCCGGCGTTGCCCGAAAGTGCATACACAAATGCGTTTTCGGCAGCACTGGTAATTGTGGTCAGATACCCCTGAATGCCCTTGTATGAGTAACCAGCAGCATTAGAAATTGCCACGTCACCGGTTGAGATGGTTCCGCTGACCCACTCATAGAAGTGCATGTTGTCATAGTTGTAGCCGAGCGTTGGTCGCAGGTGAAATTCGATAGTTCTCGCATTACCCGCGGTTGAAGTAGTGAACTTAATCGCACGGATGGCATTTTGCCACTGTGCAAGGGTCGGTTGCGCTCCGCTGAAAGTAAGTGTGAGAACCAGCGAGCTTGAAGTCGCGCTTTGAATTGTTCCGAAGTTTGTTGCGTTGTTGTTCGTGAAAGAAAGAACATCTCCAGCCTGAGCGCTGCCGGTAACAGCAACTCGCAATCCAGCGAGAGTGCTTGCACCGCGATCGATAAGAGTCGCGTCAGGTGCCAGAGTGATTGTTCCGGCACCGAATGTGTTCAAGTTTCCGGTAATTAATGACGGCTGCAAAGTTAGGTTTCTAGAAATCAAACTTGACGCAACTACGTTGTTGTTGGCAAAGTCGGTTACGTTGCCGGCAGCAACTTGCACCTGAAGAGCGCCATCAATTGCGCTGACGTTGTTGATGTCAAAAAGATAAGGTCCAACGCCAGAGCCGCTAACGAGAGTTCGAGTCCAGGTTCCAGAAGAAGCTGAAACACCGCTCAAAGTTAGTGCGCTCGTGGTCACACTGAGTGGGGTTTCACTAAAGGTGACCGAAATTCTCTGAGAGGTCTGCACATTCGATCCCGAGGTGAAACTTATGTTGGTCACGGTTGGTGCGACCGTATCGATAGTGGTCGTCACCGCTTGCGTGCCGATGCCGACGTTGCTGTTTCCATCGATCACACCGGCTGCGTTCACAGTTGCTATGACTGTGCCCTCTAGCGCACTGGCATTAGAGAGCGTGAACGTATAGGGCCCAGCACCAGAGCCTGAAACAGCCGACTTAGTCCAGGTTCCAGAGCCGCCGCTGGTGCCGCTAAGGCTTATGTCTTCTGGGCCGAAGCCGATAACCGGCATTGAGAACGAGAGGGAGTAGTTGATTGACTTGCCACTAATGAATCCGTTGTTGCCAGCGGTTGCGTTGACCACGTTGGTTGCCGAGTATGCGCTGATGGTTGCGCCAGCCAAGTAGGTGATTTGAATCTGCCCGTGTCCGGTATTAGTTGGTCCTGAATTGTAAGAAGCACCGGAAACCTGCGAGCCATACCAAGAAGACCCACCTCCAGCTGCGTACGCGCTCGCGCCACCGCCGTAGTAACCTCCGCCACCACCACCAGCAGGGCAGCCAGTGCCATTTGAACAGGCGCCAGTTAAACCTGAAGCGCCTTGCCCTAGCGATGAAGATCCTGCGTAACTTCCGTTTGACGCGACTGGTCCGGATTGGGTTGCACCATAGCCACCCCAGCTTCCGGCACCCGCTGAGCCGTTTGGTGCACCGCCATCACCACCCTTATTAGGTGTTCCCTCTTGTCCGGCACCACCACCACCACCAGCCACTACGAGTCGCGATGTGTAATCTCCGACCACGGTGCGAATATCACTTGCGCCACCACCACCACCACCGGGATAGGAGTTCCATTTTCTTCCAACGCCACCGCCATTGAAGCCAGCGTTCATGACTTGATCGCCTGTGCCGACAGTCATTCCGTTGTATCCTCCAGCACCTCCGACATACACGTAAAGGCTCTGGCCTGGAGTTGTGGCAAGCGTGCCAGTGACGACAGCTCCGCGACCACCATATGTTGCGGTGGAACCGTAACCGCCAGAACCTTGAGCGCCTTTTATGCTGAAAGTCGCAGTAGTTACACCGTTAGGCACGACCCATGTCTGATATGTATTCGAGAATGCAAAAGTCGCGGTGCAGTTTGGTGATGAATATGTGTAAGTAATGTATGCGGTGTCTGCCGGACACTGAACGGCAGCAGCTTCTGCTGGTTTGTTTGGCTCGATCACACCGAAAGATGCGAGAGCGAGGGTAAGGGTGGCAACAAGCAACGCGCTTGACCAAGCACGCCCTTTTTGTTTAGCCAGCGCAACAAAGCGCTGGGGTCGCCGCCACAACCTCATAGATACGAAATTACTAGACGCAACTCAGGTGCGATAGGCAAATAGGTGGATACCCGTATATTCACTAGTTTGGTGTGGCGGTAGGTGTTGGCTTGGCCGTTATGGCCAATCTGCCCTCTGGCGAAGCCGCCATGAGCTCAACCCAGGTGTTGCCGGGGGCCAAAAGCACCGGATTACCCGCAGCATCGGTCAACGTGATCGGCGAGGTCTGACCGGTCTTGGCCCAAGTGGCGCTGACACACTTGCCGGCCGAGCAAACCTGGGCCTGGCCCGTTCCAATCAGGTTGGTTTTCGGCACCTTGCTATAAAGGCCACCCAAGTATGAGCGGTCGATGGTGACCGTCATGATCACCACGTTTGCTGCGCTGATCTGGCTGCCGTCGGCGGCATCCGTGTGTGATTCACCGTCTTGAGTTCGCATAAAGCGGGTCGCCTCGGCGTTAGGTGCCCACTGGCTCAGCGCCAACGGAAAATAGACCTTTATATCAGACACCGAAGTGCCGATGAGGGCAGCGGTTGAATTGGCGAGCGAATTGGCGAAACCAAACTGCACACCAGGTGCCGCAATCTCAGGATGCGCCGCGGCCAGCTTGTCGACATCGACAATCACGTTGTGCGGGGCGTAGCGATCTTTGCTGCGACTGAAGGTGCCCTTGTCTTGCTCGGTGGTCTCGCTGGCGTTGAAAACATTGGTGTTGCGCATCATGTTGACGAACACGGCCTGGCCGCCCGAATAGCAAACGATGCCGCCGAACGGGCTGAGAATGTCGGGGTCCATTGGGCGAATCGAGCGAACCGGGCCGACGGCTGTTGGCTGAGTGCTGTGCCAGAGGGCAACTAGGCGGGTTAGGCCACCTTCGACCATCTCAACGAAAACCAGGTCGGTGCGGTTGAGGCCAAGCTGTGGGCGTGCCGCTTCGCTGTTGTCGATTTTGCAGGCCACGGATGGGCGACTCAAGGTACTCGCTTCAGCGCTTCCCTCGAGATACTGCATGCCGGTGAGCGGTGCCGTCACATAGACCGGGGTCGGCTCGGGTTCGGCGGTTGGGCCGGCGGTTGGTGCGCAAGCCGCTAGCGCGAAAGTTGCAGCAGAAATGGCGGCAATCTTTCGAATCGAGAACATGTCGTCAGTCTATGACTCTTGCTTGCTTCGTCAAACGAGAAACTCCCCGGCGCTTGGTTTGCCGGGGAGTTTTTCGTTTCGGCGGGGTTAGCCGCACGACCTGCTTAGTTAGGAGAAACAGTTGGAGCAGGAGTTGGCTTAACCGGCTTTGGTGGAGCGGTTGGTCTTACTGGCTTCGCTGGCTTGACTGGCTTTACCGGAACAGGGCCAAGTGCTTTAACCGCTGCCTCGCGAGTTGCGGTTGCGGTTGCAACTGCGGCTTTCATCGCGTTGTAAGCAGCAGTCTTCTGCTCATTGGTAGTAGCCGCTTCAAGAGCAGCTTTGAGAGTTGCGCGTGCTGAATCAACTGATGCCTTGAATGCGTCGTTGATTGGCTTTCTTGCTGTGAAGTATGCGGTCATCGCAGTTCTGTGTGCAGTCATCGCAGCTTCGAAAGTGATTCGATCTGCCTTGAACTGAGTCATGGCGGTCTTGAATACGGTCATCGCTTCTTTGTATTCTTGCCACGGTCTCGGCTTAGGAGTTGGTGAAACAGCTGGTGCTGAAACCGGGGTGCTTGTGGTCTCAGTTGCCATTGCGGCAATTGAACCGCCGAGCACGAGTGAGGTGCTCAGTACTACTGCTGCGAAAGTCTTCTTTAGTGACATTTTGAATCTCTCTGTTTGGTGATAAAACTTGATACCCAAAGAGTTGCATACGGGTTCTTAGAAAAGTCTTAGAAAACCGTGCGCAGAGGGTTAGAACTTGGCCCGCTATCTAGACTCAAAGCAGGAGGTCACCATGGCCAAGGCAAGCATCCTTGTGGTTGATGATGAGGCAGGCGTG
>WLIA01000033.1 GCA_009702455.1 Actinomycetota bacterium | reverse complement strand
GGCATCCCGATGATTACGGCCGGTGACGAGCGTGCCAAAACGCAGCTCGGAAACAACAACGCCTACTGCCAAGACACCGTGCTGAGCTGGGTTAACTGGCAACTGGGCCAGCACGAGCGCGACTTCGAAGATACCGTGGCTCACCTGCTTCACCTTCGCCGCGAGAACCCGGTTCTCAGACCAAAGCACTTCAACAACTTTGAAGAGGCAACACCAGAGTCAGACCTGGCCCGCTGGTACAACATATTCGGCGAGATTCTGAGCGAATCAGACTGGGATAGCCCCGAGAACCGTTCATTTGCAAAGTTCGGCAAGAGCGTCGCCGAGCCCGGCAACCCCAACCAATTGCTGCTCGTGGTGCACGGCACAGAAGACGAGATCGAGTTCACGCTTTCGAGCGAGATAGAGGCAAATCGGTTCGAATTGCTCTGGGATAGCGCGGTCGAGAACCCCAACCTGCTGCAGAAAACCACAGCGAAGCCCGGTGATGTTCTGACCCTGCCACCGATGAGCATCAGGCTCTACAACGTTATCTAGAGGAGTTCTCTAGAGGGGTTCTCTAAACCGCAGTGGTCGGTCTGCCCTTTGGTGACTACCCTTGACTTGTGGCTAAGCCGAAAGAAATTAAGATTCAGCACGATGCGCTGATTGGTCGCCTGCCTATCACCGCCGTCTCGCCGGTTGTCGATGGCGGTGCTTACTCAGCCAAAGCATTCGTTGGCGAAGTCATCCCGTTTAGTGCGGTGGTCTTTCGAGAGGGGCACGACGCCCTCGGTGTCGAACTTGTTCTCACCTCGCCAACCGCCAAGGTGACCGTTTATCGCATGCATCCCGGAGCACCGGGCTCAGACTCTTGGCACGCCGTCGCCCAGCTAAGCGAGAAGGGTGATTACCGCTTTCAGATTCGCGCCTTTGGCGACGACTTCGAAACCTGGCACCACAGTGCCACGGTGAAAATTGCAGTTGGTGTTGACGAAGAACTGATGATGCTCGAGGGCGTTGCACTTTTTGCTAAAGCCGCCGCCGAACCAGAACGTTCGGCAAATGAGGCGAAGAAACTGGCCGAGCTCGCCGAGAAACTCAGCGACAAATCAAAGTCTGCTAAGGCTCGACTTGCCGAAACAGAAACCGCAACGATTTTGAAGTACATGTCAGACAACCCAATTCGCAGTTTGGTTACCCTGAGCGAAACATTCAATATCAAGTGCGAGCGCGAGTTTGCCGGTGCCGGTGCCTGGTATGAATTCTTTCCGCGCAGCGAAGGTGCTGTGCTCGACCCAAAAACCAAGACCTGGACTTCTGGAAACTTCAAGACCGCGTCGAAGCGATTGGTTGCGGTTGCCGAGATGGGGTTTCAGATTGTTTACCTGCCACCGATTCACCCAATCGGCACAGCGTTTCGCAAGGGTCCGAACAACTCACTGAATGCCGCAAGCGGCGACCCGGGTTCACCCTGGGCCATCGGAAACACCACCGGTGGCCACGATGCGATTCATCCAGACCTCGGCACAGAGCAAGACTTCAAAGACTTTCTAAAGAAGGCCAACGAACTCGGTCTAGAGATAGCTCTCGATTTAGCTCTGCAGGCCTCCCCGGATCATCCGTGGGTAAAGAGCAACCCAGAGTGGTTTACTACCAGGGCCGATGGCACGATTGCCTACGCCGAGAACCCGCCAAAGAAGTATCAAGACATCTACCCGATCAACTTCGACAACGACCGCGATGGCATCTATCTTGAGATGCTCAGGGTCGTAAAGCACTGGATTTCACTGGGCGTCAAGGTGTTCAGGGTAGACAACCCGCACACCAAGCCGGTGAACTTCTGGCAGTGGCTAATCGCCGAGGTAAACGCCGAGTTCGAAGACGTCATCTTCTTGGCCGAGGCATTCACTCGTCCGGCAATGATGCACACCCTCGGCAAGATTGGCTTTCAGCAGAGCTACACCTACTTCACTTGGCGCAACAGCAAGGCCGAACTCGAGAGCTACCTAACCGAGCTCTCGCGCGAAACCGCAGACTTCTTTAGGCCGAACCTCTGGGTTAGCACGCCAGACATACTCACCGAATACCTTCAGTTCGGCGGGCCTGCCGGTCACAAGATTCGCGCGATAGTTGCCGCAATGGCCGGTGCGAGTTGGGGAATGTATAGCGGCTTCGAACTCGTCGAGGCGGTCGCCAGACCGGGCGCAGAAGAACACATCGACAGCGAGAAGTACGAATACAAGCCTCGCGACTTCAGGGCTGCCGAAAAGAACGGTCGATCAATTGCGCCGCTGATTCAAAAATTGAACGACGCCCGAGCAGAACATGCGTCGCTTAGACAACTTCGCAATCTGCAGCTTCACTCAAGTGACGACGGTTCAATCTTGGTTTTCAGCAAGCACCTCTCGGCAGAGCACACGCCGAACGGCAAAGACGACACGGTGATTGTTGTTGTGAACGTTGACCCGCATTCGGTTCGCGAAACCACGGTGCACCTCGATTTGAAAAAACTTGGTATCGACTCTGAGAGCTTCGAAGTGCGCGATCTGCTAACCGATCAGAAATTCACCTGGGGTGCAAGCAACTATGTTCGACTAGACCCGCGCGAAGAACCGGCACACATTTTGCACGTAACGAAGCGAAACTAGAATGCTGTTCGGCAAAAAAGACAGCGCTCTGCCAGAACTCGACCACGAGACTATCGCCAAGATAACGAGTGGGTCTTCGCACGCTCCACATTCGGTTCTCGGTGCACACCCGCACGATGGCAGCTGGATCATTCGTACGCTCAAGCCACTGGCCACGAAGGTTTTTGTTCAACTAGAGGGCAGCGTTCAGGTTGAACTCGAGCACCTTGAGAACGGGCTATTTCAAGGATTCGTAAAGACCAACTCGGTGCCTGATTACCGAATCGTTGCTCACTATCTCGAGAACGGCAAGATCACCGAGTGGCTAAGCGATGACCCATATCACTACCTGCCCACCCTAGGCGATGTCGACCTGCACCTAATTGCCGAAGGGCGTCACGAAGAACTCTGGAAGGCGCTCGGCTCTCACGTGCGAACCATCTCCGGCAGCCTTGGCGGCAGCACTGGCGCGAGCTTTGCGGTCTGGGCACCGAATGCTCAGGCGGTTCGCGTTGTCGGTGACTTCAACCACTGGAACGGCGTTGGGCACTCTATGCGGGCCATGGGCTCGAGTGGTGTCTGGGAGATCTTTGTGCCCGGCTTGGCGGCTGGCACCAAGTACAAATACGAGATTCTCACCAAGGCGAATGCCTGGATCACCAAAATCGACCCGATGGCACGTCACACCGAGACTCCCCCGGCTACTGCCTCAATCGTCACAGAGTCATTTCACAAGTGGGCCGACGCCGCGTGGCTAGAGCATCGCACCAAGCGCGACGCGCTCAAGTCACCCATGTCGATTTATGAACTACACGTTGGTTCGTGGCGCAAAGACCTCAGCTACCGCGAGTTAGCCGGTGAGCTGATTCCATACATCCAAGAGCTCGGCTTCACTCACGTCGAATTCATGCCACTTGCCGAACATCCGTTTGCGCCATCTTGGGGATATCAAGTCACCGGCTACTACGCGCCAACATCTCGCTTCGGTTCACCAGACGATCTGAAGTTTTTGATTGACGAACTGCACAACGCCGGCATCGGAGTCATTCTCGACTGGGTTCCAGCGCACTTTCCGAAAGACGATTGGGCTCTCGCTCGCTATGACGGTGAGCCGCTCTATGAGCACGCCGACCCGAGACGAGGCGAACATCCAGACTGGGGTACCTACATTTTTGATTTCGGCAGAACCGAAGTTAGAAACTTCTTGGTTGCCAACGCACTCTACTGGTTCGAAGAATTTCACATCGACGGTTTGCGCGTTGATGCGGTTGCCTCGATGCTCTACCTCGACTATTCGCGCGAGAACAACGACTGGTTGCCAAACGAGTTTGGCGGCCGCGAAAACCTTGACGCAATCAAATTCATGCAAGAGACAAACGCAACGGCATATCGTCGCAACCCTGGTGTCATGATGATTGCCGAAGAGTCAACCAGTTGGGGTGGTGTGAGTTCGCCGACAGACGGCGGCGGTCTCGGCTTTGGTTTCAAGTGGAACATGGGTTGGATGAATGACACCCTGCGCTACATCGAAAAAGACCCGGCCTACCGCGCTCACCACCACGGCGAGCTAACCTTCTCGATGCTCTATGCCTACGACGAGAAGTTCATTCTGCCGATCAGCCACGATGAGGTTGTTCACGGCAAAGGTTCACTTCTGGCCAAGATGCCTGGCGACCGCTGGCAGCAACTGGCAAACGTGCGCGCCTACCTCGCCTACATGTGGGCTCATCCGGGCAAGCAGTTGCTGTTCATGGGCAGCGAATTCGGCCAGCAATCAGAGTGGAATCAGGAGCACGGTCTCGAGTGGTGGATTCTCGAGCAGCCAAGACACCAGGGCCTCAAGTCGCTCGTGGCAACACTCAACCGGCTCTACCTAGATAACCCCGCCATGTGGCAGCTAGACCACGCTCAAGCCGGTTTCACCTGGATTGACGGCGGTGCTGCAGAGGCCAACGTTTTGACTTTCTTGCGCTGGGATGAAGCGGGCAACCCGATTGCCGTTGCCATCAACTTTGCCGGCCACCCCCACTACGACTGGGCTCTCGGGCTGCCATTCGATGGCGAGTGGCAAGAAATTCTGAACACCGACGCTCAGGAATTTGGCGGTTCTGGAGTCGGCAACCTCGGGGCGGTTACGGCCAACCAACCTGGCACCCACGGTCAACCTCACGCAGCGAAAGTCAACATTCCGCCGCTTGGTGCGATCTGGCTGAAGCCGAAACGAAGTTAAAAGAGCATCGAGGTGAGTCGGTTACGCGCCGCAATCACCTCTGCTGTCGACTTGCCGACAATCTCGAAATACTGAAGCAAGCGCTCGCGCATCGCGTTCTTGTCTTCTTGGCTGGCCGCGGCAAAATTCACTAACAGCGCTTCAAACGCATCGGCGTAGTCGCCAATAGCTAGAAGTGCATCGGCAGCAACCAGCAGTTCTTCGAAATTCTGCGGTGGATTATTCAAGACGTGATCGACATCGACACCTTCGAGTCGAAGCAGTAACTCTGACTGAGCAACACCAGCAGCCGCAATCGGATCACTCGGAGTCTCGTTGAGAATCTGCTGGTAGGCAGCTTTTGCATCTGCGTATGCTCCAGAATTCAGAAGTTCGACAGCGGCCTTGTGTTTTGGCGGCAGCTGCGCAGTGGTTGGTGCTGGCTCAATATTTGGGTCAACAACCGCGACCGAAGTCACTCCGTTTTTGGCGGCAATGACAAGAAGCTTAGAAATGATTTCTTCTATCTTGTCGTGCTCGACATCGCCGACAAAAAGCGGAACCGGTTGCCCAGCAACCATTGCCAAAAGCGTTGCGGGTTGAGTAACAGCGAACGCCTCAACCACCCGCGGCTGTTCGTTCACATCAACACGGCTCAGCAAAACTTTGCCATCCATGTTCGCAACGATGGCTTCGAGCTTCGCGCTTAGCGAAACGCTTTCTTCTACCCCGGTCGAGAAGAAATCAACCAGAACTACGACCTTGCTTGAGAGTTCGAGAAAGTGGCGCAGGTTGACTTCTGTCATTACCGAAATCAGCGAGGCGACAGCGACTGGCGAAGAGTCTTGCGCAATCGCCGCATCGGAAGGCGAAGCGTTGGGTTGCTGACGAAGCGACGACAGGTCGTAAGCGCCGCGAAGATTTGCGTTTAATTGATCTGCCACTAGAGGCTCGCCACGCTAATCAGACCCTGGGTTGCCCCGAGCAAAACAATCTTGTCGCTATCTGCAGCCGGCGGAACATAGAACAGCAGCATGTCTCCATAGACCGAGCGAACGCCCCTGGTTGAGCCTGTAGCGCCCAGAAGCAAGCGCTCCTGTGGCCCAACGGCAACAGCCGAGTTGGCCCGCTTCGGCCGAATCGTGTAGCGGTCAAGCTGGTAGACCGCGACCAGTGCGCCGCCGTTCGAGGTGGCCATCGAGATGACATTCGGGTCGCCAAGCAAGTGGGCATAAGCGATATTCGCGTTGTTCAGGCTGGTGGCCTGCTCTTTTTGCGCCTGGGAAACCTGTCGATAGAACTCGTTGTCGAGATCAAAGAGTTGAGCGCTCAGGCTCGCCTGCCCGAGGTTCAGAACATCGCCAAAAGCGATTGGCAGTTTGTTTGGCGCAAGCTTCAAGAACAGCGAACCGGCATCCACGGGAATAGCACCAATTTCGCTCGACGGCACAGCCGGAATCTCTGCACCAGGCATCAGGCGAATTGTGAACCAAACTTTGTAATTCGTGCGCGGGCTGTCTTGCTGCATGACGATCATTTGCGGCAGTGCCGTGTCACCAGGTTCGTCGGTAACCGCCATGGCTACTCTCGGCCAAGTTGATGTTGCGGCCGGCAGGTTGAACTTAACGGGTCTTGCTGCAATCGCCTGCAAGCTTGCGATTCTGGCATTACGTGATCGCAGTTGGTAGTTAGTTGTGCGAATGGCAAGAGCCGCACCATCGAAACGTTCAACCAAGATTCGTCGATCATTCGAAGCGTCGGCTTCGCGAGCGACAATCGAAACTTCATCAAGGATGCGCTGCACCTGCTGAGACTGAAGCGAAACTGGCTGGGTCTGATCTTCAGCCGTTGGCGATGGGGTTGCGGTTGGGTTGCTAGCGCAACCAGAAAGCAGTGCCAAAGTTAATCCACCAGAAGTGATTGCAACAAAACCGCGTGCCGAGCGACGACCTCGCTGCGGGCTCTTGAACACGCTGCGGTAGCGATAACGCGGCGGCTTCGGAGCTTTCGGTGTTCTTCTGCGCGGCCCGCGATTGATTCGCATTTTTCTGAAGGTGAGCAACGTAAGGGCAATGGCAATAAGAATTAGACCGAGGCCAATCCAGATCATGATTCCAGATGGTGTTTGGTCGAAGGTTGGTGTCCAGACGATATTGATTTTCTGCGGAATCGGGGCCAAACCGTTGCTCGCAATTAGAACAGCGCCCTGGTCTTCTGCAGAAACCTTCAGGCTTGCGGTGAGCTGAGCTTCAATCTGCGAACGCCAAAGGTCTGAGTTGCTCGGGTCAATCGAGGGCTGAGTGCCAGCGAACTCCTTGGCAACCGCGTCTTCGGTCGAAGCCTGTGCGATCAGACCAACGTGCTTCGTTTCGCCAACAAAGGCCTCGATATCGCTCTCTCGACCGGTCGCTATAAATGCCTGGGGCGCGTCTTCGACCGTCACCTTTATTGTGCCGGGATGCAGCGCCAAGACGCTCTGCGGAATGATTGCGTAGGGAGCGCTCGACTCGGGCGCAACCGTGAGGCTGTATTGGCTTGGCGGGGCAAAAATGGTTCTCTGAGCCAGACCCCCGAGAATCAGGGCGGTCGAAATGGCGAACAGCACAGCAGCAAAGACAAAGCGCATGCAAAATCCAATCCGACTAAACTTGGCAGAGGCTAAACGCCTGTGGATAAGTCTACCGAAGTGGCGAGGAGCACTGAATTGAGCGCCGAAGAGACCGAATTTCCCCTAGTTATGAGGGGCTATGACCGTGAATCGGTCGATGACGCCCTGATTGATCTGCGCCGAGAATTGCTGCAACTCAGCGCTCAGAATGCCCAGTTGGCAAGCGAACTTCGCGAAACCTCAAACCGTCTGATTGCCGCAGAGAGCCAGCTCGCCGAAGTCGGAGAACCGAGCTATGCCGGTGTCGGAGCCAAGGCGGCGCTGATTCTTGCCACCTCAGAAGAGCAGGCAAAACGCTTGGTGCTCGAGGCCGAAACAGAAGCCAGCCTCACCAGAAAAAACTTGCACGAAGAATTAGAGACCCAGCGCAATGAAGCCAAGGGTTACTACGACGCCCTCGTCGCAGAGGCGCAGCGCAGAGCAGACCGACTCATCAACGCCGCAAACGTTGAGTACGAACAGGCAATCGCTGACGCAAAATCTAAAGCGGCCGAGATCGTCGATGAGGGTATTCGTGAGGCCGGTGCCATCCGTGGCTCTATCGCAACAGAGGTCGCAAAGTTGCGTGCAACCGCGAAGCGCGAAACCGAAGCCCAGCGCGCGAAGGTCGATCGCGACCTCGCCGAGAAGAAGCTGCTCGCCGCTCGAGAGATTAATTCGTCGATTGACTACAACCGCGCACTCTCGATTATCACCGAGCAAGCCCGAATCGACCTTGAACTTGAACTAACCGCTCGCCGAGCAGAAGCAGAGCAGACCTACCTGCGCAAGCACCAAGAGGCGGTTGCGGCAACGCAGCGCTACCTCGATGACGCAAACGGCCAGCTGAGCCTTGCCATCACGCGCGCAAACGCAGCCAGGCTCGAGGCCGAGACTCTCGAGGCGGCGGCTCGCTCAATCAACAAGAAATCGACAGACGAAACCAGACTCAAGATCGACGCGATGCTTGCAGCGGCAGAAGCCGAAGCTCGCACGATCGTTACCGAAGCGCACTCGAGCGCTTCAGCCGAATTGCGTGAGGCAGAGGCGAAACTTCGTCGACTCGAAGTTGAACGCGACGCTGTTTCACAATATGTCGAGAACCTAAAGTCGGTTTTCGAGAGACTTCAAAGTAACCTGAACATCAGGTAGCAGAGAAGGTAGCCATGCCAAACCAGATGAAGATCAGCAACGCCTTTCAGATCGGCCTGCTCGGCGGTCTCGGTGTTCTAACCGCCCTGGTGCTTGGCAACATGGTGGCAACCATCGCCAGCATCATCACCTATGTCTTTGCGGCTATCTTTATCGCGCTTGGTCTAGACCCGGTCGTCAGCTTCTTCGAAAAGCGCGGTCTGAAGCGGCCGATCGCGATTCTCGGCGTGGTCATCGTCTTCTTTGGCGTAGTCGGCAGCCTAATCTGGGCGGTCTCGCCAAATCTCGTTAGAGAGTCGGCCAACTTCATCGAGCAGGCACCAGCGCTTCTGAGTGGAATCACGCAGATTGACTGGGTGCTGAGTCTCGACGAACAGTTTGGCGGCGCGATAAGCAACACCCTGACTTCAACCGGCGAATTTCTTGCCGATTCGAAGAACTGGCCAACCATGCTCGGCGGAGTTGTTCAGGTTAGCCTGAGCATTTTCAACGGTTTCTTTGCGGGTCTCATCGTCGTTATTCTCGCCATCTACTTCATGGCATCGCTTGATTCTTTCAAGCAGTGGACCTACGGCCTGGTGAATCACAAGGTTCGCAAGAACTTCATCAACATCAGCGAGCAGGTAGCCAACTCGGTCGGTCGCTATGTCATGGGTCAAGTGACGATTGCCTCAATCAATGCAACGCTCGGTTTCATCATGATGACAATCATCGGCGTTCCGTTTGCCCTTGTGCTCGCTTTCATCGCTTTTGTCTTCGCGCTAGTGCCGCTGGTTGGTCCGGTAACGGGTGCGGTAATCATCTCGCTCGTCGCGCTATCTGCATCGCCGGTAACGGCACTCATTGCCGCGATTTACTATGCGATCTATCTGCAGGTTGAGGCCTACCTAATCAGCCCGCGCGTCATGCGCAAAGCCGTCGATGTTCCTGGCGCTGTCGTCGTGGTGGCTGCACTTGCCGGCGGTGCACTACTCGGTGTGCTCGGAGCGCTAGTCGCAATCCCGGTAGCGGCTGCAATTATTTTGATTATTCGCCAGGTCTGGATGCCACGCCAAAACGGTGAAACCCCTGCTGCCTAATTAGTGCAGCTGAAACGTCTCGGCTAACGGATACCTCGCTGGGTTCACCACTCGAACAATCTCATCGAGCACACGCTTGGTTGCCGCTTCACCGACCCAAAGATGCTTCGCGCCTTCGACAGCCACGAGCTCAATCTTCGGCACAATCGCAAATCTCAGGGCGGCCTGCTCTGGCGTTAGGTAGTCATCAAACTCAGGGATGAGCGCCACGAGTTTCTTGTCGCTATTGTTCCAGCGCAGCAACTCATCATCGCTGGTGCGGTGCAGCGGAGGCGAAAGCAGAATCGCTCCGAGCACATCTTCGTCAACCGCATACTTGAGCGCTAGTTCGGTGCCAAAGCTCCAGCCGACAACCCACGGCTCAGCCAGATCGTGCTCTTTCGCATAGGCAATAGCGGCCATCACGTCGGCAACCTCGGTGACGCCCTCGCCAAACTCCCCCTCGCTGGTGCCGCGGGGTGAGCTTGTGCCTCGGGTGTTGAACCTGAGCACGGCAAGGTCGGCCAGCGCCGGAAGGCGATTGGCGGCCTTGCGATAGATGTGGCTATCCATGAAGCCGCCGTGGGTCGGCAGCGGGTGCAGCATTATCAGAGTTGCCTTGGCTGCTCGGTCAACCGGTGTTGCCAACTCGCCAACCAGTTTCAGACCGTCGCTTGTTTCGAGCGTTATGTTTTCGCGACGACTCGGCAGCTCAACAGAAGACCTAACTTCCACTAGCTCGCTCACAACAACTTGCCCTGAAAAGACTTCCAGCACGGGTTATGAAAGTGACGCCGAGTCGAGACGTCGCGATGCGCATCCCAGGCAACAGTGTGCGCGGTGCCCTTTGCGATATTTTGGTTGCAATGCGGGCACTTCCAGACCTTGTCGTCATCTGCTCGCGAACCGGTGGTGGTTTGCACAACGTACTCGACGCCGTTCTTGAATTCGGTTTTTTTGATACCCGCGCGAATCACATCGAGGTTCAACTCTGGAACCTCGTCACCCTTTTTGCGCTTTGGCCGATTGCTGCGTGGCATTAGTACCAGTTGAACTTGTTCGAGTGAGCCAGAGCTCCACAAGGTGCGCCATAGCGACCCTTGATGTACTTCAAGCCCCAGTTGATTTGGGTTTGCGGGTTGGTCATCCAGTCAGCGCCTTCAGAGGCCATCTTTGAACCTGGCAATGACTGCGGAATTCCATATGCACCAGAAGATTTGTTCTTGGCGTTGACTCGCCAGTTTGACTCGCGCTCCCACAGAATCACGATGCACGAGTACTGATCAGATTTCCAACCCATATCAAGGATGGTCTTCAGCGCATATTCCTTTGAGGTGCCGGGGCTAGGCAACTCGGCGTTCTCAACGAACAGCGGCTGAACGTCGCCCTTGGTGACGATGTTGAAGCCACCTCTGGCGAAACTTATGGTTTGGGT
>WLIA01000032.1 GCA_009702455.1 Actinomycetota bacterium | reverse complement strand
TCATCGCAGCTGGTGTAACCGTTGACAACACAGTGCCGACTGTTTCTTTCACCACTAAGCCGGGTGCATACACAACTACAACAACCACAAACTTTGTTGCAACCTTCAGCGAACCCGTGACCGGAATCAACTCAAACAGCTTCACTAGAATCGGCACCGGCTGCACCATTTCGTCATTTAGCGCAACCAGCTCGAGCGTCTACCAATTTACCCTCACCGGCTGTGCCGACGGCGTCACTGCAACCGTAACCCTGCCTGCTCTTTCGGCAACCGACCTTGCTGGCAACCGCGGCCCGGCTGAAGACCTAGTTGCAACAACTATCTTCGACCGCACCGCTCCAACGGTTTCGGCCTTCACCACCGCGCTAACCAACCCAACCAACGCCAACCCGCTCAGCTACAACCTGGCTTTCAACGAGGCGATCACCGGCCTAGCCCCGAGCGACTTCACGGTGACTAACTGTGCGGCAACCCCGGCTATCTCGGCCATCAACGCCTCGACCTACACCGTTACCCTTACCGGCTGTGCCACAGCAAGCACGGTTGGCATCAGCATCAACTCGAACCAGGTTGCCGACCTAGCTGGTAACACCGGTGCAACGGCAACCACCGCAGCACCATCGCTGACTACTGACTATGTGGCACCAACGGTTGTGAGCTTTACCACGGCTCACCACTCGACAACCAACGCCAACCCGCTGGTTTACACCCTGGTGTTTAGCGAAGCCGTTTCTGGCCTAGCAGCAGATGACTTCACCATTACGGCATGTTCTTCGAGCCCAACAAATCCAAGCATCACAACGTCGAACAACATCACCTTCACAATCTCGTTGAGTGGTTGCAACAGCGCTGCCACTGTTGTTGCAGCCCTCAACGTTAATCGTGTTGCAGATGCCGCGGGCAACCTCGGCCCGGCAACTGCTCCGGCAGCAATCACCTTGCTAACCGACTACATCGCTCCAACATTCAGCTGGGGAGCAACACCACCTTCACCAACCAGACTCGACAGCACTTACACAATTGCTTTCGGCGAGTGGGTCAGCTCGATTTCTCACTCGATGTTCACAAACTCAGGAACAGCAACCGGATGTAACTTCACGGTCACCCCGATTGTTTTGAACTACCAGTATTCGGTGACTGCCGATTCTTGCAGCGACGGAACTCTTGCACCTCTGCTCAACGTGAACATGGTCACAGACGCGGGCACTAACAAGCCTTCGGCTGCAGGTGCAACTGCCGCAACTGTAATTGTCGATCGCGCTGCACCGGTTGCAACATTTGTTGCTAACCCTGCGGCTCGCACTCACGGCACACTCACTTACACTTTGCGTTTCAACGAAGCAATCAACTCCACGGTTGGCAACGCGGCTGCTTTGAGCAACGGCGACTTCACCTACTCGGGCACGTCAACTGGTTGCCAGATTTCGATTGCTGCTGTGCCGTCGTCGAACGATTACACAATCACGGTGACTAACTGCACCGACGGAACCTTCATTTTGCTTCTTAACGACGACGCCGTAACCGACATCGCTGGCAACACCGGCCAGCTCGGCATCATCGCTGCCGGTTCAACCATCGACAGCACTCCGGCAACGGCAACAATTACTCCGGTTCAAACCTCGCCGACAAACAGCACCTTTGTTACCTACACAATCGTCTTCAACGAGATTGTCACCGGCCTAACCGGCGACCTAACCGACTTCACGCTAGGTGGCGCTTCATGCCGCCTCGACGCCGGAGCCCTTACCGGAAGCGGCACGACATATAGCCTGAGAGTCAACGGCTGTGCCGATGGCGCAAGCTCAACGCTGACCCTAAAGGCCAACGCGGTTCAAGACCGCTCGCTGGTTGCCGGTGTCGGAAACCTCAGCCCTGCTTCGGCAGTCAACTCAAGCTCACCAACTTTGATCGACTTCAGCCCTGCCACCGTTGCTTACACAACTCCGGCCACCACCGACAACGACGGTGTCATTTCGATTGTTGCAAACTTCAACGAACCGGTTATGAACGTTGATGCCGCCGACTTCACTAACATCGGCACGGCTAGCGTTGGCGCAATCACGATGACGCAGCAGAGTTCAACTCAATTCACTCTGCGAACCACTGCGCTCACAAACGGAACAATCAAACTCACGCTGTCGGGTTCAATCACCGACATCGCAGGCAACCAGTCGCCAGGCATGAGCGTTTCTTCATTCGACTCGAGTGCAGCAACTGTTGTGGTTACCGGTCTTGCTGGTGGCTTCTCAACTTCGCCGGCATCGGTGGTCAAAGAAGATCCAGAATATGTTTTGACGTTCGCCAGACCAGTTACCGGTTTGGTGCCTTCTGACTTCACCGTGCGAGCTGGTTCAAACTGTGTTCCGGTTATCACTCCGGTCAGCACTTCGATTTACAACATCACCCTCACCGGTTGTGACGATGGCGATGTAACGCTTTCGTTGAACGCCAACGCTGTGAGCGACTCATACGCGCTGACCAACACAATCAAGACAGCAACCGCAACAGTTCTTGACACCACGCGACCGACCGCAACTGTCACTTTGCGCAGCGGTTCACTCTTCACCGGCCGGCACATCTTCGACGTGGTCTTCAGCGAGCCAGTTCTCGGCCTAACCGCGCAAGACTTCACGATTCCTGTTGGCGTTAACGCGGCGGGTTGTGCGATCACCGGGCCAAACGGAACCGGCGCTAACTACACCGTCAACCTAAACGGTTGTGTCAACGGAACCTTCGCCCTTGCCCTGCGCGACACGGCCGTTATCGACATCGCTGGCAACACCGGCCCGATTGCATTGGTCGCCAGCACGGTTGAGACCCAAGCCAAGCCTGTTCCGGTTGCCGCTGTTCAGGCGGGAACCCCACCGACTGTTCTGCTCGCGGTTGCTCCTAACCGTGTTTTCGGTGATGTTCCGGCAGGCACGCAGCAAACGCTGCTTGCCGCCAAGATCGTGGTTGGTGACGGTTCATCGCCATCGGTGACCGTGGCAACCGACATCAAGCAACTGGCCCCTACCGATGCGGTGACCATTACCAACAACCAGACCGTCACCGCTGGTGATCGCGTTTCGCTTTCGGTTGAAGCGTCGGTTGCCTCTTCGGCCCAGCTCGATGTTGTTGGCTTCTTAGAGATCAATGGCTCATGGATTTACCTGGGTCGCCAACCGTTCAACGGAACATTCGTTACAACCACGCCTATGGCCTTCGCAGAGCCGGGCACATACATTTTGAAGATTGTGCTTATCGACAAGACAACAGTTTTGACGATGTCGGCTTTGAAGGCGAAGATTTTCAATCCGAAGCAGTTTGATGCGGTCTCGATTATTCCGAACGTAATCAAGACCAAGCAGTTGCCTCTCACGTTTAGGGCGGCTGCATTAACCGCACAGCAGACCAACGTCGGCGACAAGCAGATCACAATCAACCTGAGCGTTGTTGCACCTGCCGGAGGTGTGCCGACACTTGTGCTTCCTCCACCGCCAGCGGTGCCGGTTGTCACTCCAACGCCAACGCCTACTCCGACGCCAACACCGACTCCTACTCCAACACCCACGCGAACTGCAACACCTACGCCAACCGTGAAGCCGAGTGTCACACCAACTCCAACGCGCAGTGCAACTCCGACTGCGATTGCAACTGTTGCTCCTTCAGCAACTCCGTCGGCAACACCGAGCGCGAGCGCATCGCCATCGCCTTCTTCTGCACCAACTTCTAACGTTGCTGCGTCTGCAACGCCGACCATCGCGCCGATTGTTCCGGCACCGAACGTTCCAATCGCTCCTCAGCCAACCGAACCTGCTAGCGCGGTTGAGGCGTTGACGAACATAACCGAGATTAAGTTGCCAGAGATCAACCCTGGCGCTCCGGTTGCTAACCCAGCTATTGGTGCTACAGGTGATGACAATGCGCCACCGGTTGCTTTTGATCCGTTGTCTTCGCCTGCCGGTGTTGTTGCCGTAACTGAGACCGCAACCGCTGCCGTTGCTGTTGTGTCATCGATTGCTGCCGCGGCCGGTGCTGCAGCGGCTGCCGCAGCCGCAGCTGGTGCTGCTGCCGGAGCTGCCGCGGGTGCCGCAGCAGGTGCCGCCGGTGCCGGTGCAGCCTCGGGCGCGAGTGCCGGTGGCGGCTCATCCGGTTCATCATCAAACTCTTCTAACTCTTCGAGTTCGTCAAACTCGTCGGGCAACTCTTCGGCTGCGGTCGAGCAAGAGGGCGATGGCGGTGAGGTTGAGAGCATCGATGTCGAACACGACGAATACGAGGTTGATGGCGAAGCTTGGGGAGACCGGTTAGGGCTCTGGCGAAATCCGTTCAACACGATGCTCGATAAAGTGTCGCCGGCAATCACCATGGCTATCGCGCCAATCTCGCCGGTGGTTTCAAAGGTCTTCAACGATGGTGCTTATCTGCGTGCGATGCTCGGCACAGTTTCGATTCTGCTTCCGCTAGCCGGCTTGCTTCTCGGATTCCTCGGTCTAACTCAAGTTGAGGGCGAACTGATTATGCCTTCGTGGGAGCTGCTGCTAATCATCTCGGTTCTCGGCATCTTCGATGCGCTTGCAGGTTTCTTGGCAACGGTTGTCTTCGTAATTGGTGCAATCACGATTCACGGTGCTACAGACCCGAGCGAACTTCGTTTGCAAATCGGAATCTTGCTAATCGGTTTCGGCCCCGCGTTGCTAGCCATGGCTTTCCGTGCGATTCGCAAGCAGGTTGAGCAAAGCTTCGGCTACTGGTGGGATCGCCTAGTCGACCTCGCTGTTGTCACCTTCTTGGCCGGCTGGACAATGAGCTCAATGGTCAGCACATTGCCAGCACTCGCAGGCCTAACAATGCCGGCAGCTAACCACGTCAACGACTACGTGCTTGCCGCATCGGCAGCTATGTTCTTGCGAATCATTTTCGAAGAATTCTCATCGCGTTTCTTCACCAACCGTTTGAACGCAATCAACCCAACCAGTGTTGAGGCACCGCCGATGATTCAGCGCGTGTTCGCGTTGATGGTTCGACTCGGTTTGTTCGTGTTTGTTTCGGCAGCGCTAATGGGCAACACCTGGCAGACATGGGTCGGTTCGTTCCTGTTTATCTTGCCGACACTTCTCGGTTGGTATAGCGATCGCCTGCCAAACTTCCCGCGCTTGTGGGCGTTCTTGCCGGCAGGCATCCCAGGTTTGGCAGTCAGCCTGATAATCGCATCAACCACAACCGCTGTTGTCGGTGGTGTTCTCGGTGCGAACCCAGAGCTCGCCCAATGGTCATTCGTGTTGCTGCCGATTCCGCTGCTCGTGTTGAGCATCTTGGGCATGTTTGGCCGTCACGGCAAAGACCCTGACGACGACCGACCAATCAAGACCCACAAGTGGCGTTATGTCTACCGCATCGGTGGCATCGTGATGCTGGTTGTCACCCTTCGCCTAGCCGGCGTTATCTAAACCAACACCGTTAAGCCCACGGCTCAAAAGATTGTTAATTCGCTGTGCCTCGGGTTGTCGCGGGCGCGCCGCTGATAATCTGAAGCCCAGTGCAAATAAGGGAGTCAAAATGCGCAAGTTCATTTCAGCCGTGGCGCTTGTAGCGTCAGTTATCGGTTTCTCGATTACAGCCGCCCCAGCACAGGCCGCCCCAGCGGTTCCATCAGTCACGCAGGTTAACAACAAGAAGCCTCTGCCTGCAGGTGGCCAGAACATTACCCTTTTTGGCAAGAACCTCAACGTGGTCACTGAAGTGATCATCGACAAGACTCCGGCCACCATCGTTTCGAAGAGCGGGCCGAGCCTAACCTTTATCTCGCCTGCGCACCCTGAGGGCCGAGTCAACATTTTGCTGAAGTATGGCACCAGAACCGTTGTTGTACGCGACTCACTTCTATACAAGGCCAGCGCTAACCGAGTTTTGGTGCCGCTGCCCTTCATTCCAGAGACTTTGAAGGTCGGTCGCACCGTTTCGATGCTGCCTGGCAACTCAGCCTGGAAGGTGACCGTAACCACCACAAGCACCCGCATTTGCTCGGTCACCGGCCTCGTGGTTACCGCACTGCGCAAGGGTGAGTGTGCTCTGTCACTTGACGTCGAGGTCGACACCATGGATCCGACCTACCGCAGCCGCCAGGCCCTCTACTTCATAACCGTCAACTAGCTCGGCAACAAAATAGGGCCAGACCGTAATAAAACCGGTTCTAGCCCGTATAGGTAGATATCTGCCACAATTGGCAGTATTAGCCCTGCCCTTTGGGACTTGATAGAGAGGTGGCGTGCCAATGGCAATCAAACGTCGTCACCTGCGCCTGGTCAAAGACCAGATCAAGCCAGAAGAGGTGTCTCTTGACACCAGCAGCTTTGAGGCAATTCCTGACGAAGACGAACTCGACCTGCTTCTTGACGAAGTTAGCGATGAAGAGTTTGGTGCAGTCGAAACCAAGGATGCAAAGCCGGTAAAGCTCAAAGAGTGGAAGGCAGAAGAATTCGCGAGCATCTATGTTCGCTTTCGCCCGCACCTAGAACGTCACGCACGCAAGTGGTTGAGCAACCAGTCACAGGTTGACGAAGTAGTTCAAGACGCATTCTTGTATCTAATGGTTTCACTTCCAGAACTCGACAGCGAAATCGGTGTCTTGAAGTTCATGAAGTGGAAGGTTAAGAACCTCTGCCTCGACATCTATCGTGCATCTGGCAAGGCTTATGTAAAGAGCATCGAAGATGTTGCAGAGCCTGTTGCTCTAAACTCTGAGCTCGGTTCAGATCTTGAGCGCGCAGAAGATGCCGCAGTTGTTCGCCTCGCACTTTCAAAACTTAACCCTCGCCACCGCGAAGTTCTTCTTGCTTCTATCTATGAAGAGAAGTCGACAGCAGAAATTGCAGCGCAGGTTGGTCTCAGCGAAAACGCAACCCTACAGTTGCTATTCCGCGCTCGCGGCGCTTTCAAGAAAGCTTTGCTTGGTGATGTTGACACCAACGGAATGTCGATGGGTGCAATTCTTTCTGTTGCCGCTCGCAAGGCCGGCGAAGATGCCAAGAAGGTTGGCGTTCAGGCCATGGTTCTTGTTTTGTTCCTGGCTGTTTCAGTTGGCGCGTTCTTCAACTTCAACGGTTCGTCTAACTCGGTCACCACGGTTGCCGAAGCTCCTTCAGTTGAGAGCAACACCAACGATTCTGTTTTCGTTGAGTCAGGCACCGACTCGAACCCACTTGAGGTAACCCCAGCTTCGTTTGTTAGCCAGCGCCCAGAGGTCGAGGTCGACTACGACACCTACGACCCAAACGTTCTCTCGTTTAGAACTGCCGCTTACATCGCTAGCCAGAACGAAGACACCGAAGTGTTTGTCTACCGTGACAAAAAAGGCTCATCAACAGTTCACATCGAGGCCAAAGAGGGTCTAGTCGTGACCTTCCAATATGACGCCACCTCGGCCAACCCGATCAGCGACATCATGTTCACCTTCGTCGCCGACGGCATCACCTACAAGGCCTACGCCCTAAATGCCGTGGTTTCGGGCTCAAACGGCCAATTTGCGGTCTCGGGCACCATTTCAGACCTGATCGACCTAAACAACGCAGTTTTCAGCAACAACCTGCTCTCAAAGGCCCTATTTAGCCTCGATTTCACCATTTCGGGCGATGTCGGCACCGGCAAGCTCAACCTGGGCCCACGCATCTAAAAAAACCCCCAAAAATTCTCAAAATTTACGCTTTAAAACCGTAATAAACGGCCTCAAACGGCGTTACCTTACGTATAAGCCCTTGGTTTCGGCCTGCTTGGTTGGTAGAATCTAAGAGCTTGTGCCCGCTAAATCATTGGGATTCAGCGGACAAACCAAGAAATCGAAAAGGAAATCATGTCAAACAAGTTGACTCGTAAGAGCCTCGCGTTTGGTGCATTGGTTGCTCTTGCCTCATCTGTTATTGCTGGCGCGCCAGCACAAGCAAGTGACCAGATCAACGTTGCTCCTACCGCAGGTACTACTTACACCACTTTCACGACTGAAACCTTCACTGTTGCAACCAGCTTCGCACCGGGCTTTGCCCCTGCGGACTACGGACAGTTGAAGTATGAAGTCGCATCATCGGCGGCAATTCGCACCGGTGTAGCTATCGGTGCTACCACTGCAGCAGCAACTGCTGCTGTTGTATTGGCCGACACCGCACTAACCTCTGGAAAGGCTGTTATAACGCCTGTATCTCCAAACATTGGTACTGCTACTAGCGTCCGTGTTCTAGGCGTCGCTATCGGTACTGCTGCATCTCTCCCTACAGCTACCACTGCAAACCAGACCGTTTCCGTCACCGCATTCGTTGACGCAAACAACGACGGTGCGCTAACAGCAGGCGAGTGGAGCGAGACACAGACGATCACATTCAAGAAGTACGCAGACTTGGCCCCGACTGTTGCTCTGACCCCAGTTCTTGCTGGCGATGCATCAGTTAAGGCGACTGCAACCTACCCAGCAGAACTAAACACTGCAATGTTGACCGCAGCTGACTTCAAGGTCACCTTCACTGTTGCAGGCGCTTCTGGCGTCGCTGCAGCACCTGGTGTTGCAGCAGCTTCAGGTGTATACACCGATGATGGACTAACCGTTGTTAATGCCGCCGCCGCAGTTACTGCACAGGCTAACTACAAGGGCGTAACTCTAGGCACTGCTGTTACTGGCACTGTCGCAGCTGCAACAGTTGCATCTGTAACTGGCGCTCTTGTAACTAGTGCAGACGCAGCTGTTATCAGCTCTGTCAACACTGTTCGTTTGAACTCTGCATTCTCTGTAAACGCAACCTTGCGTGGAGCTGTTGTAGCACCTGCAACTGTTGGCCCAGTAGTAGCTAACAAGGCCGCAACTGCCGCAGTATCAGGCTTTGGCACTTTGAGCACTACTCGCACATTGTCGATCAACGGAACTGTGTATAACAGCAACGCAAACGTCCCTGCTTCGATTGCTTTGACTTCAGATGCAAACGGTGTTGTAACTCTAAACTTCAAGACCGTTGGATTCTCGGCTGGAGCAGCAGTTAGCGTTGTAGTCACATCAGACAACATCCCTTCTGCGGCTGTTGCTGTTGTTCAGGCTGCGACCGCCTACGCGATCACCGCAGACAGAGGCAACCTCTACAGCACTCCTTTGGGAACCCCTGTAACTATCGCCCTATCGGTTAATGACCAGTTCGGAACACCAAGCACCTTGGCAGACCGAATCTCAATCACCCCAACTGGAACCTTTACTGGCTACGTAGCACCAGCTACTTCGTTTGTAATGGTCTCTGGCGGTAAGGCTAGCTTCACGGTTTCTTCACTTGCTGCTACCGCAGCTGGTCAGATCTCTGTAGCTACCGCGTTGCAGGAATTGAACCCGGCAACCCAGAACTACGATGCCTACAACCCAGCTGTTGCTGGCACCGCAATCTTGGTTAACGTAACCACTGCTGCAAACTCATTCACCACTGCTCCAGCCGCAACCGCGACCGCAAGAGTAACTGATCAGGCGTTTACCAGTGCAATTGCAACTGGTGACACAACTGACAACGCAACCTACTCAGTAGTTGTCGCGAACCCAGGCACCCCGGTAACTGTTGCAGCACCTGGTGCATACATCAGTGCAAACGGAACTTTCGGTACTGGAACTGTAACTGTCAACTCTCCTGCAAATGGAACTGTTGCTGTAACTGTTTGGGCACAAAAAGTTGGATCATTGACCGTAACGTTCACTAACGGTGTTGCAGTCCGTACATCAGTTGTAACCGTAACCACCAACTTGCTACCTGCTCTAGTGTCACTAGACGCTCCAGCGCAGGCTCAGGTTGGACAGGCGCTTGACGTTGTTATAACTGTGACCGACAGGTGGGGTAACCCAGTTCCAACACCTACCACCGGAACTGACACTGGTATCTTGACTGTTTCGTCAACCGGAACCGGTTACTTCGCATCGTCAGCTCCAGTTGCTAACGCAGCTGGTAAGGCAACCGTGAAGTACATCGTTGGAACTGCTGACATCGGAACCGCTTTCTTGAGCGCAACCCTTGACCTAGCAACCAACGTAACTGGTGCACGCTCAATCGAATTCGGTCTAACTGACGGAGACGTTCTTGCCGGTGGCAAGCGCGTATTCGTAAGCGCTGAGTTCGCAAAGGGCCGTACCGTATCAGTATCGATCAACGGCAAGCGCATCTACAGCAAGGTTCAGACCACTGACAATGCAGTAGAGCTAGCGTTTACCCAGCGTCGTGCAGGTACCTACACCGTTACCGTACGTATCTCAGGTGGAATCGTATTCACCGAGAAGGTAACCGTAGGCTAATAGCATTAGCTAAACCGGAGACCCCCAGAGCCTAGCTCTGGGGGTTTTCCCATTCTCGGCGCGACCCAATAACCTAGACCCATGGCCGCAAACTTTGACTACCAACCACACCCGCACGCTGAAACCAGGCAGGCCAAAGGGCCAGCCGTTAGCGTGAAGCACAACGAGACCAAAGCCAAACTGAGCCTCAACGACAAGATCGGCCTGCGCCTCACCAAATCGGTCGGCACAATGTGGGCGGCATACGTGTTTGTTGGTCTGGCCCTCATCTCGCTGCCGGCTGCTTTAGCCAGCGGCAACGAGCTGGTAATAGTTGCCTGGATAGCCCAAACCTTCTTGCAGCTCGTGTTGCTGCCCGTGATTATTGTGGGCCAGAACATTCAAGCTGCGGCTGCCGATGCGAGAGCAGTGGCCACCTATGAAGACGCCACCGCCCTGCTCGAAGAGGCAAAGCAGGTGC
Organism: Actinomycetota bacterium; assembly: GCA_009702455.1. Taxonomy (GTDB): domain Bacteria; phylum Actinomycetota; class Actinomycetes; order Actinomycetales; family Microbacteriaceae; genus Rhodoluna. Next base: position 370 of record WLIA01000032.1, on the reverse strand, counting down.
AGAAGCACCTCGACGCTCAAGACGAGGCCCTGACCAAGTTGGCCGCAGACCTCGCGCGCATAGAGAAGAAGCTCAAGAAGTAAATGCGCCTAGTTATTGCCGACTGCACGGTTGACTACACCGGGCGCTTGAGCGCTCACCTGCCCAGAGCCAGCCGACTGCTGATGCTCAAAGGCGATGGCAGCGTGCTGGTGCATGCCGACAGCGGCTCATACAAGCCACTCAACTGGATGAACCCACCCTGCACGCTGACCGTTGAGCCAGCCGCGGGTGACGCCCTCGAAGCCGGTGCTCTCGAGATCTGGAAGGTTTCGCAGGCCAAGACCGAAGACCAGTTGCGCATCACGATCTATGGCGTGCACGCCGATGT
>WLIA01000031.1 GCA_009702455.1 Actinomycetota bacterium | reverse complement strand
GCAAGCGCGTTTGAAATTGCAAAATCAACTCCCGGATCTGTTCCGCGTCCGGCGGTGCCAGCTAGAACTCTTGCAGAAACCTGTTTGTGAGAGACGCGAACAAGCAATTCGGGTGATGCGCCGAATATACCGTCAACCGAGTATGTCCAGCAGGTTGGATACTTTGTCGCAAAGCGATGCAACGCGGTGCGAATATCGAAGTCGTTTGGCACGGTTGCAACTAGATCTCTCGCGAGAACAACCTTCTTCAAATCGTCAGTTTGAATTTTCTCAATCGCACTTCGAACCGATTGCATGAAGCCCTCTGCCGATTGCAACCCTTCGCTCAACGTGACTGATGCGTTTGACTTATAGCTCTGCGGCGCATCCCAGAAATTCTCGACGTCTGCGTCTTCAATTTGCGTGAGCCATCGCGCGCCATCGCGGCTGCCCAAAAGAACCTTTGGAATAATCAGCACGCTTTCGGCTTCGCTGTCTTCGGCAAAAGAGAAGCTGCCAAAGGCAACGAGTCCGGAGCCAGGAACTGACATTTCGTCTTGAACCTCGGTTTGTGCTACAAGCGCACGCCAGGCGGTTGCTAACTCTTGCATGCGGTTTGGCCCTTTGGCAGTCAGGCGAATGGCCTCGCCCCAACCCACAAGCCCGTTGCCATTTCTCAGAAATGCCGATGCCGACTGCGGCAAGTGATCGATAATCGAAAAGCCGGGCTCGTCGGGCAGCCGAGTCGTTCGAAGGCTCAAACGCACTTCAGATCTGGTCAATCGGCACCAATTTCAGGCTGGGGGTTGTCTGTTAAGACTTCAAAGAGGGTTCTTTAAATCTCGATAAAAAGTTAAACTTTCATCACCAGCCATACTATTCCGAAGGAGCCAGAGTGATTCTGTCGCGCAGAGCAGCAGCCGTCATCTCTCTTGCTCTTGCTGCCTTTTTCGCGCTTGGCTCGGTTGCAGTGGCTCAGGCCGTTGCCCTCACTCCTCACTCAAAGCCAGCACCGCCCACGCCCGAATTCGAGAGCGAAGATAGCGACGATAGCGAAGGCGAAGTAGATGACGAGAACGAGGTTTATCAGAACCGCATTCGCGAGCAGTATGGCGAAGTCGAGCAAGTCTTTTTGCCGCCCCTGGTGGTCACCAATCCAGCGACCAGCTCGAAGCAACTGCAACCGGTTGGGGAAGTTGAAGGCAAACTTCTTGATGCGGCCAACATAGACCCGCACGCAAACATGCCAGTTGACCCCAAGACAATCGGCGCGGCTGGCAAGACGCCCGCAGACTCGTTCTTTCAGGTAGCAACAGTAGCGATGACAACTATGGCCGCCGGTTCGTTTGCTCTCGGAGCTTTTGCAATTAGACGCTCAATAAGATTGAAAAACACCCCCGATTCAGACTTCATCTACAAGTAAGCCACCTTCTTTCAGCCAGAATCACGCAGGTAGACTTAGCCGGTGAGTAAAGCAGACTTGGCCAAAAAACCCTCAGAGGTTGCCGCCATGTTCGATTCTGTGGCCTCAAAATACGATCGCGCCAACGACCTTTTGTCGTTCGGTCAAACCCATCGCTGGCGAATCAAGGTTCGTGATGCGGTAGCTCCAAAGCCAGGGCAAAGCGTTCTCGACTTGGCTGCAGGCACAGGTTCTTCTTCAATCGCCTTCAATCTCGAGGGCGTTCGAGTGGTCGCCTCAGACTTCTCGCAGGGCATGCTTGCTGAGGGCAGAAAACGCCATCCAGAACTCGAATTCGTCTTTGCCGATGCCACCAATTTGCCCTTCGCTGCAAATGAATTCGATGCGACAACCATCTCGTTTGGGCTCAGAAACGTGGTTGATGTCGAGAAGGCGCTGCGCGAAATGTTCAGGGTCACCAAGCCGGGCGGTCGCGTTGTGATCTGCGAGTTCTCGCGTGTGCAGAACAGCCTCTTGCGACCCCTATACGAGTTCTACCTCAAGCGTCTGCTACCGGTGTTTTCACGCATGGCTGGCCAAAAGCCCGAAGCTTACGACTATCTAGCCGAGTCGATTCTTGCCTGGCCTTCGCAGAACAAGCTTGCCAAAAAGATTCTTGCCGCCGGATTCGAAAAAGTTGTTTACAAGAACTTAGTCTTTGGAGTTGTTGCAATTCACGTGGCTCGAAAGCCAAAAAAGATATCAAGCAAGAAAGAGAAGAAGTGAGCGCAAAACTTCCTTCTCAATTCAAGAGATTCGCAGATCGCGAACTGTTAGCTCAAATCGAAAAAGATCTTGAGTTAGTCGAGGCCGAGCTGCTCGAGGCAACGAAACACACGAACCCGATTTTGCAAAATGCTGCTCGTCACCTAGTTGAGGCTGGCGGCAAGAGGGTTCGCCCGGTTTTGCTTTTGCTCACCGCACTTCTTGGTGATGGAGCAAGCAAGCGAGTGATTGATGCCGCCGCGATTGTTGAGCTCACGCACTTGGCGACTTTATATCACGACGATGTCATGGATGATGCGCCTACTCGACGTGGAGTGGCAACCGCACAGAATGTGTTCTCGAATTCAATCGCGATTCTTGTTGGAGACCTATTGCTTGCGCGCGCTTCGATTCTGTCGACGCGCCTCGGCATCGAGGCAATCACAATGCAGGCACACACCTTCGAGCGTCTCTGCATCGGCCAGCTAAACGAGACCGTTGGCGTTGCAGCAGATGAAGACCCAATCGAGCATTACATTCAGGTGCTTGCCGACAAGACAGGTTCGTTGATTGCCGCTAGCGCCAGACTCGGCGTAATGATTAGCAACGCTCCGGCTGAGTACATGCAGCCGTTGGGAGAGTTCGGCGAGAAGGTCGGAGTGGCCTTTCAGCTAGTCGACGACGTCATCGACATTTCGGCGGCCGGCCCATCTGGCAAGACCCCTGGCACAGACCTTAGGGCAGGCGTGCCAACCCTTCCGGTATTGCTGCTGCGCAAGCTAGCCAAGACCGACGCCGAAGCCGCTGCACTGGTTGAAGAGATTGATTCAGACCTCTCCTCTGACGAGCGATTGGCCGAGGTGGTTGCGAAACTTCGCGGGCACCCCGTTGCCGAAGAGGCATTCGCCGAGGCGAAGCGCTGGACCCAAGAGGCCATCGCAGCTCTCGATGTTTTGCCTGACGGGCAGACCAAACGTGCCCTAGCCCACTTTGCAAACGCAGTTGTTGATCGCGACAACTAGAAACAAGCACAAGGAAAAGATGTCAAAACTAAGACTCGCAATTGTTGGAGCCGGACCGGCCGGAATCTATGCTGCCGACTTGCTAATCAAATCTGAATTGCGCGATTTCGACGTGTCGATCGATCTTTTCGATTTGTTGCCAGCGCCATACGGTTTGGTGCGTTACGGCGTTGCCCCGGATCATCCGAGGATTAAAGGAATCATGAATGCACTTTTCGAAGTGCTCGATCGTGGTGATATTCGATTCTTCGGAAACGTAGAGTATGGCAAAGACCTGACCCTCGAAGACTTGAAGCAGCACTACAACGCCGTGATTTTTGCAACCGGTGCAATCAAGGATGCCGATCTCGACATCGCCGGCATTCAACTAGACGGTTCATACGGTGCTGCCGACTTCGTGAACTGGTATGACGCGCATCCAGATGTTCCACGCACCTGGCCTTTGAATGCCAAAGAGATTGCAGTAATCGGAAACGGAAACGTTGCACTCGATGTTGCGCGCATGCTCATCAAGGTTCCTGAGCAGCTGCTCAGCACCGACATTCCGCACTACGTTTACGAAGCGCTTAAGGATTCACCGGTGACCGACGTTCACGTTTTCGGACGACGCGGCCCTGCTCAGGTTAAGTTCACTCCGCTCGAGTTGCGCGAGGCAACAGCTCTCGAAGGCGTCGACACAATCGTTCACGACGAAGACTTTCAATATGACGAAGGCTCAGAGCAGGCAATCGAGAGCAACAACCAGACTCGCGTAATGGTGAAAACCCTCGAGGGTCTGCGCAGCAAGCCGCAAACGGGTGCCGCGCGACGACTGCACCTGCACTTCTTTAGCCAGCCAACAGAGGTGCTCGGCGAAGACGGCAAGGTGGTGGCCTTCAAGATTGAGCGCACCAAGCTCGACGGCACCGGCCAGGTTGTGCCGACCGGTGAATTCAGGCAGTTTGACGTTCAGGCCGTTTACCGTGCCGTGGGCTACTTCGGAAGCGCACTGCCAGAGGTGCCTTTCACCCCGCGCACCGGAGTGATTCCTAACCAGGGTGGCCGAGTGCTCTCAGTCGAGGGCAAGCAAATAGAAGGCGTCTACGCCACCGGCTGGATCAAGCGAGGCCCAATCGGTCTAATCGGCCACACCAAGAGCGACGCCCTCGAGACGGTTGCCAACCTGATTGCCGATAGAGATACGTGGTGGCAGCCGGCCAGCCCAGACGAGTCGACTGTCGTGCAGTTGCTCGAGAGCAGGTCAGTGGCCTATGTCACTTGGCAGGATTGGCTCAAGGTAGACGCAGAAGAACTCCGACTCGGTGCGGCCGAGGGTCGCGAACGAATCAAGCTGTTCGACCGCGACGATTACAAAAGAATTGTGGGCCGTGGCTAACTTGATTCACGCGAGCAGCGAGTCGGAGCTGGTTTAGTTGGCCGCTCTCAGCAAAGCTCGTGCCAAGTCGGCCCAGGTGGCACTTGTTTTAATGTTTTTTATTCAGGGATTCGCCGCGACGGTTACAGTTCCGCGCATTCCTGAGTTGATCGAACAGATTGACGTGAACCTTGTCGTTTGGGGCTCAGTCATCGGCTTGGCGGGTCTCGGCGCACTGCTGCCGCTTATGTTCACCAACAGATTGGTTGCCCGCTTTGGCACACGTCCGATTATTCGCAGCGCGGCAGCTTTCATTGCGATTTTTGTAATTCTGCTGCCATGGTCGACGAACGTTTACATATTTTTTGCCATTCAGGTTGCAAACACTATGGCATTCAGTGTTTACAACATCGGCATTAACGCGGCTTCGGTGATGCTACAAAAGAAAATGAAGCGAACCATCATTGGCAAGATGCATGCCGCTTGGAGTATTGGCGCGGCTTCGTCGGCAGCTATCAGCGGCATCCTGGTTAATTTCATTGACTTTAAAACTCACATGGCGCTGAGCGGCGTTTTCTGCCTGGTTGCCTTTCACTTTGCCGGTCGCGTGCTGCTCGAACCGGCGGCCGACGGTCACAAAAAAGAGGTGGAGCGTCAGCAAAAAGTTTCTTGGTTGAAGACCCCGCCGTATGTTTGGTTGCTCACGGTCGGTTTGTTTATGGGTGTTTGGCCAGAGGTTGTCATGATCGACTGGAGTGCTTTGTTTAGCAAAGAGGTCATGGGGCTTAGCCCCGCCATGAGTGCGATTCCTTACACGGTATTTACTGTTGCGATGATTATTGGCCGCTTATCGGTTGACCGAATTCCGAAGACCATTCACATCAGCGAACTTGCGAAGTGGGGTGCTATCTGCGGGTCGATTCTGATCGCGGCTGGAATATGGTTGGGTCCGCTAGTAGCCCAAACCAATCAAACGCTGGGGCTTGTTGTGCTCTGCGTATTCTGGGGAATTGCCGGTTTGGGTGTTGGCCCTCAGGTGCCGAGCTTCTTCACCGCGGGTGGAAACGTCATGGGCATGACAACAGCTCAAGTCTTATCGCGCATGAGCATGATCAACATGTTCACCATGCTCTCGGCAAAATTCATAATGGGAGCACTCGCGCAGCAAGATCTTCAGGTTGCGTTTATGTTTCCGGCAATCACACTTTTCATAGCGGGCATAATCTCGGCGTTCGTGATCAAGCGAGCAAAGCGAAATGAAAAAGAGATGCTAACCGCGTTTCCGGCGACAGCGCCAATTATCGTCGTCGACGAAAATCGAAACTAGCGGTAGTTAACAAACTGAAGGTCGACCTCGAGGTCTTTTGACTTCAGCAGTGCAATTAGGTCTTGCAGGTCGTCACGACTCTTGCTCGAAACGCGAAGCTCGTCGCCCTGAATCTGCGACTTGATGCTCTTAGCACCTTCTTCGCGAATGATTTTTGAAATCTTTTTAGCCTGCTCCTGCTCGATGCCGTTTTTGAGTTCGGCTTCGATTCGATATTCCTTGCCAGAAGCGAATGGCTTGCCGGCATCGAGGCTTTTTAGTGAGATGCCGCGCTTGACCAGCTTCGACTGAAATACGTCTAGAACCGCGAGAACACGATCTTCGCTGGCGGCCTTCATGAGAACTTTCTCGCCAGACCAGTCGATTGATGCCCCAACGCCTTTGAAGTCATAGCGCTGCTCAATTTCTTTCTGAGCCTGGGTGAGAGCGTTAGACGCCTCTTGCTTGTCTACTTTGCTTACGATGTCGAATGATGAGTCAGCCATAGCCAAATTCTACCTAGAGCAGGGTGAGTGACTGTCAGTTGAAAATTGCCAAGAGATCGCCGACAGTGGCCTTGTCATTCAGCGGGTGCCTTAGCGGAAACTCGCCGTGAACCGTGTATCGGTTATTGCGCCCGACCCGCTCTTTCACCAGGTAGCCGGCCTCGACGAGATCGTTGAGAATGTTGGCCGTAGCGCGAGAGGTAATGCCCACCTTGGCAGCGATAAGGTCGATGGTCAGGTTTGGATTCTGAACCACGGCCACCAGCACATGGCCGTGGTGTGTGAGAAAAGTCCACTGCGTCATTTATCTATTGTGCTTTCTGGACCTAATAAGTGCGGCACGTTACCCACATTTAGTTCAAATTAGCATGAAACTTGATTACTGAAATAAATTTCCTGTATTGTGGTTCCAGTCAATCATTAGGAGCCCAAGATTTTCGACTCACTGCCCCTAGCTCTCAGCAACCTAACGTCGCCAGCGGTTCTAGCCTTTGTGCTCGGATTGCTCGTGGTCGCGGTTCGCAGCCACCTTCAGATTCCAGCCCAGGTCTACGAGTTTCTATCAATCTTTCTTCTTCTCGCTATCGGGCTCAAGGGCGGTGTGGCCCTCAGGGGCGCTCAAATCGATGAGGTGTTGCTGCCGGCCGCGCTATCCGTGGCTTTTGGCATTTTGATTCCACTAGCCGTCTATTTTGTTCTCAAGGCGCTAACCAAACTCGACTCAATCAATCGAGGCGCGCTCGCGGCTCACTACGGATCAACCTCGCTCGTCACATTCACAGCGGGTCTGGTCTTCGTAGAGCAAGCCGGCCTGCAGGTTGAGGCCTACCTGTTCACCCTTTTGGCAATCATGGAGGTGCCTGGAATCATCATCGGCATTTTCTTGGCCAAGCGTGCGGCAATGCGCAACGCTTTCGGGCCGCTGATGCACGAGGTTTTCACCGGCAAGTCGGTTGTGCTTTTGGTCGGCGGCATTGTGATCGGTGCCGTGGCTGGCTCTGCCGGTTATCAGCAGGTTGAACCGCTGTTCGGTGGTCTCTTCGCTGGCGCGCTAACACTCTTCTTATTGCAGCTTGGAATTCAGGCGGGCAAGAGCATCAAAGATATCCGCAGCGCAGGTTTCGGTCTGCTACTTTTTGCAATCGCGTTTCCAATAGTCGTCGGATCAGCGGCTGTGGCATCGGCGCAAGCAATCGGAATGAGCGAAGGCGGTTCGGTCGTCTTTGGTCTGCTCTGCGCGAGTGCGTCATACATCGCAGCACCGGCGGCAGTAAAACTTTCGCTTCCAGAAGCGCAACCCGGTCTATACATCACGACGAGTTTGGGAATCACGTTTCCGCTCAACCTGCTGGTTGGAATTCCCTATCTCGCTTGGTTTGCGAGCGTTATCTAAGCAATCGTTTACGCTTCGATTTTCTTGAGCGGCCACCAGAACTTCTTGCCGGTCATGAATGCGAGCGCAGGAACAATCACGGTTCTAACCAATAGCGTGTCGAGAAGCACACCGATGCAAACAATCACACCGATCTGAGCCAACGCGACCAAAGGCAGAACACCCAGCACCGCAAACACGGCAGCGAGCAAGATACCAGCGCTAGTGATGACACCACCTGTTGCGCTCAGCGCCTTAATCATTCCCTGACGAGTGCCAACCTTTTCGGCTTCTTCTTTCGCACGGGTCACCAAGAAGATGTTGTAGTCAACACCCAGCGCAACCAAGAACAAGAAGCTATACAGGAACACGCTCAGATCAAGCGCTGGAAAACCTAGAACGCTTGTGAAGATCAACCAACCCGCACCCATCGAAGCGAAGAAAGACGCAACCACGGTAGTCAAGAGCAGCACCGGTGCAACGAACGAACGCAGAAGAATCACCAGCACTACAAACACCAGAATCAAAATCAGCGGGATGACGATCAGCTGATCGTGCGCATACGCATCCTTGACGTCAAGCGCTTGCGCATCGAGGCCACCAACTTTTGCATCTGCGCCGGTTGCCTTGTCTACTTCATCTCGAATCAGGTTGATGGCGGCATAGGCCTCCTCAGACTGACCCTCTGCCTCAAGCACCACGTTCAGCTGCGTAATAGTTGCGTTGCTCTCGCCAACAGAAACCGAGTCGACACCATCAACGTTTTCGACCAGGGCCTTGACCTCTTCGGCCTGGGCGCTCTTGGCTACAACTATGGTCGGGCTAGTGCTTCCAGCCGGAAACGCCTCGGCCAAAACCTGCTGACCAACTACGGCCTCGGGTGTCTTTAAGAATCGGTCGGTTGAAGCCAGGCCAACCTGAATGCCGCTAACGCCCGAGGCAAGACCACCGAGAATTAGAACACCCAGAATCGAAACGGCCACCGGACGCTTGCTAACGCCCTTGGCCAGCTTGGCCCAAAGGCCGCTGTCGCTCTTGTTGATGCCACCGAACTTTGGAACGAAAGGCCAGAAGAGACCGCGACCGAACACCACGAGCGCTGCAGGCAGAACGCCGAGAGCGGCAATCATTGCGATCACGATTCCGGTAGCGCAGACGAGACCGAGTGCGCGGTTGCCGGCGAGATCTGCAAACGAAAGAGTTAGCAACGCGAGAGTTACCGTTGTGCCCGAGGCGATGATTGCCGGGCCAGCACCGCGAACCGCTTGCGCCATGGCAAAGTGTCTATCCTCGTGCAGAAGTAGTTCTTCGCGATATCTAGCGATTAGGAGCAGCGCGTAGTTTGTTCCGGCACCGAACACCAAGACCGAAAGAATTCCCGTAACAGAACCGTCAGGTGTTATTCCAAATAGCGCAGCAACCTGGCGCGCCAACTGACCAGCCATTCCATCGGCAACACCAACAACAAGAAGCGGAACAAGCCACAGGGTCGGCGAACGATAAGTTATCAAAAGCAAGACGGCAACGATAATCACCGTAGAGAGCAAGAGCGTGAAGTCAGCGCCCGCAAAAACACCCGAAAGGTCGGCAGAGAATCCCTCTGGGCCGGTTACATAAACTTCAAGCCCCGCGGGTGCATCCTCTTTTGCAAGCTCACGAAGTATTTTGACACGCTCAACGATTTCTTCGGTTGCATCGGTTTGTTCCATCGGAACGGTGATTACAGCAGTTGTCGAATCTTCAGAAATCGCAGCGGGGGGAACAAACTTTGAACCGTTAACTTCTAAATTGCTGAACTCAACAAACTTTTCGTTTGCACCACCGACCAGCATCTGTGCCATCGGGTCGAAGCTGCCTTGCAACCAGGTGACCTGTTCGTCGGTTAATTTGCTGTCTGCCGCATAAACAATTACGGCGGCAGTTGAGTCTGAACCGGGCAGCGTAGAAATAAGTTCATCGACAACAACAGACTCAGTGTCTGCCGGCAGCCCAACACCCGGGCTGGTCTCGGTGCTTGCCGCGCGCAGTGGCCCAAAGGCGAGAATCGCAAAGATGAGACCAATGAGTAGTGTGACCCATGCACTCTTGCGGCCTGTAATGAACTTGATCATCGTCGATCTCCTTGAACTGGTCGCCTTATTTGCGACCTTTTTAATCTACTAACGACTTGCCAGTCGAGGCGTGAGCAGCTGCCCTAGCGCGCTTTCCCGATGGCAAGAGAACCGCGAAAGCGGCAATCACGATTGTTGCGGCACCCGTGACGATCAGCAAAATTTCTACCGAGACCACATCGGCAAGTGGGCCGAGCACCGCCATGCCGAGCGGCATTGCAACTGCGATAACAATGCCGACAAAACCGAACACGCGCCCCTGGCGCTCTGGCTCAACGGTTTCTTGCAGCAGAGTCATCGCCGAGGTTGAGAACGCTGGAACAATCAAGCCAATAAAGAAGAACAGACTGAAGAACAAAATCAGGTTGGTGGTAAAGCCCATGACAATCGCCAAAACACCGAAAGCCACAGAGGTAGTGATTATTGTGCCGATTCGGTCGAGCTTGTTAGCCAGGCCGGCAATGAGTGCACCACCAACGGCCATGCCGACTCCGAACGAGAGTTCGAGCACGGTTAGTTTCCAAATTTCGGTTCCGAAGTTTCTAACCAGCATCAACGGCGAAAGATTCGATGGGGCAACGATAAGCAGAAATACGATTGCAAAAATTGCCATCACCCAGCGAACCAATTGGTGCGTGAAGATGTAGCTCATTCCTTCTTTGAGGTCTGCGAAGTAAGACGGCTTGTCGGCACTCGCTGCGCGAGCCAGCGTGGGAACCGCAACGGTGGCAAGCAGCGAAAGGCCAACAATCGCGGTCACCACATCGATAAACAAAATGCCGACCAGCGACATGCTTGCGTAAACCGCGGCGGCGGCAACAGGTGCAAGCAGCATCAGCGATGACTGAACGCTGCTATTGATGCCGTTGACTCTCATCAGCTTTTCGTTTGGCACAATTTGAGGCAGCAGTGCTGAGATTGCAGGGCTTTGAACTCCGGCACCAAAAGACCTCACCGCCATAACTGCGAAGATCAACCACAGGTCATCGACCCCAGAGAGCATCAGCAGCGCGAGACCGAAAGTGGCCAAGGCAATTGCAGAGTCTGCGATGATGATCATGATCTTGCGGTTCACTCGGTCGGCCCAAACTCCAGCGAAAATCGAAACAATGGCCTGCGGCAAGAACCCGAACACGGCTGCCAATGCCAAGACTGTTCCAGACTTTGTCGTCAGGGTTAGGTGCCACATCAACGCGTATTGAACTAGAAACGAACCAAAAGTCGAAATGGTCTGTCCGACCAAGAAGACGGTAACGCGCTTTTTCCATCCCGCATATTCGGCGGCTTCTGGCGCTGTGGCCGATGAGTTTTCTGACATCTGATTCCTCTTTACATGAATGCAAAAACCCACTCGTGGAGGAGTGGGTTTTCGTGGCTAGTGAGGGATTCGAACCCCCGAAGTCTGAGACGGCTGATTTACAGTCAGATCCCTTTGGCCGCTTGGGTAACTAGCCTTGCTTTGAAACAACTTCACTAGATTACCCGAAAGTGACCGGCTAACCAAGTGAGCTGCGATTGTTAGCGACTTAGAGTTTGATCCAGACAGTCTGGTCTTGCTCAAGTTCACCTTCGATGGTGAGGTCGTGCTGAGTGGTCACAAGAATTTCTCCCGCCGGAACAACAACTGCTTTTTTGCCAAAGTTGCTCAACACTAGAACTCCGCTGTTGATGTAAGCGAGAGTTTCGCTGCCATCTTGGAATTCGGCTGCCCACCTGAAGTCACCCGCACCCAGTTGCAAATCCTTGCGAATTTTTAGCAGACGCTTGTAGAGCTCGAGAGTCGAACCGGCAACGCCCTGCTGCTCGCTGCGCGCGTAACGCTTGTAACTCGCAGGCTGCGGCAACCAAGATTTTCCGGTTGATGAGAATCCGTTTGACTCGTTTACTCCGGCTTCCCACGGAAGCGGCACGCGGCAACCATCGCGACCCACGCGCTCGCCCTTTGTTCTAAAGAAGGTTGGGTCTTCGCGAAACTTCTCTTCGAGGGTTGTGTGCTCTGGAAGACCGAGCTCCTCACCCTGATAGATGTAAGCACCACCCGGCAACGCGAGCATGAATGCTGAAGCCGCGCGACCTCTGCGAAGACCAAGAGCTTCGTCTGGCTGCGGTGACTTCGGGCCAATGCCATCACCCTGTTTTGGAACCTTGTCGTAACCCATTCGAGTTACG
>WLIA01000030.1 GCA_009702455.1 Actinomycetota bacterium | reverse complement strand
TCGAGATCGCAAACAACCATGTCAACCGGTCGCAACTTTTCATACGAGACACCCGATGGCTTGATCACGAAAAGGTCAGGTGACCCGTCTGCGAAGGTAATTCGTTGCGAAATGTTTCCGCCAGTTGAGACAACGAGATTGTTCTTCACAAGCTCCTGGTGCAGATCGCAGACAACTTTGGTTGCTTGTTCGATTTGAATTTGATTAGTCATTGGTTGCCTCGCGTCGAATTTTCTTTAGTCGCTTCATTACATCGTTGACTCCACGACCGAAGTAGTCGTGCAGAATTTCATACTCGCTATATAACTTGTCATACTCTTTCGAAGCCGACTCGTTTGGTTGGTAGACCCCGCGGTTCGACTTGCCCATGGCTTCAGCGGCTTCACGAATGTTGGCATATTCACCGGCAGCAACCGCCGCGTGAATTGCTGAGCCGAGTGCTGGGCCTTGGTCGCTTGCGATCGTAGAAAGCGGCAAACGTGTTGCATCGCTGTAGAGCTGCATCAAAAACTTGTTCTTGAGCAAACCACCGGCCACGATGAACTCGTTTACTTCGACGCCAGACTTCTGAAAGGTTTCGACAATCTTGCGAGTGCCGAAGGCTGTTGCTTCGAGCAGAGCGCGATAAATCTGCTCGGGCTTGGTGGTCAACGTGAGCCCGACAACCAAACCACTCAACTCGTGATCGACCAAAACGCTTCGGTTTCCGCTGTGCCAGTCGAGCACAACTAATCCGTGCGCACCGATCGGTTCTTCGGCGGCGAGATCGGTTAGGTGCTGGTGAATGCTCTTGCCAGTTTTTTCGGCTGCCGCAAAGTATTCGGCCGGAACCTGGTTGTTGACATACCAGGCGAAGATGTCGCCAACGCCCGACTGCCCAGCTTCATAGCCGTATAGACCGCTGACTATGCCGCCGTCGACAACGCCACACATGCCGGGCACATCAACGAGTTTGTCGCCGTTCATCACGTGACAGGTTGAGGTTCCCATGATGGCAACCATCTGCCCCGGCTGAGTTGCCTGCGCTGCCGGAGCAGTTACGTGGGCGTCGACGTTGCCGACGGCAACCGTGATTCCCTCGCGAAGGCCCGTCCAGGCGGCGGCTTCGGCCGTGAGTTTTCCGGCTTCTGCGCCGAGTTGACCGATTTCGTGGTCGAGTTTTTCGACCGCAAAGTTTGCAAAGCCAGGGTTCAGCGCTGCGAAGAATTCTTTCGACGGATACTCGCCATCCTGCAAATTGCCCTTGTAGCCGGCGGTGCAGGCATTTCGAACATACTTGCCGCAAAGCTGCCAGATAATCCAGTCGGCGGCTTCGACGAACTTGTACATGCGGTCGTAAATCTCTTGGTCTTCTTCGAAGAGTTGCAAACCCTTGGCTAGCTCCCACTCAGAAGAAATCTGACCGCCGTATCTCGGCATCCACGATTCGTTTCTATCGCGACCGAGTTGATTTATGCGATCTGCGTGCGGCTGGGCGGCGTGATGCTTCCAGAGCTTCACGTATGCGTGCGGTCGATCTATGAATTCGTCGAGATTCGATAGCGGGGTCGAGTCTTCTAGCACCGGCAAGATTGTGCAGGCCGTGAAGTCTGTTGCGATGCCAACCACATCGTTGGCATCGATTGCCGCCAATCTGATCGATTCAGGAACCGCGTGCTTCAAAACTTCGACGTAGTCGTTGGCATCTTGCAGCGCCCAATCTGGTGCCAGCGCTCTGCCGGTGGCGTTGAGTTTTTCATCCATGACGGCATTTGGATAATCAAAGACGGCACTGGCCATCTCTTTGCCATCTGAAACTCGAACCACGACCGCTCGACCCGAGAGGGTTCCGTAATCTACGCCGATTGTGTATTTTGCGCTCACTGCTTGCTCGACTTTCTCTTGCTTGAAATTCTCGTTGCCGACTCGCGAACCACAAGTTGCGGCTTGATTGTTGCTGTCTTCTTGCGCTTAGCCCCGGCAAGATTGCTGAGCAAAAGTTGCATTGCCAATTCGCCCAGTTGAGTGAAGTCTTGGCGCACTGTGGTGAGTGGCGGGTTGAAGTATGGCGACTCTGGAAGGTCATCGAAGCCAACCAGGCTGATGTCGTCTGGCACCGAGACCCCGCGACCGGTGAGCGCTTTGGTGAGGCCGAGCGCTAAATGATCGTTGGCAGTGAAGATTGCCGTTGGTGCGGCGGCGTCTAGGTCTAGCTCAACTCCTAGACGGTAGCCGGTATCCGAGCTCCAATCGCCCTGCACGACAGAAGGCTCTAGATGCGCTTCGGCCATAGCGCTCTCATAGCCTCGAAGGCGGCTGTTTGCTTCAGACGAAGTAACCGGCCCGGTGATGTGCAGAATTCGCTTGTGCCCCAATTCAATGAGGTGCTTGGTGGCAACGTAACCGCCGTCGAAGTTGTCGATGCCGACGGTTTGAAAGTCGGTTGCTTCGTCATCGGCGTCAATTGCAATCAACGTGACATTCGGCAGCATGGTCGCAGCCATTTGCAACACTTCGGAACTCAGAGCAATCGTGGCTAGGCCCTCGATGTGCATTTTTGAGAGGTGCTGAATTCCCTCTGCCCAAGACTCTGGTGAATCGCTTCTGATTGCAACAGTGATCGCGAAATAGCCAGCCTTGCGAGCCTGACGCTCCATCGCGTTTAGCATTCCTGCCGGACCATAGAGCACGGTGTCAGCAACCAGCAGGCCAATCATGTTGCTCTTGGCCGTCACCAGAGAACGCGCTGCCGGATTCGGCTGGTAGCCGAGAGTCAGCATCGCCGCCTCAACACGCTCGCGCGTTGCAGGTCTAATGTTTGGCTGGTTGTTCAAGACCCTTGAGACGGTTTGGTGTGAGACCTCTGCGAGAGCAGCTACGTCATAGATGTTCGCCTTTTTGACGTTCATGACTTTGCGCCTACTCGAGTTTTCAGGTCATCTAGACACTTGTGAAACAGTTCTTCTAGCTCTTGCCTGTCTGCATCTAAAACCATTTTCGTGAAGGTGGCATCTAGTCGCTGCTGTTTCTTATCAAACGAGATTTCGACTTCTCCAAAAATTTCGCTGTTGATTACAACTCGGCGACCGATGTCGACAAGCGAAAAGACAGCTCGCTCAAATTCTTTGGCGACATCGAGAAACTTGATTTTTCCAGAAGTGCGAACCTCTGTTTTCTCGGTCTTGTGCAACCAAGAACTTAAGCCCTGAGCGCTAGTGACAATCTGAAAGACCTGTTCTGCGGCAAGCAAAAAATCGAAGCTGGCCTCTACTCGCAAACGCGAGAGATTCGGATCAGGCTTTGGCGATTTGGCAAAGCCAACCCAGTTATCGTTAGCCATTTGGTTTATTCACCGCCATGCGCATGAACGTGTAGGCATAGATGGCAAAAAGCATGGCGAAGGCAGCGTGCGTAAGAAAGTGCACCTGAGAGATCGAGTCGAACCAGTCTCCGCCAAGCAAGGGGTTGAGCCAGACGAGCGAAAGCGGGATAGCCAGAAACCCCAGGTATGCCTTGGTTCTATAGGCCCTGAAGCCAGCAACTGCGGCAGCCGCGAAGGCCAAAACCGACATGAACGGCTCGTATTGTCCGGCAGGGTTCAAGAAGGTCTCTGCCGCGAAAATCACAGCGATCGCTGCCACCGCGATGCTTACACGAGCTTCTTTTGAATAGTTGCCAAGAGGCTTCCAGGTCATTTCGTTGCTCATTAGATTTTCCTTAGTTTGATGTGACACGTAGCTTCGAGCACCTGGTTCGGTTGCAGCAAAGTTTCACCCTCGAGGTTTCGCAGAAAATTTGCTTTGCTTGTTTGTGGTTCAACCGCGAGCAACATTCTTTTCTTCTTCTCAACTTCTTGAAGTTTGTAGAGCATCAGAAACGACAAAGCGTGGCTCTGTTCGATGTCGACAGCCATGCCCATTGAGGGTCGTGTGATTGTTGTCACAAAGTAGCCTCGCTCGTTTGAAACAAAATCGGTGAAGCAGTCGTCGATATCGAGTTCGGCAATTCTGTTTCGACCCTGCTGAGCCGCCGATGAAGAATCAATCGGCGAAGAATGAATCGGCAGATTGCGTGAGTTTTTCTGAACCCAGGTGCGAGCATTCAGATCAAGTTCTGAGTCTTCTTCAGCCACAAAATATGGATGCAGACCAAAAGCCACTGGCACTGCTTCTGCTGCTTGATTTAGCGCTTCGAACGAGATCTTTAGCCCGTCGTTTTCGAGCGAATAAGTTACCTTCAGCAAAACCTCAAACGGGTAGGCAAGCTCATCAAATATTCTGGTTTCAAGGCGAAGCAACGAGTCGGTTTGGTTCACGATGTCGAACGCTTTATCGAAAACTAATCCGTGGTTTGCATTGTTGCCGTCGGTATCATTCACGACCGCGGCGAATTCGCGATTGCCAAGTTTCCAGGTGCCGTCTTCTAGGCGATTGGGCCAAGGAGCCATAACTGATCCGGCGAGGGCTCGCAGCGGTTCATCGTATGGCGAAGCAACGATCTCGACATCGGCATGCCATAGGCCAACAAGTGATGCCCCAACCGGGCTGATTTGCGCGCGCCAAAGGCCGTCTGCAGAAGAAAGCTGCAGAATCTGACTCGAAATGAGAGCGCTCACATAAATAACAATAGTGGCGCAGCAATTGCGAGGCCAACAAGGGTTTAGCGGGCGAATTCAGCCTTAGCGCGGCGAACGAAGCTTTCGCTCGCTCACCCAGCAGATCCAGATGACCAAGGCCATGTACCAGGTCTGGCTGACCGCGATGACGCGCTCCCAGAAGCCGGTCATTGTCGAAGCCGGATCCGTCCAACTGGCGAGAAAGATAAGGGCAGAGGCAGTCAGCAAGAAGGTTCCCAAAATTGCGCCGGCCGGCTGCAGAATCCACGGATAGCGCTTATCGAATCGCATCGAGAACAGCGGCCAAGCGGCCGACAACACAAACGAGATGATCGCAAAAATTCTGTGCTCCACTGAAAAAGAGTCTTGGCTCGGGGTTGCGAAGTAAGCCAGCCCGTAAGTTGCCAAGCCGGCAAGAGCGATTGTGATTCGACCGGGAATTGAGAAGCTGCGCGCCCACACTGCAACCACCAGTGACAGGGTTGCACCGAAATAGAAGAAAGAAGTCATCAAAACTTGCACTGGCGAATCGTTTGCGGCTAAGTCACTGATTGTCTTCGCAATCGGATCGAACTCTGGCCACAGTGCCTGCGCCAAATTGAAACCGACGACAACCTGAATCGGCCCAAGAATGGCCGCGACTAATGCCGGCCATTGAATTGTCTGAACTGGTTTCTGCATGTTGACCAATCTACTTCGCAAGGCGATTTGATGGCGAGTCAATTTCGACAATCGCGTTTTTGTCTCGACGAGAAAAGAATCCGAGAACGGTTGCCACCACCCAAATCGATTCTGAACTGTATGCCAATCGCCAGGTTGCACCGTGCACCGAAGTTGCCGAAACCAATCTGACTTGGTTGCCGCTGTTTGCCGGTGCTGCCGGTGAGTTGCTGTCGTTCAGGTTGCGCAGCAGCAACAGCGCCATGACTCTTCTGGTTGCCGCCGCCGAGAAAGGATAGACGCCAAATCTGGCGAGACCTTTATAGGTGTAGTTGAGAACCTTCACGCTGAGCACAGATCTCGTGGCAGCGGGCGGTGCGACCGTGTAAGACACCAGGTTGCCTTGCCTCGCCGCAACCATGGCCCGCCACTTTTCGCTGTGCTTCGCCAGAAGATAGCTTGAGCCCTGCCTTACCGAGGAGGCATCGAAAGACACCGATGTGCCCGAGGTCGTTTCGATCAGAGTTGGCTCGGCCTTTTCGAGTTGCCCAAAGATGCGCCAGAAGCCGTCGCGCGCTCGAACCAGCGAACCGCGAGCGCGGTGCTTCTCAAGCTGTCTGTCATGAATCTCTTTGCCGGCAACCACAACGTCTAGCGGGGTAGCCAGCCAAGATAGAGCGAGTTTCGACTTCGCGATGTTGGTCGACGCAGCCGCGATAAGCGCATCCTGAGCGGCCTGCGCAATTATCTGGTTCGAGCCACCGATATATGCATAACTCGAGACGACAACACGAGATTCGGTTCTCGACAATTCGTGCAACCAACTGGCGATTGCCGAAACGTCTTGCACGAGATCGAGCCCGGCGCGTTCATAGAGTTCTGGCTTCGCATTGTTTGCGCGCAACACAGGAACCAAGAGTGTGCCAGCCGACCGTTTGGCGTGTTCGAGTAGTGCCTGCCAGGCAACAGGGTTTGGCCTAGCCACGACCGCAACTCGACCGCCGAGGCTCAGCCAGTCTTTCGCACCAGAGAGTTCGGCGTTTCCGGCGAGTGCAAAGAGAAGATCGCCGCCTGGTTTTGTGCCCGGGTTGTTCTGCAAATATTTGAATGCCTCAAGCACATCGGGTTCGGCTAGGTCGCGGTTGACCCATCCGGCCGCCAATTCAGCGAGGTTGGCGTTCGGCCACATCGGCTCGACCACACCGGTTCCGGCAACTGCGACTGTTTCGACAAGACCCTTTGCGACGAACCCGGCCCGAGCTAGCCCGGCAATTGATTCATTATTTTCGTTTTGAATCTGCTCGGTCATTGCAGTCAGAGCCGACTGCATTACTTCGAGCGCGATTGCCCGATCGCCAAACTCGATTTTGCTGAGCCTCAAGAAATAGCTCTGGTAGTTCTTTCGCCACTTGCTTTCGGCCAAAATCTCACGCGCAAAATCGGGCTGGGTCTTCTCGACCGCAGTCGCGAGAATTTGCTTGGCGAATTCGGTAGACCCGACCGAGTTGCCTTGTGGGTCTCTAAAGGTGAACTTCACAGCGACTGCCTCTCTGGTAACCCTGCTGAGACAACGAGCTCAAAATTCGGAGTTCTTTATACTTAGGTCTAACGCCTCGGCAAATTTCAGCCTAGCCGTAAGTACCGCAACCGTCAGGTCAGGAGTTATCGAATGAGCGTAAAGCACGACGCCAAGCTCTCTGACGGGCGAGACCTCTTTTACTTCGATGACGTCGGTTCGGCTCTAACTTCCGAGCGCAAGCCCGACCAGCGACCGACAGCCGAGCGGCCAGATGTTGCCGAGATGCGCCTAGATTCGCTCACCTCGGAGTGGGTTTCGGTTGCGGCGCACAGGCACGCCCGCGCGTTCTTGCCACCTGCTAACCAGTGCCCGCTCTGCCCAACCACTGCCGAGAATCTGAGCGAACTGCCAGATATTTTCGATGTCGCCGTTTTTGAAAACAAAAGCCCGTCATTTGGCCCCGAGCTGTTGCCTGCGGTAGATGAGAACTTTGCCCGAGTCGATGGCCTAGACCTTGGAGCAACTAGAAAGTCTGTTGGTCGATGCGAAGTCGTGGTTTTCAGCCCTGAGCACCTCGGCTCGCTCGCAGCCATGCCGGTTCAGCGAGTTAACACCGTGTTAGATGCTTTGGCCGATCGCACAGAACACCTTCAATCGCTACCAGGCGTCATGCAGGTTTTTCCGTTTGAAAACCGTGGTCAAGAAATTGGCGTGACCCTGCACCACCCGCACGGGCAGATTTATGCCTACCCTTTCGTGACACCGCGCACACAGAAGTTGCTTTCGTCGATTGAGCGATTTGGTGCAGATCTATTTGAACAGACGTTGAAGTTCGAACAGAACTCAGAGCGCACTCTGATTCGCAGCGACAACTTCACCGCCTACGTGCCGTTTGCCGGGCGTTGGCCAATTGAGATTCACCTTCTACCCCACAGACATGTGCAGCACCTGGCACAGCTAACCGCCGATGAGCGAACCGAGTTGGCCGAGGTTTACCGAAGCCTCTTGGGCTCACTCGATGAGATTTATGAAACACCGACACCATACATCTCGGCCTGGCACCAGGCACCGCTTCTTGACGCTGGCAAGAATGTGCGTTTGCAGCTGCAGATTACTTCTCCGCGCCGCGCAGCAGACAAGCTGAAATATCTTGCCGGTTCAGAATCTGCAATGGGCGCATTCATCGCCGACTTCGCTCCAGAGAAGACAGCAGCACAAATTCGCGAAGCCCTAACTGCAAGCAACTCAGGCAGAAGCCACTAACGTGACCACCTCGCGAAACATTGAATCAGTTGCTGCCGCTTTCGAGAGCCAATACGGCTATGCGCCAGCCGGCATTTGGTCTGCGCCGGGTCGTGTGAACCTGATTGGTGAGCACACCGATTACAACCTCGGATTCGTGCTTCCGTTTGCAATCAACCGTCGAACTTACGCAGCCATCAGCTCGCGTGAAGACTCGCTGGTTAGGGTCAGCTCTTCGTTTTCGCCCGTGCAACACGAGGTCGAGCTCGGCCAGATAGCCAAAAACTCCGATAACGACTGGGCGGCATACCCGTTCGGCGTTGCCTGGGCAATTCAGAAGCTGAGCCAAACCACGGGCAAAGGCTTTGATGCCTACTTTGAATCAGACGTGCCGGTTGGTTCAGGTCTTTCTTCTTCAGCTGCCATCGAGTGTTCAACGGCGCTGGCCCTAAACGAACTCTGGAACACCGGGCTGTCGCGAGCCGAGTTGGCTCGTTGCGGGCAACTCGCAGAAAACGAAATTGTTGGTGCACCAACCGGAATCATGGATCAGTCTGCCTCGCTACTCGGTGAAAGAGACCACGCGGTTTTTCTCGACTGCAAGTCGCTCGAGGCACAGTCGATTGAATTGGGTTTCGATGCTGCCGGTCTCGAGTTGCTGATTATCGACACTCGCGTTGCCCACCGACTTAACGATGGCGGTTATGCAACGAGGCGCGCTGCTTGTGAGCTTGGAGCCTCACAAATGGGTGTTGCCTCACTTCGCGAGGTGTCTGTAGATCAACTCGATAAAGCTAAAGAAATCATGGATGACGTGGCCTTCAGAAGAGTGAAGCACATCGTCACCGAAAACGAGCGTGTGCTTGAAACAGTTGAAAACCTTCGAGCAGAAGGGCCAACCGCTATCGGCGCTCTGCTCAACGCATCACACGTTTCGATGCGCGACGACTTTGAAATTTCAATTGACGAACTCGACACTGCGGTCGATGTTGCAATTCGCCACGGAGCTGTCGGGGCACGAATGACCGGCGGCGGATTCGGCGGTGCCGCGATTGCGCTTGCTCCGATTGCAAAAGTCAGCGAGATTACTTTGGCGGTTCTTGCCGAATTTGAATTGCTCGGTTATGGAAAACCAAACATTTTCACGGTGACCGCCGACCAAGGTGCTCGACGCGACCGCTAAAGGTTCTGTTTAGGCCAGAGGATCTGGCGTCATCACATACTTGGTTTCAAGATATTCGTTGATGCCCTCTGGGCCACCTTCGCGACCAAGACCAGACGCCTTCACGCCACCAAATGGCGCCGCCGCGTTCGAAACCAGGCCGGTGTTTAGGCCGGTCATGCCGGTGTCGAGGGTCTCGATTAGTCGCAAACCGCGCTTCAAGTCTTGAGTGAAGGCATAGCTAACCAAACCGAACTCGGTGTCGTTGGCCAGGCGCACGGCCTCTTCTTCGGTCTTGAAGCGGGTGATTGGCGCAATTGGGCCAAAAATCTCTTCTTGAAGAATGGTCGAACCGGGCTTCACATTGTCGAGCACGGTAGGAGCAAAGAAGTAGCCGTCGCCCGATTGGGCTTCGCCACCGGTGAGCACGTTTGCGCCCTGCTTCTTGGTCTCTTCAACCAAGCGGGTCATGTTGGCTCGCGCCTTCTCGTTGATCACAGGGCCGCAGGTGGTGCTCTCGGCCAAACCGCGGCCGAGTTTGAGTGCACCCATTCGCTCGGCGAACTTCTGTCCAAACTCTTCTGCGACAGAATCGTGAACAATAAAGCGGTTGGCCGCGGTGCAAGCCTGACCGATGTTGCGCATCTTCGCGAGCATCGCGCCATTGACGGCAGCATCGATGTCTGCATCTTCAAACACAAGGAAAGGTGCGTTTCCGCCGAGCTCCATCGAGGTGCGCAATACTCGCTTAGCACTCTGCTCGAGCAGTTTGACGCCAACCTCGGTTGAACCTGTGAAGGTGATTTTGCGAAGACGCGAGTCAGAGATGATTGGCGCACTCGTTGCTGCCGATGTTGAAGTTGTGATCACGTTGACAACTCCGGCTGGCAGACCGGCTTCTTCGAGGGTTGCCACTAGCAACAAGGTTGTGAGCGGAGTAAGTTCAGCCGGCTTAA
This sequence comes from Actinomycetota bacterium, assembly GCA_009702455.1. Classification (GTDB taxonomy): domain Bacteria; phylum Actinomycetota; class Actinomycetes; order Actinomycetales; family Microbacteriaceae; genus Rhodoluna. The sequence goes on along the minus strand of WLIA01000030.1, from coordinate 2,037 downwards.
CCACCATCGTGCAACCGGCAGCAATCGCCGGCCCGATTTTTCTTGTTGCCATGGCCAGAGGAAAGTTCCACGGAGTGATTGCAAACGCAGGACCAACCGGACGTTGAGCGACAAGCATTCTGCCCACGCCTTCAGGCGAAGTTCCGTAGCGACCTGAAATTCGAACGGCCTCTTCGCTGAACCAGCGCAAGAACTCGTTGCCATATGTAACTTCGCCACGAGCTTCGACCAGTGGCTTTCCCATTTCCATGCTGATGAGCATGGCGAACTCTTCGCTGCGCGCACGAACCAAGTCAAAAGTGCGACGCAAGATTTCTGAACGATCGCGAGGTGCAACGCGAGCCCACTTGGCCTGAGCTTCGTCGGCTGCGGTAAGAGCGCGAAGGGCATCATCTGCGTTGGCGTTGGCAATTTCGAGCAGGATGTCACCGGTGGCCGGGTCTTCGACCGAGATCTTGGTCGAAGCGCTGCCTTCTTGCCACTTGCCACCGATGTATAGACCGGTTGGCACTTTGGCCAAGAGTTCTTTTTCGCTAAGCGCCATCGCCCTTACCTCGCTCAAATTGTTCGGATGCAAATAGTTTAGGCAACCGAAGTCACAACGGCACAGCCGGCTTGCTGCAGCTGGGCTAGAGCCGCGTCTGTGCTGGCAACCGCGATTCCTGCGCACATCTCTGTCAGCACGGTCACGGCAATGCCGGTTTTGCGGGCATCCAGCGCAGAGGCTAGAACGCAGTAGTCAGTTGCGATGCCGACAACATCAAGCGCGGTCACCTGGGCATCAGAAAGAACCTGCTCGAGAGTGCGGCCATCGGTGGTGATGCCTTCAAACGCCGAATAGCTCGCGTGCCCCATGCCCTTTTGCACGTGCACCCCGATGAAGGTTTGATCAAGATTCGGGTGGTAGTCAGCGCCCGTGCTGCCCGATACACAGTGCGGTGGCCACGAGTCGACAAAGTCTGGCTCTGCACCGTCGATAGCAAAGTGGCCCTCGTTTGAACTGTTTGCGTCGTGCCAGTCGCGCGAGGCAACAATTAGCGAATAGTCACCAGCGTTGTTCTTCAGATAGTCGGTGATTTTGCTTGCTACTGCAGCGCCGCCGGCAACGGCTAGAGAACCACCCTCGCAGAAGTCATTCTGCACATCAACAATTAGTAGAGCACGCACTTTTTCACCTCTTGTTGTTCGAAGAACCCGGTTGCTTGAAGAATTTAGTTATTTGAAAGTGAATCGCCGCAACGGTAAACCGCCGTCACGAAGTTATCGATAGCCAGTTTGGTCGTGTCATCAACTTTGCCGTGCGCGTACACCGCAAAAACCAAATCGACACCATCTTTCGACTTGATGATTCCAGACAGGGTGTAACCGCGCTTGATCCATCCGGTCTTTGCAATGATCTTGCCGGCAGCATCGAGATTTTCTTTGTTGAAACGCGATGCTAGCGAGCCACTCTCATTCGCGATAGGTAATCCCTGATATATGACCGCGTAGTTGCCAACACCACTCAGCACGAGCTTCGAGAATTGCGCGAGATACTTTGGCGTAATCGAGTTGAAATCAGAAAGCCCACTGCCGTCTTTGATGGTTAGGTTCGCAGACGACAGCATTGTTGCGTTCAAGCCCATCTTGATTGCGGCGTTGAGCGAGTTGAACGAACCGTCGAAACCCTGCTTGAGCGAAACGAGTCGGGCAAGGTATTCGGCTTGGGTGTTGTCTGAGGTGAGCAGCATGTACTTCACCCACTGGCTGATCGGTTGCGAATAGACGCTTGCGATTTGCTTCATGCCCGCTGGCATCTTGGCTTCTGAAACAACTGCGGCTGCGGCAGATGTTCCGAGTGCGGTTTTGAAATACTTGCCCGCGTTGGCAACCGGAGTTGTGCTTCTCGTCGAGGTGGCAGATGCCGGATTCTTGCGGTCACCATCAACCTGCAGCGCGGTTACCTCAGACATGTAGCCCTGAGTTTGCTCGCTGCGCTCCCAGGTTGGCTCCCAGGATGGGCCAGAAAACAGGGTTGAATCGAGCACAATCTTGCTG
>WLIA01000003.1 GCA_009702455.1 Actinomycetota bacterium | reverse complement strand
ATGAAAATACTCTGGCACACTTGTCTAGTGAATACAGACACCAATTGGCTAGGTCGCGTGCTCGAACTCGACATCGAAAAAGTTGCACACGGCGGAATCTTCGTGGCTCGTCACGAGGGGCGTGTGGTTTTCGTCTCGCACGTATTGCCCGGTGAAAAGGTGCGCGCTCTGGTTTACGAAGATCGCGGGGGAGCTTTTTGCAGAGCTGAGCCGCAGGAGATTTTGACCGCCTCGCCAGATCGTGTCGAACACGTCTGGGATCAAGCCGGAGTCGGCGGTGCCGGTGGTGCCGAGTTTGGGCACATCCGGTTGGCTCGCCAGCGCGAGCTCAAAGCCGACGTTATCGAAGAGGCCCTGCAGCGCATGGCCGGCATCGAGCGTCGAGTTGAAGTCGAAGCTGTAGAGGGCGACGAAGAAAACAATGGTCTCGGCTACCGCACGAGAGTGCAGTTGCACGTTAACGAATTCGGCGACGCCGGCCCATACATGGAGCGCAGTCACGATGTGGTTCTGGTGCGCGATCTGCCGTTAGCCGTTGAAGAAATTCGCGAGGCAGCTTTGCACGCAAAGAATTGGTCTGGCGTAAAAAAGATCGACATCGCCGCTTCAAACACCGGGCAGTTGCAGTGGAAGGTCGACGAAAAAATCAAGGGCGACGAACGCTTGGTTGAGCGCGCTGCCGGTCGCACATTCAGAATTTCTGGCGGCGGTTTCTGGCAGGTGCACCGCAAGGCTGCCGAACTTCTTGCCAAGACGGTTCTCGACATGGTCGATGAAGCCGGTTTCAATAAGTCGGCAAACAACCTCGACCTCTATGGTGGCGTTGGCCTTTTCGCGAGCTCACTCGCTTCGCGCTTTGGAAACGAAACTCGGGTCACCACGGTTGAGGCTTTCAAGCGCGCCACGGAAGATGCCACCTTGAACATCGCCGACATGCCAAAGGCAAAGGCAGTTTGCGCCCAGGTCGACCGTTTCTTGCAAGATCAGCAGCGGGCCATGCAGCAGGGGGCTTCATTCAAGGATGCGACCGTCGTGCTCGACCCTCCTCGCGCTGGCGCGGGTGCCAAGGTGGTCGCCCTTCTGGTTGACCTAGCTCCGCAGCAGATCGTTTATGTAGCCTGCGACCCGATAGCCCTAGCCAGAGACCTGAAGGCACTGTTGGCTGGTGGCTACGAGATTGCCAGCATGCGCGCTTTCGACCTTTTTGCTCACACTCACCACGTAGAAACGGTTGTTTCGCTGGTTCGAAAGTAACAACTCGGTTTCGAAGTCTCGTCTGTCTAGGGCGTGCTTTAGTCTTTTTAAAATGCCAAAAGCAGACGTTTCTTCATCGGTGCCAATTGCCCTTGGCCGAATCGATGACCTTCTCGCCAAGATTTTCGCTGTGGCCGCAATTGTGCTCTCGATCGATGTCGTGCGCAATGGTTTTCAACAGTTGCCGATGCTCAACGAGATTTGGTTTTACACATTCTTGTCGGCAATTCTCGTGTCATTGGCCGGGTCATTTATCGCAGCCTATTGGCTCGGTGGCATGCGCTTTTGGTATCGGGCAATTGTTTTCTCAACTCTTGCAGCCATGGTGCTTTGGCCGTTGCAAGTTGTTGACACATCGACCCTGCCGCTTCACTACAAACCTTGGGTTTGGTGGGCGGTCGGCTTTGCATCGTTAGCGGCAACAGGTGCATTCAAGAGAAACACGGCATTTGTCTTTTTGCTTTTGATGCCAGTGGTTTGGTTGATCATACGAATCTCACCTTTTGGTGCAAGTGAGAACTTTGAAATCGCGCTCGAAGATTCGCTTTACAGCTTCTTTTTCTCTACTGCGGTTTCTTTGCTAGTGATGTTCTTGCGGCAACGCGCAGATCAGGTTGACAGCGAGTTTGAGTCTTTGTCGGCCGCGCGTCTAGAGCGCGCCTTTCTCGATGTCAGGCAAATAGAGCGAACCAAGATCAACTCGATTGTTCACGACAGCGTGATTGCCTCGCTTGATGCCGCTGCCGATGCGAACTCAGAAGCCGAGCGAACCTCTGCAGCAAAATCGGCCAAAGAAGCTATTCTGCGACTTGGTCGAGAAGCCAATCGCGACCCCATGGCCCGCGAGCAGATTTCGTCACAGTCGCTATTCGAGAGCCTCAAGGCTGCCATCGAGAGACGCAGCACGTTCGTTTCGGTCAAGGTCAAATCTCCGGTTGACCTGCAGATTCCATATGAAGTTGCAGTCGCTATTGCAGAGGCAACCTTTCAAGCTCTCAACAATTCAATAGTTCACGCAGAAAACGCCTTGAACCGCAAGGTCGTGCTCAGTTCTTCGCGCAGTTCGATCAAAATCGTCATCGTCGACGACGGAGGGGGCTTCAGGATGTCAAGCGTTCCCAAGAATCGTCTCGGCGTTAGAGTTGCCATTTTTCAACGTTTAGAGAGCTTGGGCGTGAAGGTCAACCTGCAGACCTCGCCTGGCGACGGCACAACTTGGGTATTCGAGTGGGCAAAGAATGATTAAGATTTCGCGCCGCTGGTTGGCACTCATTTCGATTACTTTTGGTTTTTTCCTGAATTTTGTTGGGGCACTGAGGTTTGAGAATTTCAATAACTACCTGTGGGCGATTTCGACCAACCTTCTGCATCTGGTCTGCCTTCAAATCACCACCCTGGCCTTCAAATCTGATCGCATGGCCAATTGGGCGGCCTGGCTCAACATCGCAGCGGTCATCTACATTCCGATAGTTCTTCACGTAACTCACATCGGCCCGGTCACTGGCGACTACAACACCTGGTATGTCACCGCATTAGCCGTGCTATTTGGTTCAATGATTGTTCGTGAGCAGTTGAAGTTAGCTATTGCTGGCACCGTGATTCTCGTTCTTCAGGTCGTCTTGTGGGGTGGCTTAGATTTCGTTTCGCGCAGCGGGTTGGCCGGTGCCGTGATGCTGGTTGTCGCAACCCTGGCCATTTCAACTGGGCTCAACCGAACCGGTGAAACTATTTCTAGGTTGCAAGCGCTCAAGGAAACCGAAGTAAAGACAACCGCAATGGCGGAGCGAGCAAGGCGAGAGCACCGAGAGCGAGTAGCAGAAGCGATTGAAAAAGCCGTTCCAACGCTGAATGAGATTGCCAAGGGTTCAAAGATGAACCGAAGCAAAAGATCAAAAGTATCTGCGTTGGCCCAAAACCTAGAAGATGAAATTTCGGGCGGTCGACTGGTGACACCAAATATTAGAGCAGCGGTAGCAGCTGCCAGACAGCGATCAATCGAAGTGACACTGATTGACGAAACTCCGTTTGATGATCACGATCTGGCTGACTTGCTCGACATTGCTGTGGCTTCTATCGAATCAACCAACGTTGGTCGCATCAAACTAATTGCGCCAAAGCAAGAGCGCTACCTGCTGCGCTTAACGGCAACGAGGCCGGGAGTTGTAACTCCCGACCTCGACCTGAAACTTGGCGAACGCCAACTCGACTAGCTAGCCGAGAAGAGCTTTCTTGAGGGTGTCTAGACCTAGCCCACCTAGGTTTAGAGCTTCGCGGTGAAACTCCTTGATGTCGAAGCTGCCAACGCGTCTTGCCGCATACTCGTCGCGAATCTGTTCCCAGATGCGCTGACCGATCTTGTAGCTCGGTGCCTGGCCTGGCCAACCAAAGTAGCGGTGTACTTCGAAGTTCACGAACTCCTTGCTCATGTTCACGTTCTTGCCCATGAAGTCGAGCGCGTAGTCGAAGTCCCACTTGCCGGTGCCGTCGAGTCTCGGCTTGCCGAGGTGCACGCCCAAGTCGAGCACAACGCGAGCCGCACGCATGCGCTGACCATCGAGCATTCCCAGGCGGTCGCCCGGGTCATCCAAGAAGCCAAGATCTGCCATGAGCCGCTCGGCATAAAGTGCCCAGCCCTCGCCGTGGCCAGATGACCAAGACGCCAAGCGACGCCAAGAGTTCAGTTCGGCACGGTTGTAAACCTGCTGCGCCACCTGAAGGTGGTGACCCGGCACACCCTCGTGATAAACCGTTGTGGTTTCGCGCCAGGTGTCGAACTCGGTTACGCCTTCTGGCACAGACCACCACATGCGACCCGGACGACTGAAGTCATCGGTTGGGCCGGTGTAGTAAATCGCTCCGCTGTTGGTCGGCGCAATCATGCACTCGAGAGTCTTTAGCGGTTCGGCGATGTCGAAGTGAGTGCCGCTCAGCTTTTCGATTGCGTTGTCGCTCAAGCGCTGCATCCACTTCTGCAATTCATCGGTGCCGTGAAGTTTGCGTGACTTGTCGTTGTTCAAAACTTCAATCGCTTCTTGCACCGTCGCGCCGGGCTTGATTTCGCTCGCTACCGCGTCTTGCTCTGCGGTGACTCTGGCGAGCTCTTCGCGACCCCACTCGTAGGTTTCGTCGAGGTCAACCTTTGCGCCAAGAAAGCGTCTGCTGAAAAGCGCGTAGCGTTCGCGCCCGATTGCATCTTCTTTATTGGCTTTCGGCAACAGCTCTGAAGACAAGAACTTTGCAAGTTCGGCGTAACCCTCGGTTGCCACCTGACCGGCAGCTTCAATGTCTTTCTTGAGTGATTCGGGCATTTCGCCGCTTTCGAGCTTCGCACCGGCGGCAAACTTCTTGAAGAATCCTTCGGCCGAACCAAGCTCGGTGGTTTCGCGAATCACAAACTCAACCTGTCGCTTAGCTGGGGTGTCGTTGGCGACGATGCCTTCGCGAAGACTGCGAATGTAGCCGTCGATTGCCTCTGGCACTGCACGCATGCGCTTTGCGAGATTCTGCCAGTCGTTTTCGTTGGCGGTTGGTGACAGGTCAAAAATGTCACGGATGCCCTGCGCCGGCGATGCGAGCACGTTGAGGTCACGCTTCCAGAGACCCGCGTCGTGCATCTCTATGCCGAGCTCGAGGCTGTTGATCATCGCATCCTTGGTTACCTCGTCGACCTTGTCGCGAGTGGCAGTTGCGTTGACCTCGCCAAGCACGCGACGCATTTGCCTTGCGTCTTCTTCTTGGCCCTCTGGTGAGGCATCATCGAGTTTGTCTTCGCCGCCGGGCTTGCCGATGTAGGTGGCAAAGCTCGGGCTCATCTCGGCCATCTTGTCGACCCAGGCGTCGGCTACTTTGTCTAGTTCTGAAGGTTGACGCGTCATTGCATTTCCTTTGCTTGCTTCGGTTGAACTCTTTTGTTCAGTTAGTTTAGGCCGTCTCTGAAAGTGGTTTTCCACTGGCCGAAACCAGGGGTGATGCCACCGCGCAGGTTGACGCTGTTGCGGTTCCAAGTTGACTTAGGTGCGGCACGTTCGGCTCTTGCCTGCGCAGCCGCTTCGGCAACAGCTAACTCGACAACCGCAATTGCCGCGGCGAGTTCGGTCGGGGTTGGGTTGCCCCGAACCACCTTCACCTGATCTCTGAAATCGCTCATAAATTTTGCCGGCCTAAAGCGGAATGTTTCCGTGCTTCTTTGGCGGAGCGTCTGCACGCTTGGTGCGAAGTGCGCGCAGCGCTTTGATAACCGAGATGCGCGTTGCGCTCGGTTCGATGATTCCATCGAGTTCGCCGCGTTCGGCAGCCAAGAACGGTGAAGCCACGTTGTAGGTATATTCGGCCGCCAACTTCGCGCGCACCGCGGCAACATCCTCGCCGTTGGCTTCGGCTTGCTTGATTTCGTTGCGATAAAGAATGTTCACCGCACCTTGGCCACCCATAACCGCGATCTCGGCAGTCGGCCAAGCCAGGTTGATGTCAGCGCCGAGTTGCTTTGAGCCCATAACGATGTATGCGCCTCCGTAGGCCTTGCGGGTGATCACGGTGACAAGTGGCACGGTTGCCTCGGCGTATGCGTAGAGCAACTTGGCTCCGCGGCGAATAACTCCGGCCCACTCCTGGTCGGTGCCAGGCAGGTAGCCGGGAACGTCGACGAGGGTCAAAATCGGAATCGAGAACGCGTCGCAGAAGCGCACGAACCTGGCGGCCTTCTCGCCGGCCTCGATGTTTAGCGTGCCCGCCATCTGCTGTGGCTGGTTGGCAATGATGCCGACGCTGCGGCCGTCAATGCGAGCGAAGCCGATGATGATGTTCGGGGCGAACAGCGGCTGCACCTCGAGAAACTCGCCACCGTCAACAAGCGATTCGACAATCTTGTGCATGTCGTATGGCTGGTTAGGCGAGTCTGGAATAAAGGTGTCGAGTTTCAGATCTTCATCTGTAACTTCGAGCACACCGGTCGGTTCGTATGCAACGGTCTCGCTCAAATTGTTTTCTGGCAGGTAGCTAAGCAAAGAACGCGCGTAGTCGAGGGCATCCTCTTCATCGTTCGCGAGGTAGTGCGCAACACCCGAAGTCGTGTTGTGAGTGCGAGCGCCACCGAGTTCTTCCATGCCAACGTCTTCACCGGTCACGGCTTTGATTACATCTGGGCCGGTGACGAACATGTTTGATGTCTTGTCGACCATAATCACGAAGTCGGTTAGCGCTGGTGAGTAAACCGCTCCACCAGCAGCAGGGCCCATGATGATTGAAATCTGCGGGATGACGCCCGAGGCCATTGTGTTGCGCTTAAAGATTTCGCCGTATTTGCCGAGTGCGATAACGCCCTCTTGAATTCGAGCACCACCCGAGTCGAGAATTCCGATCATCGGAACTCCGGTCGCGAGAGCGAGATCCATGATCTTGATGATTTTGTTGCCGGCTGTCTCACCGAGTGAGCCGCCGAAAATTGTGAAGTCCTGCGAGAAGAGTGCAACCTGGCGACCGTTGATGGTTCCGACACCGGTGACCACTGCGTCACCGTATGGGCGGTTCTTATCCATGCCGAAAGCGGTTGAACGGTGGCGCACGAATTCGTCTAGCTCAACGAACGATCCTTCGTCGAGCAGCATCTCGATGCGCTCGCGAGCGGTCTTCTTGCCCTTTGCGTGCTGCTTTTCGACGGCGGCTTCACCGCTGGCGTGAACTGCCTCGTGGTAGCGGTTTTTGAGATCCTGAAGTTTGCCGGCTGTGGTCGACAGGTCGTCGACTGGTTTCGGGGTAGTCATAAAAGCAACCCTAGCCCTTGCAAACCCCCGTTCTTTTGAAGATATCCGAAAGCAAAAGGGGTTTTTCGTTGTGAATTGCTACAGAGACTAGCCTTTAGCCATGAACTTCTCACAGTCGGCTCAGTTGGCCAAGCGACTCGATTGGGTCGAGTCAACCGGCTCAACCAACAGCGACCTAATCGCCGCGGCCACAGCCGATTCGGCGGCCTACCCAGACTTTTCGGTTCTGGTCACATCCGAGCAGACCGCTGGGCGAGGGCGATCTGGCCGAGAGTGGCAGGCACCTGCCGGCAGCTCGCTCTTCGTTTCGGTGCTGCTCAGGCCCACCGCCGTGGCGGCAACCCAGTTTGCCTGGCTGCCGCTCATTGCCGGCATGTCGATGGCCAACGCCATCTCGCAGTTTGCCGGTTCGCAGCGAGCCCAGGTCAAATGGCCAAACGATGTCTTGATTGGCGACAAGAAGGTATGCGGTGTTTTGAGTGAACTTCTGCCCGATGCCTCTGGCGTCGTAATTGGTGCGGGAGTGAACGTGTTTCAATCGCTCGAGCAGTTGCCAGTCGAAACTGCAACATCGCTAGCCGTCGAAAAGATAACAATCGAATCGCTCGACGACTTGCTGGCCGCCTACCTGAAAAACCTGCGCCTGCACATGAACGATTTCATCGCGCTCGCGGGTGAACTCGGCGCAACCGACTTGCACGAACAAATCAGCATGACCTGCTCTTCGATTGGTCGTGAGGTGCGGGTTCTGCTGCCCAATAATCAGCAGTTTGTTGGCAAGGCAATCGCGATTGATTCGATTGGTCGCTTGGTTGTGCAAAACGAATCTGAAACACGTTCGGTTTCAGTTGGCGATGTCGTGCACCTGCGACACAATTAGCACGTGGCTTTTCAAGAAGAACAAATTATTGCGCGCATTAGGCGCAGCTGGTTCACCCTAACCTTCGCACTGCTCGCGCTCTTTCTGTCGGCAGCGATTTTGAGCTACGTCAGCAACCGGGTGGTCGACCAGTGGATTCTCTATTCGGCTTACGTCGTGTCGGCGGGGTTGGCGATATTTTTCTGGCTCATTCCAACAATTCGCCACCTCAATTTCTATGTCGAACTAACCACATCGCGCCTCATCGTGAGAGACGGAATCTTTGGTCAAAAGACCACCGAGGTTGCCATCGCCGAAATCAACTCTGTTGAGCTTGGTCGCGGCCGCAAACTGACCCTGGGTCGAAGAAACGGCGAGCCACTCGTGCTCGAGCGCATGCCCAAGGCCAAGCTGATTGCCGAAGAATTGAGGGCTGTGGCCCCGCTTGGCTCAGGCCTAAGTGCCTAAGCACCTGGTTGCTAGCCGCTTTTCACTGCGACAATAGATGCATGCATAACCCACGCGTCGGCGCCATTGGCGGCGGTCAATTAGCCCGCATGATGGGCGACGCAGCGGCAGCCGCCAAAGTTGAGTTCTCGGTGTTGGCCGAGGTGGCCGAGTCTTCGGCCAAGGCGTTTGCGAGCACGGTAGGCGATTACAACCAGCTCTCGGTTGTCGAGCGATTTGCCGAAACCGTTGATGTCATCACTTTCGATCACGAGCACGTTCCGCTAGAAGTGCTTCACTCACTCGAGGCCGCTTCGGTTTCAGTGCAGCCACCTTCGAAGGCTCTTGCCTTTGCACAGAACAAGCTCAAGATGCGCCAAAGGCTCTCGGCGCTCAATTTGCCGATGCCGGTTTGGCGCGAGATAAAAACTGCTGACGACCTAACCGAATTCATCGGCAGCGTCGGCGGAGTTGCAATTCTCAAGACACCAATCGGCGGCTATGACGGCAAAGGCGTTCGTGTGGTTCATTCGGTTGCCGATGCCAAAGACTGGCTCGACAATATCTATGACTTTGGCGGCTCGCTTCTCGCAGAAGAGAAAGTCGATTTCGTTCGTGAACTCGCGCAGCTATCGGCAAGAAACACAAACGCAGAATTTGCGGCCTGGCCGCTGGTCGAAACTCGACAGGTCGATGGGGTCTGTGCTGTTGTGATAGCACCCGCACCAAACTCAATTTCAGAAATGCTTGAGCGTTGCGAACAGATTGCGAGAGCCATCGCAGAAGACCTTGGCGTCACCGGTGTGCTCGCTGTCGAAATGTTCGAAGCCCGCGACGGGCGAATCTTGATCAACGAGCTGGCAATGCGACCGCACAACTCGGGGCACTTTTCTATCGAGGGTTCGGCAACATCGCAGTTCGAACAGCACCTCAGGGCCGTTGCCGGACTACCGCTCGGCCCGACCAATTTGCTTGCCGGGCACGCGGTCATGGTCAATCTGCTTGGCACAGGCGATACCAACACCTTCGTTGAACACTTCGCGCTGGCGGCCGAGCGTCATCCGGCGGTTCACCTTCACGCCTATGGCAAAGCCGCTCGCAAGGGTCGAAAAATGGGTCACGTCACGGTTGTTGACGATGATCTCGACTTTGCGCTCGCAGAAGCAAATGCAGCCGCGGCCGTTTTGCTACAAGGCAACTAGCCTCGGTTCACTTAAAATCAGAGGGTTCGAACGAATGGAGCTCTCATGGCAGATCAGCCGCTAATTGGCGTCGTCATGGGCTCAGACTCAGACTGGTCGGTTATGGCCGACGCGGTTCAGGTGCTAAAGGAATTTGGATACGAGTGCGAGGTTGAGGTTCTCTCGGCTCACCGAACACCAGAGCGAATGATCGAGTGGGGCAAGGCCGCGGCCGGTCGTGGTCTCAAGGTGATTATCGCCGGAGCCGGTGGGGCAGCGCACCTTCCCGGCATGCTTGCCTCGGTCACGACTCTTCCGGTTATCGGTGTGCCGGTTGCTCTGGCAAAACTCGACGGCATGGATTCGCTGCTCTCAATTGTGCAGATGCCTGCCGGAATTCCGGTTGCGACGGTTTCAATCAACGGGGCAAAGAACGCGGGCATTCTTGCCGCCAGAATTCTTGGCGCGTTCGACGAGAAGCTCGCGCTGAAGTTGAGCGCCTATGGTGAGTCACTCAAAGATCAGGTCGCCGAAAAGAATGCGAAGTTAAAATCGCAACTCTAAATCGCTCGCCAATAAAATCTGCGACGTCAACATCGTCGTCGCGCTCGCCTTTTCATAACGTTGATCGAGCCACCCCAGAGCAGATGCGAAAGCGCGCTTGGTGGTTGATTGTTCTGACCGTGGTCGTGCCAGGTTCGGCACAGCTCGTTGCCGGCAACCGCAAGGTTGCGCGAATCGGCATCACGGCAACTCTGGTCTTCTGGGCTCTCGGCCTGCTCGCGCTAGTAATCGGGCTGATAAACCGCAGCTGGTTGGTTTCGATTGTCACCATGCCGTTTTTGGTTGGAGTGCTCGCAGTAGCGCTCACGCTCTACGCGGTGATTTTCGCGGTGCTCGCTTTCGACACAATGCGTCTAATGCGACTCGGCAGGCTATACAGCCGTGACCGCTGGATAGCGCTCGGTGGTTTAGTTATGGCCGCGGTGCTTGGCACCAGCGCCATCTCTTGGGCTGGCAACACGGCTGGCATCTCGGCAGGAGCGCTCGGTTCGATCTTCAACCAGGGCGGCTTCACGTCTCCGGTAAATGGTCGCTACAACATTCTTTTGCTCGGCAGCGACTCGGGCAACGACCGCTTCGGACTTCGCCCAGACAGCATCTCGGTGGTCAGCATCGACGCGACCACCGGCAAGACCGTCAACATCGGAATTCCGCGCAACATGCAGCGCGTCAGTTTCTCTGCCGGTTCGCCGATGCTCACGGTTTACCCCGACGGCTGGAGTTGCGGTGTTGAATGTTTGATCAACGCAATTCACAAAGACGTAACCGACAATCACGCAGGGCTTTATCCCGATGCTGAAAAGCAAGGTTCAACACCCGGCATCGAAGCAACCCGCGACGCAGTCGAGTGGGTAACCGGTTTGACGATTCAGTCATACGTGATGATCGACATGGCTTCTTTCTCTAGCCTGATTGATTCGCTCGGCGGCATCGAGATCAACGTGAAGCAGCGATTGCCAATTGGTGGTCAGCGCGACGACGCGAGCGATGCCAAGGGTTGGATCGAAGTTGGCAAGCAGCGCATGGATGGCTACCTCGCACTCTGGTATGCGCGTTCACGTCACCTTACTTCTGACTACGACCGCATGCGACGTCAGCACGAAGTTGAGAATGCTGTGCTCAAGCAGATGGAACCTGCCAACGTTTTGACACACTTTCAAGACATAGCTTCGGCTGGTAAGCGCTTGGTGAAGACTGACATTCCTTCGCCCATGCTCGCCACCTATGTTGAATTGGCAGGCAAAGCTCGCAAGCATGGCATCAAGCCGCTGGCTCTGGTTCCGCCGGTGGTCGACCAGGTTCGCCCTGACTTTGCGGCCATCAGGGTCATGGTCAAGACAGCGCTTGACAATAACGGCTCAAACTAGCCCCTCGGCTAAACTTCTAAAAAGCCCGTCTGGGCTGCTAAACGCTTGAGGAGGCGGCAGTGTCACTTGCCGAATATGCCAAGCAAAACGGGCTAAGCAAGGTCGGGGCTCGCGAGCCACTCTGGTCTTATGTAAAGCACGCCTGGCAGCGCCGCGACTTCGCCTACGTTATGGCGCTCTATACCAACCAGGCCAACAACTCTCGTAACCGTCTCGGCCGCTGGTGGATGGTGCTCTCGCCGACACTGCAGGCAGCCGTTTACGGTCTGATCTTCGGCATTTTGCTTGGAGGTTCGAGGCCAGACAACTTCATCCCGTTCTTGATCACTGGCGTTTTCTTGTTCTCGTTTCTTCAGGGTGCTTACACCGCGGGAGCAAACTCGGTTTCTAACAACATCGGCTTGGTTCGCTCGCTCAGTTTTCCGCGCATCTTGTTGCCAATCAACGCGCTGATTCAGCAGGTTTTCTCATTGCTACCGCAGGTGGCACTTCTTGTAGTCACACTGCTCGTGTTTCAGCAGCAGGTCACTCTGAATTGGCTGTATCTCGTGCCAATAATTTTGCTCATGATTGTTTTTGGTTTCGGCTTGGCCACTATTTCAGCTCGCCTAACGGTTCACATTCAAGACCTGAACAAGTTGAATCCATTTCTAACGCGAGTGGTCTTCTATGTCTCTGGAATTTTCTTCAGCATCGAGACCGTGCTCAAGGATTACCCGCTCGCCATGCAGATTGCCAGTTGGAACCCGGTTTACGTTTACATCTCGCTTGCTCGCGGTGCGATGGTCGAAGGCTATTCGATGACAGCCGGCATGTGGATTGCTGCAGTGGCCTGGGCGCTCGGTTTGTTTGTGATCGGCACCATCTTCTTCTGGAGAGCAGAGGAGCGCTATGGTTGCGAAATCTAAACCGCAGAAACCCGTGGTTGTCGTCGACAACGTCAACGTGGTTTACAAAGTATTTGCGAGCGGTCGCAAGGCAACGCGCAGATCTGCCGGCGGCGGTTTCTTGTCGCGCAAGCTTCAGCTTCGCGAGGTGCACGCAGTAAAAGGTGTCAGCTTCACAATTTACGAGGGCGAATCGGTCGGTATTATCGGCTCAAACGGCTCTGGCAAGTCGAGCCTGATGACGGCGATTGCCGGCCTGAACCCAATCGAGAGCGGGGCAATCTACGCCTCGGCTAGACCCATGCTTCTGGGCGTTGGTGCGGTCTTGTTGCCCGCAATTTCGGGGCTAAAGAACATCTTGCTCGGCGGTTTGGCCATGGGCTACACCCGCAAAGAGATCAACGCATCGTCTGATGCCATCACCAAATTCGCCGGTCTCGAGGAGTTCATCGACCTGCCAATGAAGACCTACTCGTCTGGAATGTCGGCCAGGCTGCGCTTTGCAATTGCCGCCTCGCGCGACCACGACATTCTGATCATTGACGAGGCGCTGGCGGTCGGTGACCAGGAGTTTCGCAATCGTTCAGAAGCGAGAATGCGCGAGATGCGCGATCGCGCCGGAACCGTTTTCTTGGTGAGCCACAGCATGAAATCAATTCTCGACACCTGCACCCGAGTGATCTGGATCGAAAAGGGTGAACTAATCATGGATGGCAAACCAGAGAAAGTGGTTAAGGCCTACAATAAGCACACCGGTTCAAACACAGTCGACTAATGGCAAAGACATCGGGCGTTCGCGCTAAAAAGTTTCTTCCATCGATAACTGTAGTTATGCCGGTGCTAAACGAAGAAGCGCATCTCGAGGCATCTGTGCAAAGCATTCTCGCGCAGTCGTATCCGAGCGAAATCGAACTAATTATTGCGCTCGGGCCTTCGAGTGATGACACCAACAAAATTGCCAAAGAGCTTGCCAAAAAAGATAAGCGCATCAAGTTGCTCGACAACGAGCGCGGGCTAACCACAGTCGGCCTCAACGCCGCAATCAAAATTGCGAAGCACGATTACATCGTGCGCATCGATGCGCACAGCGAACCAGAGCCAAACTATTTTCAAGATGGCATTCGCATTTTGCTCGAGCAAGACGCAGACGAGGTTGGCGGCATTATGCAGGCCAAGGGGCACAGCGCGTTTCAGAAAGCCGTCGCCTACGCCTACACCTCGCGCTGGGGAATCGGCGCGGCGAGCTATCACATCGGCGGTCAGGCCGGCGAGGCCGAGAGCGCATACCTTGGCATCTTCAAGAAGTCGGCGCTCGAGCGGGTCGGTGGCTACGACGAGTCGATAATTCGTGGCGAAGACTGGGATCTCGCTCAGCGCATCAAACGCACCGGCGGCAAGGTTTGGTTCTCGCCGCAGCTCAAAGTGACCTACTGGCCTCGCGGTCGTTTCAGTCGACTCGTGAAGCAGTTTTACTCAACCGGCGTTTGGCGCGGCGACCTAACCAGGCGCGATATCGCAGCGGCCTCGAAGCGCTACTTCGTTCCGCCACTGTTGGTCTTGGGCTTGTTTGTGGGTTTGATTCTCTTGGCGTTCGGCCAAAACCTTGGCATTCTGCCGGCAGCCGCCTATCTGCTCGGCATAACCCTGGTTTCGGTCTTGGCCGCTGGGCTTAGCCTCAAGTCGCGCGTTGCCCTGGTTGCAGCTCTCGCGGTTATGCACCTGAGCTGGGGTTGGGGTTTCTTGCGCGGCTTTGTTCGCGGGGCAACCGGAACCGTCGACAAGAGCCGAGTGACTGCGAGCGGTTCATGAGCGAACTCAAGCGACTGATCAAGACCTATTCGCCAACGCGAGTGCTCGGTGCTCTTCGTCGTCGGCGCAGTGACTTGCTTCGCAAGCTGCAGTATCGCCCGCAGGCCACGACTTCTCTTCGCGAGGCAGTGCTCTTCGAATCTTTTCAGGGCAAAGTCATCGGCGATAGTTCGCTAGACATTTATCTTGAACTAAAGAGCCGCCGCCCAGATCTTGAATTCATCTGGACAACCTCGGCAACCACTCAAGCACCAGCGGGTTCGCGCGCTGTTCGACATGGCTCGAAAGATTGGCTGCGTGCGATTGCGACGTCAAAGTATCTCGTCAACAACACCAACTTTCCCTGGTACTTTCGCAAGGTCAAAGGTCAGGTCTATTTGCAAACTTGGCACGGCACACCGCTTAAGCGACTCGGCCGCGATATCGAAAACAATCACCTCACCAAGGGTTATCTCGACACCATGGATCGCGAAGCGAGCTACTGGGATTTTCTCGTCTCGCCCTCTGCGTTTTGCACAGCGATTTTTCCGGGTGCCTTCAACTTCCGCGGCAAGATAATCGAAACCGGATATCCGCGAAACGACCGACTGAGCAAAACCGCATCGGCCGAACGGCAGCGCATCCGTGAACAAATTGGAATCACCGACCCGAGCGAAACGGTAGTCATGTATGCGCCAACTTGGCGCGACTACAACCGCAGCGCAACCGGCAACTGGCAGTCGGTGAACTTCATGAATGAAAACATCGAACTTCCAGAGGGCTTCACCATGATTTACCGCGGGCACACCAACACTCACGCGGTTCACAAGGGAAGTGTTGCCGGTCGAGCTATCGATGTGACGATGTATCCAGATGTCACAGAGCTTTATATTGCGGCCGATGTGATGATTACCGACTTCTCTTCGGTGATGTTTGACTACACGGTCACCGGCAAGCCGATCATGTTTTTGGCCCCAGACATCGAGCGCTACCGTGAAGAGCGCGGCTTCTACTTCGACTTCGAAGACACCGCGCCCGGCCCGATTTTGAACACGGAGCAAGAGGTGCTTCAGGCGCTCGGCCGAATTGACCAGGTCAGCAAACTCTACGAGAAGCGCTACCGTGCCTGGCAGCAAAAGTTCAACAGCCTAGAAGACGGCGGGTCTGCGGCCCGCGTGGTTGACCTGGTTTGGGGTGCGAAGTGATTGCAACCATTCGCAAGTTGCTCGGTTCGGGCCTGATCCCAAACGCCTACTACCTGGTCATGCGCTTCGTCTGGTGGCTCTCTTTCAAGGCCAGGGGGCAGAGCGCCGATGTGCCAAAGGTCACCCTGGTGATTCCGGTTTACAACGTGCAGCAATACCTGGCAGACGCCCTTCGCAGCGCGCGAGCTCAGAACTACCAAAACTTCGAAATCATCGCTGTCAACGACGGCTCAACCGACGGCTCGGCCGAAATTCTGCAGCGCTTTGCCGCGAAAACCGAGAACCTCAAAATCGTCACCCAGCACAATCTAGGATTAGGTGCCGCGCGCAATGCCGGAGTAGCCGCGGCAACCGACACCAAATACCTGATGTTTCTCGACAGCGACGATTTGTTGCCACTCGGAGCAATCAAGCGCTTTGTCAATCAAGCGCAAGCAACCGGCAGCAAGCTGGTTGTCGCAAAAGCCGTTTGCTTCTATGGCGTGCGTTACTTCGATCGCACCTCGACCGCAAAATTCTTCAAGCAAAACCTTTCAAGAACCAACCTGAATCAAAACCCTGAGTTTCTTGGCGACGCGACAAGTTGGAACAAGCTCTACAGTTTCGATTTCTACAAAGAGCACAAGTTTTCGTTTCCGGTTGGCGTTTGGTTCGAAGACATGACCCTGGTTTGCACCGCTTATCTTGCCGCTAAAGAATTCGATGTGCTGAAGAGCCCGGGTTATTTCTGGAGAGTGCGTGCCGAAGGCGAGTCAATCTCGAAGCGCAACAAAGAACTGAAGTCGCTGCAAGACCGACTGCTCTCAATCGAACAGATCAACAAGATTCTCTTGCGCGCCTGCGAGAAGGGACTCATAGAGCGACAAGTTGTCGACAGCCACCTCATCCGTGTTATCTCGATGGATCTTCAGCTTTACACGGCGGCACTCGCCGAGACCGACGAAGAGTTCTTCAACGAGTTCAAAACTCGTGCCGGCAAAGTGCTCAAGTCGGCCGACGAGTCGGTTTGGGCCGCGGCAACGGGCAAGCACAGATCGATTGTTTGGGCGGCCATCAACGGTTCACGCGAGCAAACACTAAAACTGCTAGCCGCATAATCTCAGAAACCTCACAGGCACAAATCTCGCCCGTTTCGAGGCCCCAAAGTTAGGCTTAAAGAACCTAACGGAGGCCAAATTGAACAAATTTCTAGCAGTCGTGGCCGCTTCTGGCCTAGCTCTCTCCCTGAGCGGATGCAGCCTCATTTATCCAAACTGGGGCACCGACCAGAACCCGTCAACCAGCCAATCGGCTAGCCCGAGCGAATCGGCGAGCCCGACAGAATCGGCCAGCCCGACCAACTCGGCAAAGAGCCCAGCAACAGTTTCTATTGACGACGCTTATGTCGATGCAACCGCCGGGGTCGTCAGTGTTCTTGCTCAAGTTACAAACTTCAACGAGGATGGCGGCACCTGCACACTGACAATTGCGGCCGGAACCCAGTCGAAGACCATGACCGTAAAGGCCGAATCAAACGTCACGACCACCCAGTGCTTTCCGATGGAACTTTCGCTTAGCGGATTGCCAAAGGGCACAGCACTCGTCACTGTGACCTACGAATCAGCAACACACTTTGGGGTATCCGCAGGCCGCTCGGTGCTGATTCCCTAATCGGAATTCAGATAAACAATGAAGCTAAGCCTGAATCGCATTCTTGCAGTCGCACTGAGCTTTGTGCTCGTGTTCGCTGGCATTTCTGCATTTCAGACCGAGACACCGGCGAAGGCTGCCGACGCTTCACGATTTGATCCGGGCCTCATCATTAGCGACAGCGTCTTCTATGACTTTGGCACGATGACGGTTGCCGAGATTCAACGCTTCCTCGAAAGCAAAGTTCCGGTTTGTCGAGCCAACGATGGCGGGCCAACCTGTTTGCGCGATTACATTTCTGACCAACTTGAAAAGCCAGGCGAAGACGGCAAGTGTGCACCAATGCCCGCTATTCCGAACATACGAGCATCGCAAATTATTTACAACATCGCTCGCGCTTGCGGAATCAACCCGAAGGTTTTGTTGGTGACGCTTCAAAAAGAGCAGGGATTGATTCAGGCTTCAAACCCCACCGCCTATATGTATCGCGCCGCCATGGGCTACGGTTGCCCCGATAGCGACCCCGGCATCTGCGGCAAGGTCTGGACCGGCTTGTTCAACCAGCTCTACAAGGGTGCCGGTCAATTGCAGTGGTACGGAGACCCGCGCGGCTCGTTCACCTATTTGAAGGTCGGTCGCACGGCCAATATTCGCTACAACCCGAACGAAAGGTGCGGAACCAAGCCCGTGCTAATCAAGAGCATCGCGACCACTGCGCTCTACTACTACACGCCATACACCCCGAATGATGCCGCGTTGAAGAACCTCTATGGCACCGGTGATTCTTGCAGCGCTTATGGAAACCGAAACTTCTGGCGCTTTTTCAGCGACTGGTTCGGCAGCCCGATCGGTGGTGGATTCTTGCTGAAGAGCGAGACCTCGCCTACCTATCTAATTGTCGATAACAACAAGTATTTGATTAGCGATCCGGCGATGATCGAGGCACTGAAGCCACTTGGCCCGCTTGGCGTAATCTCTCAGGACTACCTCGACTCGTTTGCCACGGCGAGCACGTTGAACCGTTTGATTAAGTCGGCAACCGGCCAGTATTGGTTCTTCGACGAGGGCAAGAAATTCACCATCACGACCTGCAACCAGGCCGCTACCTTTGGCCTCGATTGCGTGACCGCGGTTCAGCTAACCTCGTCGCAGCTGTCGGCACTTGCCAACGGCGGCGCACTCACCGAGCGCGTTGGCGGCGAAGGCACAGAAGAGTTCTTTATCAGCGGCGCAAGCAAACGACAGATTCTCGACCCGTTCTCAGTGACCGAGGCAGGCATAAACTTGCCGGCGCTTTCGCCAACCAAAATCTCTGCTTTCAACTATCTGCCGTGGGGTAATCCGGTAATTGCAAACAAGTCGCTTTTCACAAACAGGACAACTGGCAATAAGGGTGTTTTTGTCGACGGCGTTTATTTTGAAATCGATGCGAAGACCTCTGCAGAAGTCAACTTTGCAAAGTGGTTTGCCGCCTCAAACGGCACGATGACAACCGACGGTCTAAGCAAGGTCAACAGCGGCGTCACAGTCAAGTCGATTGTTCAGGGTCCAACCGGTTTGCACTACTTGCTGACTCCAGAGGGCAAGCGCCCGATAATCAATGGCACTGAGGTTATTGCCGACGCACCGATTGTCTCTGAAGCCTTCTTGAATGCAATTCCTTCTGACGCTACCTCTATCACCGCACCGGCATTCATTCGCGGTGCTGGTGACAAGACCATCTATTTCGTGAACGCAAAGCAGCGACGCGCAACTCTGTCGGCGGCAGATCGAGCGCTGATCGGGTTCAACATGTACAGCACCGGTGTTGTCGACATAAGTGCTGCCGCACTAGCCATGATCAAACTCGGGCCACCGGTTATCGCAGACAGCACGGTTGTTCGCTCGACCAAAACCGGATTGACCTACTGGATCACCGGGCCAAACACTATGGCCAGTGTTGAGAATACGAATCAGGCAACGCAATTCGGGCTTGCCAAAGCACGAAGCGCAACCAGCGCTCAGTTGGCGGGCTATCGGCAGAATTCCAAACTCACCGGTGTCAAAGCTTCGTGCGGTGTGCAGGAATACATTGTTGCCAGCGGAAAGTATTTCAAGGTCGATGCGGCAACTGCAGTTCACTATCCGGGTGCAGCGCTTAAATTGAGCGACATTACCTGCTCGAAGATCGTCGTTGCGCCCACCGAGATTGGCCGATTCATCAGAACCCCAGACAAGGTGTACTGGCTAATTCAGAACGGCAAGAAGCGTCAGATTTCTAACGCCGCCAGGTATGAGAGCCTGCGCGCCGGAGGCTTGCCGGCGATCAACATCGACACCTACTTCGCGAGCCGAATTGTCACGGGTGCGGCCGCACCAGCTGTTCTGGTTGAGCCCACCGCAACGCCGACACCGACGCCCACTGCAACGTCAACCCCCACACCAACCCCGACTCGCAGCGCAACGCCAACTCCAACCAGAACACCAACACCGACCCCCACGCCAACGCGAACCGTGACCCCAACGGTTACCCCGTCGCCAACCAGCACATCGTTCTTCTACACCGTGGTTAGCGGCGATACGCTCTCTGGCATTGCGCTTAGGTTCAAGCGAACGGTCAGTGCCATTCGCACCGCGAACAAGTTGACCTCAGATGTCATCAAAATCGGGCAAAGACTTCTGATTCCATAGACTTGTCGCATGTCTAAACAGGTTGTTATTCTTGCCGCCGGAATGGGAACGCGACTAGCGCGACCACTTCCAAAGCCACTGACCGAGCTGCGCGATGGCCGCTCGATCATGAAGCAGCAGATCGACAACCTCAAGACCGCGTTCGGCGAAAGTTACCGCGTCATGATTGTTGTGGGTTTCAAGCTCGAAGCAATCATCGAGAGATTTCCTGAGGCAACCTTCGTCTACAACGAATTCTTCGACCAGACCAACACCTCAAAGAGTTTGCTGAAGGCACTTCAAGCCTCTGGCGACGGCGGCGTGCTTTGGTTGAACGGTGATGTTGTTTTCGACCCGCAGGTTTTGGTTCGCGTAACCGAATTCATCGAATCGAATCAGTCGTTCGTTGTTGTCAACCAGTCGAAGGTTAGCGATGAAGAAGTCAAATACACCCTCGATGACTCGGGCTTTATTGCCGAACTTTCAAAGCAGGTTGTCGGCGGCCTCGGCGAAGCGGTTGGAATTAACTTTGTTGCCAGCCAAGACAAGGCTGCGCTAATCAAGCGACTTATCGAAGTCGATGACCAAGATTATTTCGAGCGTGGCATCGAGTTAGCAATCGAGAACGATGGCCTTCGCTTCAAAGCGGTAGATATCAGCGATCTCTACGCGGTTGAGATTGATTTCGCCGAAGACCTCGACCGAGCAAACGAGCTCTTTTAGGCGTCTTGCCTCGCGGTTCTAGAGAATCTTCGGGATCGTTGGCTTTCACAGCCATCAGAACCAAAAGCACCCAGCCAATTTCTAGCAGCATTCTGCTCTCTGTGAGGTTCTGAGCCAGCAGCCCAAAGAAGACCAGCATCGGCCAGAGGTAGAGCGGATTCGTGTGGCGAACGCCGAGTCGCCAAAGTTTCACGAAGGTGACCGTGATCAGAATCAGCAGCAGCAGCAGCCCGATGGCTCCGAGTTGAAACCACATGTCTAGGTAGGCGTTGTGCGCTTGGTAGTAGGGAACGCTGTCTATGACGACCAAGCCGTCGAAGGGTTTCACGCCAGGCATCCAGTGTGAAATCCAACCCCAGCCCTGGATTGGCCGATCGAAGATTAGCTCCAAGACCTTGCGCCAAATTGAGCTTCGACCCGTCATGTCTGGTGTCTTGCCAAAGAATGCAAAAACCTCGGCGCGATTTAGCAATACGACTAGCGCAATAACGCCCGCGCAGGCCCACACCCAGCGATAGATGCGGTGTCGAAGATCGCGATCTTTACCTTCGACGGCCAGGGCAACCACCGCAGCAACCGCAATCGCAGCGATTGCGAAGCCAACGCCAGCAGACTTCGACAGCAGAAACATAGAAGCGGCAAGAGCAAACGAACTGGCACTCAGCCACTTGGGAGTCGTCGAGACGGCGTAGTCGATTGCAAAGACAACCAGACCGATCATTGCAATGAACGCCAAGATGTTTGAGTTTCCGACGATGCCCTGAATGCGATCGCCTTCGAAAAGGTGACCGCGAGTCCAGTAGAAGGCAGGCGCCGGGGGAGTGTCGCCCTCGTAATTCTTGAAAACTGGGGCGATTGGGCCGCGCACTATTGCAGCTGCCACGAATTCGAATGCCAACGATGCCACCAGTATGACCCTGACCACATTGCTGAAAATGCGCAGCAGGTGACGCCAGCTAAATGCCGCCACCAGAAAGAGACCAAAAAGAGTGGTGGCATACTGCGCGAATGAAGCGATAGCCGAGAACATCTGGTAGTTCGAGTAGATGATGCTGATTGGCATTAGCACCAGCAGTGCGGCTAGCGACCAGGGGATTTGCTTGAAGATGCGTTTTGGCTCGCCGGTAAAGAAGTAGTAGAGGGTAACGCCGAAGAGCAAGCCCAGCAGAATGCCCCAACCCCACCAGCCGATTGAGTAGCGAACGGCGTCACCGGCAAGCAGGGTAAAAAGCGCAACATAGGAAAGGTAGGTTTTTGCGCGAAAACCAGGCTCGCGGGTGTTCAGAATCACCCGGATTGGTTGCGTCATCGCGTTCATTGAATTGCCTGTCTACCCGAACTAGGGCGAATTCAGTCTATTCAGTAGCCTTAAGCCAACTAGATAAAGGTCGTAACGATTTGATTCGCAAAATCACCAACCAGGCCATGCCATACGCCTGGGGGTCACGCACCCTGATTAGCGAACACCTAGCTATCGAGGCAACCGGCCAGCCGATGGCCGAAATCTGGTTCGGCACCCATCCAAGTTCAATGGCCAAAGATTCTAAAGATCAATCAAAGACCCTGCTCGACCTTCGTGACGGGCAACCGCTCAGTTTCTTGCTGAAGATTTTGGCTGCCGATTCGCCGCTATCGATTCAGGCACACCCAAACATCGAGCAGGCCGTCGAGGGTTTCAATCGCGAGAACCAGGCGGGCATATCGCTAACGGCTGCGCATCGAAACTACAAGGATGCCGGTCACAAGCCGGAGATGATTGTGGCCCTCTCAGAATTTGAAGCGCTCTGCGGTTTTCGAACAGAAGAGTACATTCGCGAGTTGCTCGAAGACATTCAGAGCTATCCGGCAGCCGAAGATCTAAAAGCCGCTGCGGCCCATTGGCACGAACTCTTGAACGAATCGCTGCGAGCGCTCTTCTCGCACCTGCTGAATTCACGAGCAAACTTCGGAGTCTTGTCGGTGGCATTGGCCGCGCTCGCAGACTTCGATTCGAGGTTCGAGCTGTGCATGCGACTCAACGCAATCTATCCGGGTGACCCTGGAGTGTTCATCGCGATGATGATGAACCACGTGCATCTTCAGCCCGGCCAGGCACTCTATTTACCGGCCGGCAACATCCATGCCTATCTATCTGGCCTTGGTGTTGAGATCATGGCTGCTTCTGACAACGTTTTGCGGGGCGGGCTCACCACCAAGCACATCGATGTGGTCGAGCTCGAGCGCGTCGTGCAGTTTGACAGCTTCGCGGTCGAATTCGTGAAGCAAACCGAGATTGCGGCCGGGTTGGTTGAGTTTCAAACCGAAGCCCAAGACTTCATTCTCTATCGGGTTGAGCCAAGCGGGCAGAGGGTTCTAGCCGACCTGCAGCTCGGCGAAGACGCAGTGATTCTCTGCACCGCCGGCGAGGTTGCGGTTAGCAACAGTCTCGGTGAGCGACTTGTGCTTCAGCGGGGTGAGGCTGCCTTTAGTTCGCGCGAAGCCAGACTGACAACTTTTGCCGGCAGTGGCACCGCGTTTGTTGCAATCGGCAAAGACTAGTTGGCGGCTGAGCGCGCGTTCCAAGCGCTCTCGATGATTTCGGCAAGACCGCGTTTTGCAGACCAGTCGAGTTCGCTCTTTATGCGGGACACATCGGCACAGAGGTATGGCGGGTCACCAGGTCGTCTCGGTTGCATCTCAACCTCGAAGTCGATTTTTGAAACACGTTTGATTTCGTTCAAAACCTGAAGCACGCTGGCGCCAACTCCGGTGCCGACATTGAATGTGCTGTGCTTGCGATCGTCACGTGCCAAATAGTCGAGTGAAGTTAGGTGTGCTTCTGCCAGATCGAGAACGTGCACGTAGTCTCGAACGCAACTTCCATCTGCGGTGTCATAGTCGGTGCCGAAAACCGCGGGTGCTTTGCCCGAAGCCAGCGCGTCGAAAACTATTGGCACCAGATTCATTTTTGCTGTGTCGGCTAGATCTGGCCAACCAGCGCCGGCAACGTTGAAGTAGCGAAGATTCACGGCACGCAAACCCCAGGCTCGTTCGGCATTGGCAGTCATCCACTCGCCAATTAATTTGGTCTGACCATAAGGATTGATTGGCTTGCAATCGAAATCTTCTTTGACGAAATCGGTGTCTGGCATTCCGTAGGTTGCAGCGCTGCTTGAGAAAACCATTTTGTTCACTTTGGTTAGACGCATCGCTTCGAGCAGGTGGGCCATGCCACCGATGTTCTGTTCGAAATACCACTCGGGTTTGCTAACCGATTCGCCAACCTGTTTTCTGGCGGCCAGGTGAATCACTGCTTCAACCGACTCGGCTTCGATGAGCGCGACCAGTTTTTGGGTGGCTGTTTCAGCGGCTAGATCGAGAGCCACGAGCTTGGCAGAGCCTATTCGCTGCTGAGAGCCAGACGAAAGGTCATCGATGACGACGACGTCTTGACCCTGCTGCTGAAGCAGCCGAACGACGTGGGAGCCTATATATCCAGCGCCACCGGTCACAAGAATGCTCATTTGCCTAGGTTACCGACCCGCAGCCCAATAGCCTAAGCCTCAATATGAGGTTGAGTTTGGGCGATTCACAACTTGACACGAGCGAATAACATCGGTGTAATTACACAGAAGAAAGTAATCAAGGGTGATCGACGATCATCTGGGATGGGAATACTCATGGATGATCGCAACGACGCACCGAGGAATTGGTTCGAAGACCCGGTGAATCTTGGCGTCTCTCGTGCTTACGGCGATGGCGATGACGACCCACTGGCATGGCAGGCAGACGCACTTTGTGCGCAGACCGATCCAGAAGCTTTCTTTCCTGAAAAAGGTGGCTCGACTCGCGAAGCCAAAAAGATTTGTGAGAGCTGCGACGTTCGAGCACAGTGCCTCGAGTTCGCACTAAAGAACGATGCGCGTTTCGGCATTTGGGGCGGCCTCTCAGAACGCGAGCGACGCAAGCTAAAGAAGCGCGCGTAACATTCGGCGAAAGCCGCAACGATGAAAACCTTCGTTTCTGCAATCGTGATAAGTCACGATTCTGCTGAGTTTTTATCGCGAACACTTGCAGCAATTCAAAATCAACCGGTCGATGAAGTAATTCACGTTGAAACCGGCAGCGCTCAAGGCGCACAATTCTCAATCGGTGACGTCAGCCTTGCCGCTTCGTTGCGTTTTGCAGCCGAAAAAGTCTCACCGCAAAGCGAATGGCTTTGGATTCTGCACGACGACAGCGCTCCGCTCGCCGATGCGCTAAAGCAACTTCTTGCGCTGGCAGAAGTTTCACCTTCGGTTGCGGTTATCGGCCCGAAGCAGGTCGACTGGCAAGACACCCGCAAGATAGTTCAGCAGGGACTCACTCTCACCCCGCGCGGCAAACTCTTTAGTTTGGTGAGCAACGAGCTAGACCAGTCTCAGCACGACTCGATGTCAGACGTCTTGGCTGTCGGCACAGCCGGCATGCTAGTGAAGCGAAGTGTCTGGCTAGAGCTCGGCGGCCTTACCGACAAGATTCCTATGCTCGCCGCCGACATCGACTTCTCAATGCGAGCACGTGCCAAGGGCTACCGGGTTGTTGTGGCACCGCACGCAAGAGTGGCGCACGCGTTGCTGTCTCTCAATGCCCAGCGCAAGCGCTCTTGGCTCGCCACTACAACCAAGACGGCCATGCGCAGGGCCGAGATTCAGTTGCGTCTCAGCTGGTCTCCGCTTTGGCTCGCTCTGCTTTTCTGGCTGGCACTGCCGTTGATTACCCTGGCCCGCGTTGTCGCACGCATCTGGGCCAAGCGACCAGATCGCATAGTAGGCGAGTTGTCTGCGGCCTTTTGGGCTGGCTTCACAATTCTGGCTAGGCTGCGGGCAAGGCGAAAAATTTCACGCTCGGCCCGCCTCGCATTCGCCTCGCTGTATGCAACCAAACAGCAGGTGCGTGACGACCGTCGGCGCAACCAAGAGCAAGACGAAATCGAAGCCCGAATAGAGGCTCACGCCGCGCTTGCCGAACGCGACCAACTCGATGGTTCGGCTCCAAACACCGAGCAGTTGCTTCTCGGTGCTGTTAGCACATCCAAGTCATTTGTTCAGGCTCGAGGGCTTTGGTTTGTCGCGGCTTTGCTCGCAATTTCTTATTCATTCTGGCCACTCGGCAATGCCATCAACGGCGGCTCGACAATTTCGATGAACCAAAACTGGTTCGATCTATTTCGCAGGGCGGGGGCGAGTTGGCATCCGATTGCTAACGGCTTCGTTGCGCCGAGCGATCCGTTTGTCTGGGTGCTAACCCTTCTCGGGTCAATCACTTTTTGGGCACCTTCTCTTTCAATTGCGATTCTGTTTTTCATCGCCCTGCCGTTGACATACTTCGGCGCTTTCAAGGCCGCATCGATTTTCACCTCAAAGACTCACGTTCGTCACTTGGTTGCTTTGGCATATGCGCTCTGGCCCTCGGTGTTGCAGGCTCAGCACGATTTGCGGTTGCCAGCGCTTATCGCGCAGATCGCTCTGCCTTATCTCGTGTTCACGGTTTCACGCGTCGCACTTCTCGGCAAAGAAATATCCGTGCGCTCAAAGCAGCAGACCTTTACCTGGGTTGGCTTGGCCGGTTTGCTTCTTGCCGTTTTGTCGGCAGCTGCGCCAAACACGATTGCGCTGAGCTTGCTCGCGCTGCTTGCCGTGTTCATTTTGCGACCGAGACGCTTCGGTTATCTGGTTTGGGTTCCACTGCCGATGCTTGCCATCTTTGCGCCAATATTCGTCTACCTCGCGATCATCCAGGGTCAGCCGCTTGCGCTGCTGGCAGATCCGGGTGTGCCGCTGCGAACCGATTCGTTGCCGTTCTGGCAGTTCGTCTCTGGTTCGCTCGACTCATCAATTCTCGGATGGGTCTCTGCGGGTTCCGGTTTGGTCTTGGTTTTTGCCGCTCTCTTGGCCCTGCTCTCGCCGCGCTTCAAGGCTGTTTTCGGCGTGCTCAGTTTCTCCCTCTTAGCGCTGGCAATGGCCTGGTTCGTGAGCCAACTTGAGTTCGTCGCCTCGGGCGTCGGCCAGTCGGCGGGCGACTTCGTCAATGGCTCTGGGCAGGCACTGCTTGGCTTCTGGGGTCTCGGATTGGCCCTCGCCACCGCGGCTTGGCTCGACTCGGTTCACCGGCGACAGGCGTCGGCAACGCTTTCGGCTCTGCTGGTTGCGCTCGTGGTTTTGCCGTCGGCCGGCGTTGCCGCGCTCAGCGCAAACCCCGGCACCTACACCGACGGCAGGGTCATGCCAGCCATAATCGACGCGCAGGCGAAGTCGGGGTTAACCGCGCAGGTGCTCATAGTGTCGGCCGACACCTCAGGCAGCGGCTATTCAGCTTCACTTGTTGGTGCCGATGGAGTTCAACTCGAAGACCTCAGCATCGCCTACCGTTTTGCGCTGGCCGACATCGAGAGCACCGGGCCCGAGTATCGACAGGTTGCCCAGTTGGTCGCAGACATGGTTTCAGGCAACCCTTCAAACATCGATTCGGCGCTGAGCCAAAATGCAATCGGCTACGTCTTGATACCGCTCTCGCAAAATCAAGCAGAGATAAACGTCAATGCCAAACTCTCAGTTGCTTTCGATTCGATTGCACAACTCGAAGCCGCCGGTGAAACTGACTTCGGCAAGATTTGGCGAGTGCGCGATCTTGCCCCCGACTTTGAACGCGATGAGTCATCGCCCTGGTCGATTACCAAGTTGATTCAACTGGCTGTCTTGATTTCGTTCGTGTTACTTGCGATTCCGAGCGCGCGACGAAAGCGCGCCGCAAGTTCATCTGAGATTTTTGTAGATTCGGGTGAGGGCAATGATTAAGCGTCTCACGAGTTTGTTCGGCATTATTTTCGTGCTCGCTGTTGCTGCTGTGTTTGTCTCACCGGTAACAATCCAAGTAGGACGAGTTGTCAATTCACCACAACTCACTGTGCAGGCGAGAGACTTGAATTTGATTTGTCCTGGGGCGGCCATCAATTCGGGAGGTACTAGCGGAACATCAGTTGGAAGCTTCAGCCGTATTGGTGCTGCAAATGTTTTTGGAACAGTCGCCGCCGGTGCCGAGACATTCGAACAGCGATACCTTGCCGACGGTTACTACGACAGTTATTCGGCAGAGACCTTCAACACCATTTCTCAGGATGGAACGGTTTTTGCAACCAGAGGTGATTCGGGCGAGCAGGGCAGCACCATGATCAACGTCGGTCAGGTTCAAAAAGCCGTTTCTCCAAGGCTGAATGGCCTCTTGGCTGCCTCTTGCCAAGCGCCGAGCCCGGAGATTTGGTTGCTGGGCGGCAGTTCTGCCACTGGTCGAGAAACCCTGCTTCTGCTTGCTAATCCGAGTCTTGTCGATATCACCGTGAGTCTGGAGGTCTTCTCTGAGGGTGGGCCGGTTCAGGCTTCGGGGTTAAGCGGAATCTCGATATCGGCCGGTACCCAGACGGTCGTTCCGCTTTCCTCACTGATTCCCGAGACCAGAACATTCGCAATACATGTATCTAGCTCGAGCGGTGCCGTCGCTGCATGGCTTCAACAACGAACCGTTCGCGGTCTGCTCTATTCTGGAGTCGACTTCGTTTCGCCGGCAACAGTCTTTGCTGAGTCAATGGTCATACCAGGCATCCTAATTAGGGGTGCGGCCGATGCGGCTGAGTTAAAGGCCTCGAACCCTGACTACTCAGATCTGACACCTGTGCTTCGAGTTTTCAACTCTGGAGAGAGCACGGCAACTTTCACAGCGCAGATAATCGGCGCGACTGAGAAAACCTTTGGCACAGTTATCCAGGACTCGGTTTCCGCGAAAACTGTTCAGGACTTTGAGATTCCGGCACTCGCCAATGGTGACTACTCGGCGTTTTTGAATGCTGATCAAAAAATCACGGCTTCAATTCGACTTGTGCGCACAGACAAAACCAAGTCGCCAAACACCGACTTTACTTGGCTACAGGCGGCTGAAACATTTGTTGGTTCAAGACAGCTAACCGTTCCATCGACAGGAATCAGTAAGTTGACTGTGGTAAACGCAAACGAAGAGCCAGCGAAGGTCACGGTTAATGGAGTGGCACGCGTGATTGCTGCAAGCTCGATGCTTGTAATCAGAGTAGATAACGCCAAGATTCTTACGATTGTCGCTGAAGATAGGCCTGTGGCTGCCAACCTGGTTGTCGATGTCGATGGCATGATTGGAAACTACTCCCTGGTGAATTACAAGAATTTGGGCGGCCAGGTCTCGGTGCGGGTTCGCTAGAACTCTGTGGCCAATAAACGTGTTAGCTAGTCGTCTTTTCGATAGCGGTCTGGAATCAGTTCCCACGGATCTTTGTCGATTAGCTCGCCTACCGCGGTAAAGACAAATTGCTCGATGTGCATGCGCTCATCCAGCGCATCTGGGCGACGGCTGTGACCCATGCGCTCAATCGGCAGGCGATAAATGGTGATCTCGAAAGCCGCTTTGTTGACCGACCAACGCGCCACCTGCTCGGTTGAATCCTTGATTACCGGGGCGTCGATTATTCGCCACTTGAGCCTCTCGAGTTCATCGGGCCAGGCTGCCTTCAGGTAGTCGCAGGTGCCAGAGACAATCTGCCCGAAGCTCGCCAGGCGGCTGTCGCCAACCCGAAAAAGGCCAGCCAGAATCGGCCTTCTGAGCCCGCGGCCATGGCGGTCTCTGTAGTTGCCACGGCTTGAACTCATAGCGCCATTGTATTCTTGACCCGATGAACACTCGGCCCTGCTCCAAGGTGACTTGCAGTCAGCAAGCCGTAGCCACCCTCACCTATTCGCACGAAGATCGCACGGCGGTGCTTGGCCAGCTGACCCTGGTGCACGAACCACACGCCTATGACCTTTGCGAGAAGCACGCCAAACGACTCACAGCACCGCAGGGATGGCAGCTGATCAGGCACGCAACCGTTCCGCGCGAATCACAAGAATTTTCAACAACCGAGAGCCAAAAAGAGATGTCACTAAACCAAATTGTTAAGAGCTACGACGTTCGCGGACTGGTTGGTTCGCAACTCACTGCGCCGATCGTCAGCGCGCTAGCGGCAGCCTTCGTCGACGAGGTGAATGCGGCTGGCAAAGACGTGGTGGTCGGTCACGATATGCGCGACTCGTCACCCGAGTTCGCCGAGGCCTTTGCAATTGGCGCTCAGGCGCGAGGTGCCAACGTTGTGTCAATCGGCCTCTGCTCAACCGACGAGTCTTATTTCGCCAGCGGGTTTTTAGACGCGCCAGCCGCCATGTTTACCGCGTCGCACAATCCTGCCTCTTATAACGGCATCAAGTTCTCGCGAGCCGGAGCCAAGGGCATAAGCATCGACACCGGCCTCGGCTCGATTCGCGACCGCGCGCAGATTTATCTCGATAACCAAATCTCAGAGGTCGCACAACCTGGCAGCTTTCGCGAACTCAACGTGCTAACTCGCTACGCGACCTACCTGCGCGAGCTGGTTGACCTCAGCGCAATTAGACCGCTCAAGGTAGTTGTCGATGCCGGCAACGGAATGGGTGGGCTTACTGTTCCTGCGGTGCTATCAACTGCCGCCGGACTTTCGAAGCTGCCGCTAGAAATCATCGAGATGTATTTCGAACTCGACGGTAGTTTTCCGAACCACGAAGCCAACCCGCTCGACCCAAAGAATTTGGTCGATCTTCAGCGAGCAGTTGTCGAACACGGTGCAGACATCGGCTTGGCATTCGACGGCGATGCCGACCGCTGCTTTGTTGTCGACGAAAATGGCGATTCGGTGACCCCTTCAGCTGTTGCAGCAATTGTTGCTCGCCGCGAAATCGCGCGCGAGAAAGCAACCAATCCCGGTTCGCCAATTACTGTGTTGCACAACCTGCTCACCTCAAACGTCGTTCGCGAAGTCATCGAAGAAGATGGCGCTCGCGCGGTTCGCACCAAGGTTGGCCACTCGCTGATCAAAGACCAGATGGCAGCCACCAACGCAATCTTCGGTGGCGAGCACTCGGCACACTATTACTTCAGAGACTTCTGGGGAGCCGACAATGGAATGTTGGCGGCCATGCACGTGCTTGCCGAGTTCGGAGCTCAGACCCTACCTCTGAGCGAGTTCGCCCGCCAGTACAACCCTTACTTCATGAGCGGCGAGATCAACTCGACCGTTGCCGATGTTCAGGCAGCCAAAGACCGCGTCTTGGAAGCCTTCGAGGGCCGCGCCAACGTCGAGGAGTTCGACGGCATAACCCTGTCTTCGCCAGCCCAGGCCAACTGGTGGTGGTTCAACGTGCGAGCATCGAACACCGAGCCGTTGCTGCGCCTGAACCTAGAGGCCGCAAACGAGTCAACGATGATCGCCATCCGTGACGAAGTTCTAGCGCTAATTCGGGCTTAAACTATTCGGCATGAGCCGTCAAAAAACCACATTCGATTTTCGAGTCAAAGACCTCTCGCTAGCCGAGGCCGGTCGACACCAGATTCGCCTCGCCGAAAACGAGATGCCAGGCCTGATGGCTCTTCGCGCCGAGTTCTCGGCCGCTCAACCGCTCAAGGGCGCTCGCATCGCCGGCTCTTTGCACATGACCGTGCAGACCGCGGTGCTAATCGAAACTTTGGTTGCCCTCGGCGCGCAGGTGCGTTGGGCCTCTTGCAATATCTTTTCTACCCAGGATGAAGCCGCGGCAGCTGTTGTTGTCGGCGAGCACGGAACCGTCGACGCACCAAGCGGAACTCCGGTTTTCGCTTGGAAGGGCGAGACCCTCACCGAATACTGGTGGTGCACAGATCGCATTTTCGATTGGTCGAGCGAAGCCTCAGCAGAGGGCAAGAACTATATCGGCCCAAACATGATTCTCGACGACGGTGGCGACGCAACTCTCTTGGTGCACAAGGGTCGCGAATTTGAGCTTGCCGGTTCGGTTCCGCCAACCGGTCTCGACGACAGCGAAGAGTATTCGGTGATTCTCGAATTGCTTCGCGGTTCGCTGAAGACCTCACCGAACCGCTTCACCGAAATCGCAAAAGAGATCAAGGGTGTCACTGAAGAGACCACAACCGGTGTTCACCGTCTCTACGAATTCCACAAGCGCGGCGAACTTCTGTTCACAGCAATCAACGTCAACGACTCGGTTACCAAATCGAAGTTCGACAACAAATACGGCATTCGTCACTCGCTGCCAGATGGCCTAAACCGCGCAACCGATGTTCTCATCGGCGGCAAGACAGTTTTCGTTGCCGGCTACGGAGATGTCGGCAAGGGGTCGGCCGAGGCAATGCGAGGCCAGGGTGCTCGCGTAATCGTTAGCGAAGTTGACCCGATCTGCGCTCTGCAAGCCGCCATGGATGGCTTTCAGGTTGCCAGGCTCGAGTCGGTCATCGAAACCGTCGACATTTTTATTACTGCTACCGGCAACACCCACATCATTCGCCCAGAGCACCTGATGCAGATGAAGCACCTTGCCGTGGTTGCCAACGTTGGTCACTTCGATGACGAGGTCGACATGGCCGGAATCTCGCAAATCAAGGGCGTCGAGAAGATCGAAATCAAGCCGCAGGTGCACGAGTGGCGCCTGCCAAACGGCCGCTCTGTGCTGATTCTCAGCGAGGGCAGGCTGATGAACCTTGGCAACGCCACGGGCCATCCGAGCTTTGTAATGAGCAATTCGTTCAGCAACCAGGTGCTCGCGCAGATTGAGCTATTCACCAAGACCGACGAGTTTGAACTCGGTGTGCACATCTTGCCCAAGCACCTCGACGAGAAGGTTGCCAGTTTGCACCTAGCCGCTTTGGGTGTTGAATTGACCCAACTGACCTCTGAGCAGGCCCGTTACATCGGTGTTTCGGTGAACGGCCCATTCAAGGTTGAGCACTACAGGTATTAGGAGCAGCACATGAGCTGGAAAATTCTGGTCGTCGAAGACGAAAAGCTAATGCTTGAAATGGCCCAGACCACGCTCGAAGTTGCCGGCCACAGAGTTGTTACCTGCGATTCGGGCACCGATGCCGTGCGAGTTTTTCAAGACACCAAACCAGACGTTGTAATTCTCGACTGGATGCTGCCGGGCAAGGATGGTCTCGAGATTCTTCAAGAGCTCGTAGCGCTTGCAAACACTCCCGTGATCATGGCTTCTGCAAAGACCGAGGTTGAGGATGTTGAGCGAGCTCTAGATCTCGGAGCTGACGACTACATCAAGAAGCCTTACGGCGGCAAAGAACTCATTCGCACAATCACTGCGGTTATGAATGTGCCAGAACGTTCAGACAACACCATCGTTGAAATTGGCCCGCTGACAATCGACGTTTCTGCCTACGAGGTAACTCGCGGCAACAAGCAAATTCTTTTGACCCCGCTCGAGTTCAATCTCTTGCTGACAATCGCAGAAGACCCGAAGCACACCTTCACCCGCGAAGAGTTGCTGAAGAAAGTTTGGTTGCACAAAAACCTAAACGAAGAGGGTGACTTCAAAGGCAAGATCGACACTCGCCTGGTGAACGTTCACATTCAGCGTTTGCGTTCGAAGATCGAAGAGAACCCAGACGAACCACAAATCGTCACAACCGTTCGCGGCCGCGGCTATAAGGCCGGCGCTTACTAAATGTTCTTGAGACGCGCTCTTGAGCGCGCCATCGGTGTTCTTCGAAGAAACCTGCAGGCTAGGGCGGTTGTCACCACAATTGCTCTTTCGCTCGGTGCGCTCGTGGTTCTCGGTGGTTTTCTCTCGTTCGGCATCGGCAACGGGCTCTACCAGACCCGACTAGATCAGGTGCTCGATGAGTCTGAGCGCGCGGTGATTGACGTGCAGAACACATTCGCGGCTTCAAACGCCAACGACGAAGTGGCCCTGCAGTCGCTGATCAACTCAGTTGTGCCGCGCCTCGAAAACAAATCGGCAGATCAGGCAAGGCTCGTTGCGCTGCTGAGAACTCCGAGCCAAACTAGCGCTGCCGTGCTGCAGAGCCCGATTTCTAGCGACCTAGACCTGTCGGTTATCAGCCAGTCGCTGCGCGGCAAGGTGCAGGTTACCCCCGGCCGCCTGGTCTACCAGGCCACCGAGCTCAAGGTTGGCGTCAACACCCATCCGGGATTAGTCGTTGGCGCACCGGTTGAAATTCCGCTAGCGGGTGTCTACGAGCTCTATCTGGTTTACGACCTGCAGCGCGAGCAAGAGACCCTCGACCTCGTGCAAGGCACGCTTGTCTTCGGTGGACTGATTGTTTTGCTGATCATCGGTTTGGTGAGTTGGTGGGTGACCTCACGAATTGTTCAGCCAGTGCGACGAGCCGCGCGAGTTAGCGAAAAGATTGCAGAAGGCGCGCTCGATGAGCGAATCGAAGAGCAGGGCGAAGATGTTATTGCTCAGCTCGGTCGCTCGTTCAACGCCATGGCAGACAACCTTCAAGATCAGTTGAAGCAGTATGAACAGATTTCAAAGATGCAGCAGCGCTTTGTGTCTGACGTTTCGCACGAGCTGCGCACACCGCTAACGACAATCAAGTTGGCCGGCGAGTTGATTTATGACAACCGCGAGGGATTCGCGGCACCGATCAAAAAGAGCGCAGAAGCGATGAACTCGCAGATTCATCGATTCGAAACTCTTCTTGAAGACCTGCTTGAGATTTCTCGCTATGACGCCGGCGCTGTTGCCGGAGATTTCGAGAAGGTCGAGCTTTTGTCGGTTGTGAAATCGGCCATCGCCTCGATTGAGCCGCTCGCCGAGAAAAAGGGTTGCGAGATTGTTCTCGAAGCGCAGGCTGAATCAATCGAGGCCGAAATTGACAGTCGCCGCATCGAGAGGCTTTTGCGCAATCTTCTCGCCAACGCGGTTGAGCACGGCGAAGGCAAACCGATAGTCGTTGCAGTCGCGGGTGGGGTAAACGCCGTTGCCGTCAGCGTTACCGACCAGGGCGTTGGCATGACGAGAACCCAGCTAGACCGAGTCTTCGATCGATTCTGGCGTGCAGACCCAGCGCGAAAGCGCACCTCTGGCGGCACCGGCCTCGGATTGGCTATTTCGCTAGAAGACGCCAACCTGCACTCGGGATGGCTTCAGGTTGCCGCTAAGCCGAACGAAGGTTCGACTTTCAGACTCACCCTGCCGCGCTACCAGGGCTCAGTTTTCTCGCAGTCACCGCTGCCGCTGCCACCACGCAAGAAGCAGGTGAAAGATGAGAGCTAGAAGTTTCAAGATTCTGGCGTTGCTACTTCTGGCGTCGCTAACCCTTAGTTCTTGCGCCAAGCTGCCCACCGGTTCTGAAGTTCGAGTTGGCTCAGACATTCAATCTGAACTAAGCACCGACTACCTCTACTACTCGCCAAGCGATCCGATTGAGGGTGCCGGGCAGCAGACAATCATGGATGGTTTCCTAAACGCCGCAACGGGCCCGCAGAATGACTATGAGGTTGCCCGCAAGTACTTGAGTGAAGACTTAGCTTCAAAGTGGAACCCGAGCGCCGAACTTTTAGTTGGCGATTCGAGACCGGTGATTAACCTGTCTGAATTAAATGACGCCACGGTCACGTTCAAGGCAGCTGCGCGAGTGGACGAACTCGGTCGCTACCAGCAGTTAGTTCCTTCAATAACTCGCACTATGAAATTCGCTTTTGTCGAAGAGAACGGTGAGTGGCGAATAAGTGAAGCACCAGATACAACCGTTCTGGTTCGACCGGTATTCGACGTATTGTTCAAGAACTACTCGCTTTTCTTCTATGACAATCAAGAGCGCTACCTGATTCCAGAAACACGTTGGTTTGCAACCAGAGTTGCAACCTCAACCAAATTGGTGTCAGCACTTTTGGCCGGCCCAGAGTTCTGGTTGGCCGATGCCGTTCAATCGTCGTTTCCAAGCGACACGAAGCTAGCGCTCGATTCGGTTCTCGTGCAAGACGGCGTTGCGATAGTCGATCTCGATGCTTCTGCAAACAGCACAACCATTTCGCAGCGGCAGCGCATGCTTGTGCAACTCACGGCAACGCTCACGCAACTGCCAAACGTTTTCTCGGTGCAAATCAGAATCGAGGGAGTGCCGCAGAACATCGCCAACCTGCCCTACCAGGTTTCGCTCGCCAATAACCCCGACCCAATCGTCCTGAGCACCGAGGGCTTCAGGCAGCTTTCAACCGATGCAATGCCGATGACTCGGGCGAGCGAGGCAGCGCTGGCTTGGGGTGCCTATGACTTTGGAATCAACAACCAGCAGACCCTCTTGGCTCTCAGTGGCCCAAGGGGAGTCGGCCTAACCCGCCTGGTGGGCGGCAAGGCAGACCCGATTGCAATCGACTCGAGGGCAGGCCTGCTCGCCCCAGAGATTGATCCGCAAGGCTACATCTGGACCCTCGGAGCTTCTAACGACTCAGCCCTGCTGGCCTTCAACTCATCGGGCGAGCAACGCTTCGCAACTCTTGGCTGGCTGGCCCAGGGCGAACACCTGGCATTCTCAATCTCTCGCGAGGGCGGCCGAATCGCGTTTTTGATGCGCTTCGAAGATTCGGTGAGAATCTATGTCGCCGCCATCGTGCGCGACGAAAACGGTGAACCGGTTTCAATCGCGACACCCATCCGTGTTGGCGCATCTGAACGACCCGTAAGTTCAATTTCATGGATAGGTGACACGACCGTTGCGACTATCGCCGAATCTGTTGGCAGCCCGAACTATCCGCTCTACTTGCAGATTGGTGGTCAGTCAAAACGACTATCGCCGGTTGCCGATGCGAAGTCGATTGTTTCGAATGGACTTTCTTCGGCGGCCTATTCGCTCGAATCAAACCAAGATCTTCGTCTGCTGCGGTCGCTCACCTGGATCAACATCGCAAAGGATATATTGGCGATTCACTTCGCCGGCTAACTTCGAGGCTGAATCACTGTTAGCAACTCGAGCGCTCTGCCGGTTTCTGTGATGGCATTTGCCATGAGTTTTTTCGAACCGTTGCTCGATTTGCTTTTGCCTTCTGCCTGCGCCGAATGTTCTCTGCCGCCAACGGTCTATTGCCGCAATTGTTTGAGCCGACACGAAGCTCACTTGGTTGAGCGCAGCTACTTTGTGTCTGGGCAGCTTGCCGTGGCGAAAAAGTTGCCTGGTCTTGCGCTATCGGTTCTAGACGATTCGGTTTCGAGAGCGATGACAGCCTTCAAAGAAAAGAATCAATTTGCCGTGGCACGCTCGATGGTCGATGCGCTGCTTCCAGACGAGAGTTTGTGGCCGGTAGATCTAGTTGTTGCTGCTCCGAGTGCTAGGGCCAATTTCAAGAAACGCGGATTCGTGCCAGCTGAGCTGATTGCCGAGCGGGTTGCCAAGCGCTGGGATCTGCCCCACCTGCGCTCGGCGCTCACGCTGGTTAGAAGGGTCGAAGATCAGGCCTCGCTCACTGTTGAGCAGCGTCAGCAGAACCTGGTCGAGGCCATGCGGGCTAACCCGAGGGTTGCGGGCAAGCGGGTTCTGCTCGTCGATGACATCGTGACCACCGGTTCGACCATTGCCGAGGTTGCCAGAGCCGTGGCCGCTGCCGCAGCCGAGCCGGTGGCATTCGTGGTTCTGGCCGAAACTCTGCGCCGGCATGCGCCCAGCCCACATCCAGCAGGCTTTCAGGTTGGGCCTATGGCCTCGCCTAAGATTGACTAAGTAAATCAACCGACTCGTCTGGAGCTCAATCTTGGCAAATATTCTCGACAAGGTGCTGCGCGCCGGAGAAGGCCGAATTCTCGGCAAACTGCGCAACTACGCGAACGCTGTAAACACTCTCGAAGAGTCATTCAGCTCGCTTACCGAAGAAGAGCTCAAGAGCGAAACCGATAGCCTGCGTGAGCGTTACGCCGCCGGTGAGTCTCTAGACGACATGCTTCCAGAGGCATTCGCGGCAGTTCGCGAGGCCGCAAAGCGCACCCTTGGCATGCGCCCATACGACGTTCAGATCATGGGTGGAGCCGCCCTTCACCTTGGCAACATCGCCGAGATGAAAACCGGTGAAGGTAAAACTTTGGTGGCAACAACCGCCGCCTACCTAAACGCCATCGCGGGTCGCGGTGTGCACATCGTTACCGTAAACGACTTCTTGGCCAACTATCAGAGTGAACTGATGGGTCGCGTTTTCAGAGCTCTCGGAATGACCACCGGTTGCATTCTTGCTGGGCAAGACCCTGCGCAGCGTCGTGCCGAATACCTGTGCGACATCACCTATGGAACCAACAACGAATTTGGTTTCGACTACCTTCGTGACAACATGGCCTGGGATAAAGCCGACCTCGTGCAGCGCGGTCACTTCTATGCAATCGTCGACGAGGTTGACTCGATTCTTATCGACGAGGCCCGCACACCTTTGATCATCTCTGGCCCAGCTTCTGGCGAGGCCAACCGCTGGTTTGGCGAGTTTGCAACCATCGCCGCAAAACTTCAGCCGGTTATCGATTACGAAGTTGACGAGAAAAAGCGCACGGTTGGAATTCTTGAGCCTGGAATCGAAAAGGTAGAAGACTACCTAGGCATCAGCAACCTTTACGAGTCGGCAAACACTCCGCTGATTTCGTTTCTAAACAACTCGTTAAAGGCAATCGCTTTGTTCAAGCGCGACAAAGACTACGTGGTCATGAACGGCGAAGTCTTGATCGTTGATGAGCACACCGGCCGCATGCTGCCTGGCCGTCGCTACAACGAAGGTTTGCACCAGGCAATCGAAGCCAAAGAGGGCGTCGAGGTCAAGGCCGAGAACCAGACTCTCGCGACCATTACTTTGCAGAACTACTTCAGGCTCTACAAGAAGATTGCCGGCATGACCGGTACTGCAGAGACCGAAGCTGGCGAATTCATGGGCACATACAAGCTCGGTGTCGTTCCGATTCCGACCAACAAGCCGATGATTCGAATCGACCAGTCAGACCTGATTTACAAGAACGAAGAGATCAAGTTTGCGATGGTTGTCGAAGACATCGCAGAGCGTCACGCCAAGGGGCAGCCGATTTTGGTTGGAACCACCTCGGTCGAGAAGAGCGAGTATCTCTCTAAGTTGCTTGCCAAGCGCGGTGTTCGCCACGAGGTCTTGAACGCTAAGAATCACGCCCGTGAGGCTGCAATTGTGGCTCAGGCAGGTCGTCTAGGTGCCGTAACCGTTGCCACCAACATGGCCGGCCGTGGAACCGACGTAATGCTCGGTGGAAACGCCGAGTTCTTGACTGTCGACGCCCTGAACAAGCGCGGGCTTAACGCCGATGAGACCCCTGAGGAATATGAAAAAGCCTGGGCAGCCGAGTTCGAAAAGATCAAAGAGCAGGTAGCGCAAGACGCCGAGAAAGTTCTTGCTGCCGGCGGTTTGTATGTTCTCGGAACCGAGCGTCACGAATCTCGTCGAATCGACAATCAGCTTCGCGGTCGTTCTGGTCGTCAAGGTGACGTCGGTGAATCGCGTTTCTACCTTTCGCTAACCGATGACCTAATGCGCCTGTTCAACTCTGGTGCAGCTGCGAGCATGATGAACCGTCCGGGTGTTCCTGACGACACAGCAATCGAATCAAAGATTGTCAGCCGCGCGATTCAAAGCGCGCAGTCGCAGGTTGAGGGCCGAAACGCCGAAATTCGCAAGAACGTTTTGAAGTATGACGATGTCATGTCGCGTCAGCGTGAAGCGATCTACAACGACCGCAGGCACATCCTTGAGGGTGATGACATTCAGGCACGCATCGCAGGCTTCTTGAACGATGTTGTTACCGATGTCGTGAACCAGCACATCGTTGAGGGCAGCGGAAAAGACTGGGATCTCGAAGCGCTCTGGAACGACTTGAAGACCGTGTATCCGGTTGGTCTAGAAATCTCTGAGGTCTTGGCCGAAGCCGGCAACCGCAGTCGACTAACTCGCGACTGGCTAACCCGCGAACTCGTATCTGACGCGAAGGTTGCCTACGAGAAGAGAACCGAGCAGATTGGCGAGGCCGCAATGCGCGAGCTTGAGCGTCGAGTTGTCTTGTCGGTTGTCGATCGCAAATGGCGTGACCACCTTTACGAGATGGATTACCTCAAAGAGGGAATCGGTCTTCGTGCCATGGCGCAGCGCGACCCGTTGGTTGAATACCAGCGCGAGGGCTACGGCATGTTCCAGCAGATGATGGGTGCCATCAAAGAAGAAGCCGTTGGCTTTATGTTCAACATCGAGGTTCAGGTGCAAGCCGCCGAATCGGTTGAGCAGGTCAAGCCAGACGTCAAGAAGCTCACCTACACCGCTCCGAGTGAAGACGGCAGCGCCGAGGTTCACCAGGGTGGCTCAGGCGGCCCGGTAAAGCCAAACAAAGGCAAACCAGACGACAAGTCTGGTAAGGGAAGCTCTTTCTTCAGAAACTAGATGACTGAAACCGAGGTGGCTCGCCACCGCCGGTTTATGCCCTCTAGCCTGATGGTCACCGCTCGAGTGCGGGTAGCCGATTGAACCAGCACAACTGACTCAACTACGCCATCACGCGGCTCCTGCTTCTTCATGTTTCCTACGCGCAGTTGCGGGGCTTTGGTTGCCTCTCCGCGTTTGGCTCGCTCTTGAGCAACCTTCACCGAGCGATCTCGCAGCCTCAGATAAACATCTTCGCTCAGGTGTGCGGCGAGCTGGCTGATGTTGCGCACACCTGCGATAACTTCAACAATTGCCGGGGCCAGCATTCGCAAGAGTTTGTCGGGGCTCTCTAGTTCTTCGGTTTTGCAATACTGCTCGCCGAAATAGTCGGCTTCTTGAATCTTGTTCTTCACAACCCTTGGCCTCTTCGCGCCCGGTTTCTTGACGGTTGGTCTTGCTTCTTTGCTTTGTTCTGGCTTCTCTTTCTCTTTCATGATCTGCTCTTTCCCCCAATCCAATCTGGCGTGGTGCTTAGACGCTATTGCCAAAGGAATTCTTGGTAAATAGAAAAGTTCGGTCTGTGTATAACTTTTTAGTATTTGTCAGTCGCGGCTAAATAATTCATGCATGAATCCTGAGGCGTTTTTTGAAGAGCTTGAATCACAGTTTGTCGATGACAATCGTTGCCATGAGTTGCGCAAGTATTTTGCCAGCTGTAACCGGCTTTCGCTTCGAGTTTGCGGCACCGAATTCTCGCTTGTCGCGCCGATTCTCGGTAGCGACTTCGCGGTGGGCTTCTGTGAAAAGCGAGCATCATGGATGTGTCTTGGCAAAAACAAAGTCACGCTGGTTCGCTTCGTTGCCGATGCAGATTCGCAACTACCCAAACTGCGAATTCGCACAACCTCGTTCAGCGACTTCATCAATGAGTTGAAACCGCCGTTTGCTGCCGAACTAAAACCAGCCGGCCAACCAAGTTTCGTGGCAGCGGTGACAGCCGCTGACCACGGTTTGGTTTACTTCAAGCTGCCGGGTCTGCACGAACCGCTTTCTGCTTTAGGGCTAGAGGTTCTGGATTGGATGATGCTACTTGAATCGCAAGACTCTTCTGCACTCGAAGAATGGCGCGATCGATGAGGGCCAAGGCGGTTAACGGTGGCAACCGAAAAATGCTCGCGATTCTTGCGGTTGCCCTGTTGGCTGCTTCGGTTGCCCTGTTGCTCTCGACCTATCGAAGCGAGCCGCTCAAAGAGTTTCTGGTGGCTAAGCGCGACCTTGCGTCTGGGTCACAACTCACTCAGGCCGACTTCGAGCAGGTGACCCTAGACCTCGATGCCGATGACGTCTACCTCAGCCGGTTAGCACCCGAGGCCACGCTTGCGAGTGCTGTGCGCAAGGGCGAGCTGCTGCCCGTTTCGGCCATGGGTTCGACCGTGGCAAGGCACGCCCTGGTGCTGACGCCATCACAGCCGCTGTCGACGTCAATTCGAGTTGGTTCCCTCGTTGACGTTTGGTTCGTTGCCAGAAATTCGACAGCCAATTCGGCATCGGTGCCTCAGCGCGTCGCCACCGCGGTCGAGGTGCTTGCCGTGGTGAAACCAGATGCCAACGCAGCCTTTGGCAGTGAGGCTGTGCGTTTAGAAGTTGCGGTGCTGCCCAGCGATTTAGCTGCGCTGATGTTGGCGAGCGCAGACGGCGGGTTCATCGGTGTCGTCGGCAACAGTTGAAGGGCAAGTTGTTGTTGCCTGGTCTGCCGCCGGGTCGACCGGCAGAAGCACTCTGCTAGCTGCCTTTGCCTGCGAGTTGGCCAAAGCAAATCAACGAGTTCTGGTAATTGATGCCGATGTGCATGCGCCTTCGATGATTCAAATCCTCGGATTCGACCAAAACTACTCGGGGTTGAGTGCGGCCATCAGGATGCAAAGTCATGGGCAACTAGATCTGCCGGCCTTCGAGCAACTCTTGCTCGACTTCGAGATGCCAAAGAGTCGGCTCAAACTATTGGCCGGAATAACCATGGTGAATCGCTGGCCAGAAGTTGGATTCGAAAACCTGCGGACCCTGATCAAGTTTGCTTGCACGCAGTTCGACTTCGTGTTGGTCGACGTTGCAGCATCGCTCGAAACCTCGCTTGTTGATTCTCGCTTGCTAAGCGAGCGAAACGCAGCAACGCTTGCAGCTCTTTCGGTTGCGACTCACGTGATCGCCATCACCACAGC
The DNA here is from genome assembly GCA_009702455.1 of Actinomycetota bacterium. GTDB lineage: Bacteria > Actinomycetota > Actinomycetes > Actinomycetales > Microbacteriaceae > Rhodoluna. The sequence goes on along the minus strand of WLIA01000003.1, from coordinate 27,190 downwards.
AGACGTTATCGGTCTCAATCGGTTTATCTGGGCGAGCGAAAATCTGCGAGACCTAAAGCTCGATGCGCAAACTTATGTTGTCGTGAATCGCTTCAACCAAGAGGTGCTCGGCAGAAAAGCGGTAGCCGAAGTTTCTGAGGCAATTGCACGGTTTGCCAAGCACGAGACATCGGTATTCATTGAAGAAGACTGCAGCCTCTTTACCCGTTCGCTGAGAGAAGGCGTGCCGGTTGCCTTGGTTGGCAAGAACTCTGCAGCCAAGCAGGCTGTAGCCCAGTTTGCGCTTGGCCGGCTGCTCAACCTGCCTTCTAAATCAAGTCGTCGGCTGGCTAAACTCGGTTAGGTGTCGACCCTAAACGAACTCATGAAGAAGCATGGCCAAAGTGCTAATGCCGACATCGAGTGGTTGCACCTAGTCATCTCTGAGTGGCAGCTGATTGCCGACCTCTCGATGGCCGACCTGGTGCTCTGGGTTCGAGACGCAAACGGCAAGTTCTTTGCGCTAAGCAACGCACGCCCATCATCGGCCCCAACGCTGTTCTACCGCGACATCGCCGACTCCGAAGCCCCGAAACAGTGGAGAGCTGGACTCGAGCAGGTCTTTGCCACCGGGCAGCCGTTCTTTTTGGCGAGCGAGATTTTCGATGGCATAAAGTCGCGTTTCGAGGTCTCGCCAGTTCGCCGGCATTTGTCAGAAAACAGCGAGGTAGCAGATCGGGTTGTAGCCTTCATTTCGCGCCACACCAAGATCGACACCACGATTCAGCCCAACAAGATCTCAATCAACTACCTGAGAGCTGCCAACGACCTGCTCGAAATGGTTGCCCACGGCGAGTATCCCGACTTCAATTCGCCAACCGGGTCAAAGCGCGGTGCTCCGAGAGCAAACGACGGCCTGATTCGCCTCGACCAAGAGGGCGACGTAATCTTTGCCAGCCCAAACGGCATCTCGGCCTTCAATCGCCTCGGTGTCGACGGCGAGCTCGAGGGTCGCTCGCTAGCCGAGGCCGCCACGATGGTGATGAAAGACTCAACCAACGTCGACGAGTCGTTACCGCTGGTGCTAACCGGTCGCGCTGCCTGGCGCGCCGACATCGAATCTGAAACTCTTACGCTTTCACTGCGCGCGATTCCGCTGAAGGCCGACGGCAGGCGAGTGGGTGCACTCGTGCTCTGCCGTGACGTCACCGAGTTGCGTCGTCAAGAGCGTGAACTAATCACCAAGGATGCCACCATCCGTGAAATTCACCACCGCGTAAAGAACAACCTGCAAACCGTATCAAGCCTCTTGCGCATGCAGTCGCGAAGGTCTGAGAGCGAAGAGATTCGCGATTCGCTCGAGCAGGCGATGCGACGCGTTTCTGCGATTGCACTTGTGCACGACACCCTGTCTGAGGGTGTTAACCAAGACCTCGACTTCGACCAGGTTTTCGATCGCGTGCTGCAACTAACCGGCGAGGTTGCCGCAACTCACAACACTTCGGTTCGCACCGTTGTCGACGGAAAGTTCGGACAGTTGCGCAGCGAGATCGCAACTCCACTCGCGGTTGCGCTAACCGAAATTGTGAGCAACGCAATTGAACACGGATTAGCCAATCGCAGCGGACTCGTTTTGGTTAACGCCAATCGCAAACCGAAGCGCCTCGAGATCACGGTGTCTGATAACGGCACCGGTTTGAAAGATGGAGAGCTTGGCCCAGGTCTCGGCACGCAGATTGTTCGTGCTCTGGTCGAGGGTGAATTGCGCGGAAGCATTCGCTGGTTCTCGCCGAGCGATGGCGGCACCAAAGTTTCTATTTCACTGCCAATTGGCTAATGAAAAACCCGCCTCGAGGGCGGGTTCTTTCAAAACTTTTGTTTAGCTGGCGCGACGGGCGCGGGCATACTTGCGCTTCAGTGACTTGCGCTCATCCTCGCTGAGGCCACCCCAAACACCGGTGTCCTGGTTCTCTTTGATGGCGTATTCGAGGCATAGGGTCGCCACAGTGCATTCGCGGCAGACCGCTTTTGCTTGCTCGATTTGTTCTACTGCAGGGCCGGTGTTTCCGATCGGAAAGAAGAGTTCAGGGTCTTCGGTTAGGCAACGAGATTCGTTGAGCCACTGCATGTCCATATATGGTTGTCCTTTAAAACTGCCATTTTTACCCCATTGACCTACGCTTATTGAGCGGGTTCGAGGTGTTGTTTTCCTTCGAAAATAGTTTCACAATCGACCCCTTTTGGCAATACCCAAAAAGAGGATAAATGAGCCTAAAAGCCCGATTTCTAGCCCTTGCGTGGCAACTACGTGTTGCTGTAATGGTGATTTTTGCAGAAGCTCTGGCCACCTCAGGTGTGGCACTCTATTTTCTTTTCGGCCTGGTTACAGATGCCAAATTAGTTGGTGCTTTGATTGCACTTTGCGCTATCACTGCGGGCACCGCAGCCTATCTTTTCTTCGTCTCGCGCCAACTCGTTTTTCGCAAACGCTGGGCTAGAACCGCAGCGATTTTTTGGCAGCTAATTCAAATCGCGATTGCCTGGAATAGTTTCACCGGCGAAATCACCGGCTACTACTTCGGTGGCTGGTTACTCTCCACGGCCTTTATCGGTCTTTATTTTTTGCTAAACAAAGCGGTGGCCGAACAGACCACAGAAGAAATCGATCGCGACTAGATTCGCAGCTCTAAATGCCCAGTTGCTTGCGCAGCATGGCCACGTGACCGGTGGCTTTGACGTTGTAAAGAGGCAGGGTGATCTTGCCCTTCTCGTCAATCACAAAAGTTGATCGCAGAACACCCTCATACTGCCGGCCGTAGAGAACCTTCGCACCATAAGAGCCAAATAGATTGTGCACCTCTAGCGACTCGTCGCTTAGCAAAACAAAATTCAATTTCTGGTCTGTGTGAAACTTCTTCAGCTTCTTGATCGGGTCTTTCGAAATACCAATCACCGTGTAGCCCGCCGCCTTGAGCGGGTTTAGGTTGTCGTTGAAGTCGCAGGCTTCTTTGGTGCAGCCTGGGGTAGATGCCGCAGGAAAGAAATAGACGATCACTTTTTGACCTTTGAAATCGGTCAGTTTTACTTTGTCGCCATCCTGGTTAGGCAGGGTGAATGTTGGCGCTTTGGTGCCCTCTTCGAGTCTTTCAGTGGTCATCTGAACCTCCGTGGTTGGGGTGAATACTCCGATTTTACCGAGCCAAACTGAACAGACGCTGAACGTTGGTCGATTGGCGACTGCTAGCCAGAATCTGCTATTCTTGGGACTCGTTGTGCGGTTTCGCCAGCACGCGCCTCTAGCTCAATCGGCAGAGCAACTGACTCTTAATCAGTGGGTTCCGGGTTCAAGTCCCGGGGGGCGCACGAAAATCCAGTTTCTTCTCACGAGAGCTGGATTTTCTTCATTTTGGCCCAATAGGGCAACTAAACCAGAAGCGCGCTCTTCAGCCAAGACTTGGCTTTTGCCAGGTAATCCTTGGCGCGTTGAGAATCTGGAGCGAGTCCGTCAAACGCGTGCGGAGCGCCAACGACAATCTCGAGTTCGCAGGCAACGCCAGCCGCAGAGAGTTTGTTGGCGTATGCGCGATCCTCTTCAAAGAACAACTCGACGTCGCCAACACCTATCCATGTTTTTGGCAAACCACTTAGATCGGTTCTTCGGGCAGGTGCGGCATAGTGCGAGACATTGTCGGTTCCGAAGTTCTTGCCCAGGTATGAGCTCCAGCCGGAGAGATTCATTTTGTTATTCCAAATGAAGTGGTTGATTTCGTCGAGCGATCTGTTTTGAGCGGTGCGGTCGTCGAGCATCGGGCAGAACAGCCATTGGGCAGCAGGCTGCGCGCCACCCTCGTCTTTGAGTCGCAAAACCAATCCGGCTGCAAGGCCACCACCGGCACTCACGCCGCCGATTGCGATGCGTTTCGCGTCAACGCCTCTTGCGGCTGCGTTCTCGAGCAGCCAAGACCAAGCGCTGTGGCAATCGTCGACTGCCGACGGGTATGGGTTCTCGGGCGCAAGTCGGTAGTCGGGCGAGACGATGACGATGTCTAGCTCTGATGCCGTGCTGGCAAGCAGTGCGTCATCCATGGCAGGTGAACCAATCATCATGCCACCGCCGTGAATGTAGAGCATGGCAGCGCGATCTTTGTTGCCGGTCGGCGTGTAGATTCTGAGATTCAAACCGCCCGCGGTCTTCTCTTTTGAAATGGTGATGCCCGCAGGAGTTTTGATTCGGGGGAGCAACAGGGGCAGAAGCGATCTGGTGATGGCTCGACCCAGTCGGTTGGTCACCGGAAGTTTCGGAAATGAAGCGGTGGCTTTTCTGAGTTCTGGATGAATCTGGTTGATGTCCATTTTGAATCTCCCTAACGTCTTTGTTTGGTGATTACTCGATTGCTGCAATCTGGTGACTGGCTCCATTATGGCTTGTCTGTGGCTAACCCTATTGTTTGGGCATGTTTCGATTTCGGGCGGCCAAGATTGGTCTTCTTGTGGCGCTGCTTGTTCTATTGACCGGATGCGCCCATCCCGTTTGGCCACATGCCGACAACAAGGAACTGCGATCGGCGATGGCTGAGGCTGGGCAGCACTGCGGGCCGCTTGTCGAAGATGAAGAGACCTGGCCAAGTTTCGACTGCACGTCGGCGGCCAACGACGGTTACGTCGTTGTCTATGAGAATCACGAAGAACTCGTTGACGCGCTATACGCCTACTGCCGTGAGTCGTATGCCGAGTTTGATCAGAATGATTGGGTCACATCTGCCGGCTACTTTGTCAGGTCAGGCTCGGCGATAATTGACACGCTAAGAAAGCACTTGGATTACGACTTTCGCTCGGCGCAGGCTTTCTGTTTCGAGATATGAGTCAACTCAGGAGACCCCGATGGCGTTTGCCGATTTGAGCATCGAGCAGCAGGTCGAGACCATGTTGCCGCTTGCTCGTCAAATCATCGACGGCTTTGACCTCGGCGCGTGTGAACTTGAGTCGATCAACCACGAGTTCAATAGCACCTTCAAAGTCACCGCTTCGAGCGGCGAACGATTCGCCTTGCGCATAAACGTCAACTCGAAGCGCACGCTGCCAAATCTGAGAGCCGAGATCTTTTGGGTCGGGCAACTCGCAACCGTCGCGGGCTTGACCGTTCCGGTTCCAATCAAGAACCGAAGCGGCGAATACATTTCAACTGTCTGGCACCCAATGCTTAAGCGCAATCTTCATGCGGTGTTATTCAGTTGGCTAGATGGTAAAGAGCTGGGTGATGAACCGACAGAAGAGATGATGCGAGCCGCCGGGCGCGCGATGGCGAGAATGCATGCTGCCGCACGAGACATCAGGTTGCCAGAAAGCGCTAGCCTGCCGATCGTAGATGACGTTTTCTGGGATAACGGCGACTCGATTGAACCCTCAGATTTAGTCACGACTGAAGAGAAAGCAATCATTGCGAAAGCCGTTGAGAAAATCGAGGCCATCACTCGCGATCTCTACTCACGCAATCGCCCCCAACTCATTCACGCAGATATTCATCCTTGGAATGTGATGTGGCAGGGCAGTGATGTTGCCATATTCGATTTCGACGACTGCGTTATCGGTCTGCCGGTGCAAGACATCGCGGTCACTCTTTATTACAACGACACCGATGAGCAAGATGCCGCTTTTCTTGCTGGCTATCAAGAGTTAGCGCCATTGCCCGAATTCACCCACGATGAGATGTCGGCACTCAAGTTGCAGCGCAGAATCGTTTTGTTGAGTTACATTCTTGAAACCGAGAACCCCGAGCACAGGGCCATAGTGCCGGAGTATTTGGCCAAGACCATCAAACGCATTGAAGAAGTTTTTGGCCGATAATCGCCAACTCGCGGGTTTTTAGCCCAACTCTCTGGGCGCGATGAATTAGTTTTGAACCCATGTGGGTTTTGCTGCTTGTCTCTGTCGCCGGTTTCTTGGCACAGCTTGTTGACGGCGCAATGGGTATGGCCTTTGGTGTCACCTCGACAACACTCCTTATCTTTCTGGCCTACAACCCAGCGGCAGCATCGGCCATCGTGCACTTGGTTGAGATTGTCACTTCTTCAATTTCAGGCGCATCTCACATCAGATTCGGCAACGTCGACTGGCACGCACTGGTCAAGGTTGCGGTTCCGGGCGCGGTGGGCGCGTTCATTGGGGCAATGCTGCTCAGTAGTGTCGATCTCTCTGCGGCCAGACCATGGACGGCGAGCATTCTCTTGGCGCTGGGTGTGCTCGTGCTCTACCGTTTCACGCGGCCAATCATTCTCGGCAAGAAACGACGCGCTCGCGCACGCTGGCTTGCACCGCTCGGCTTGGTTGGTGGGTTCATCGATTCCACCGGCGGCGGCGGTTGGGGTCCGGTAGTCACCACGTCGCTGACCGCTTCGAACGCGCTCGAGCCGCGCAAGGCAATTGGCACAACCAACACTGCAGAATTTGTTATCGCACTGGCGGCGAGCATCGGCTTTTTGATCGGACTTGGCGCAGAACAGATCCCCTGGGATGCGGTAGGCGCACTTCTAATCGGTGGCGCACTGGCAGCACCGATTGCTGCTTGGTTAGTGAGCAAAGCACCGCAGCGGTTGCTCGGAATCTTGGTTGGTAATTTGATCATCGCATTAAACGTGCGGCAACTAAGCATCTCGTTTGAGTTTCCACCGGTCGCTGCAATCAGCGCTTACTCGGCAATCGCAATCTTGGTCGTTGTTTCGGTAATTTACGGTGTGAAGTTGCTGAAGCAAGACAAACTCGCAAAGGGCGATTAGTTCGTTAGTCGTTTTCAAAGATTGCGGTAAACGTCTTTGCGGTGCGCAATTCGAACGACCAGAATTACCAGTCGCGAATCTTCAATTTGGTAGATGATTCTGTAGTCGCCAACTCGAACTCGAAACTTCGGTTCGGGTGAGATTAGCCTTCGCATTTTTGCGGGGCGCGGGTTAGATCGGAGCAATTCAATCGCTGCGAAGATACGACGTTGAGTTTGTTTGTCGAGTGCTTGCAGATCCTTCTTGATTTCTCTAGACCACTCGATGCTGAACTTAGATTTCGTCAAGATCGAGACCGAGCTCGGCTGCCAGCTCCTCGGTTGTGTAGGTTGGCTCTCCATTGCGAATAGCGGCCATTCGCTTCTCGGCAATCTCGGCGTCACGAGAATCTTCGAGCACCTGAAGGGCAAGTTTGGCCAATTCGGCATCCATGATGGTGACGGTCTTGCGGCCGTGATCTGTGATGGTCACCGGCTCGATGCGAGCGGCTTCGATGGTGTCTGCCCAGTTCTGACGGGCCTGCGTTGAGCTAATTGTGTTCATGTGCAAAATGTACATTATTTACATAATGCACGCAATAACCAACTAGCCCTTGGCGTGGAAGGCCAAGACCTGCTTCGCAAAGGCCTCAGAGAGCGACCAGGCCTGCTTGCGGTAGCTGGCAGCCAATTCATGCGACTTGGCCACCTGCTCGTCGAGATCGATGCCCTCGCGAATGAAGGCCCTACGGTAGGTGCTGAGCCACGCCAACTGCTGCGATAGCCCAACCTCTGGGTGAAACTGGGTCGCCCAAGCGCTGTCGCCAACCCTGAAGGCCTGCTTGATGCCATTGGTCTCGCCGAGCAGCACGGCAGTCTCTGGCAAATCGAAAGTGTCGTAGTGAAAGTGAAAGGCGTCGGCAGTTGAGCCGAGAGAGCCAAGAACCGGGTCAGCCGCAGCCTCGGGCAGCATGTTGACCTTGGTCCAGGCAAACTCGCCAGTCTCGGCCTTGTAGACCCGACCGCCGGCAGCCGAGGCCAGCAGTTGCGAACCAAAGCAGAGCCCGAGCAACGGGGTGCCGGAGTCGAGTGCCCAGGTCATGATTTTGCGCTCATGGGTCATCCATGGGTGTTCGGCCTCTTCAAGCACGCCAGCGTGGGCACCGAGCGAGATGATGCCCGAATACTGCCCGAGCTCGTCGAGCACTGGCCGGCCATCGCCGTCATTCTGGGCATCCCAGGTGTCCATGAGAATGCCCGCTTCGGCGATGGGGTTAGCCATTTCGTTGAGGTGGTCATCGATGTCGTGAACGATCACCAGAATCTTTGGCTGGGTGCTCATGGGGGTCCTCTCGCACATAGTCTCGGCTTCACCATGCTACCGCCGAGCAGGCCTAGACTCGAAGTCATGGCAAGTGAACACAATCACATTCCAGAACTTTCGCAACTCAGAACCCGTCACAGCTCAAAGTGGAGACGTTACGGAAACGACGTGTTACCAATGCACGTTGCAGAAATGGATTTCGAAATTTCAACTGGAATTCGCGAAACTCTCACAAAGATGATCGTCGAATCAGATCTCGGATACCTCGGCCCTGTAGCAGAGGTGGGCGAGGCCTTCTCGAAATATGCGGCGACCAAATGGCACTGGCAGGTTGACCCGCAGCGGGTCAAATTAGCCACGGATGTCGGCGTGGCTGCCGTCGAGCTCTTTCGAGTGCTCGTCAAGCCCGGTGACAAGATCATGCTGAACTCACCGGTCTACACAAACTTTTGGCACTGGATTCCAGAAGCCAAAGCTGAGATTGTCGATGTGCCACTCGACCGGGCTCGCGGTTGGCGACTCGACCTCGACGCAATCGATCACGTATTCGCAACGGGTGTGAAAGTGCTTTTGCTCTGCAACCCGCAGAACCCGTCTGGCACGGTTCACACCCGCGAAGAACTAACCGCGCTCGCGGCATCTGCTCGCAAGCACGGGGCAGTGGTAATCAGCGACGAGATTCACGCGCCGCTCACTTACAGCGAGAACACCTTTGTGCCGTTTCTCGACTGTGGCGAAGACGCCCGCGAGGTTGGCGTCTGCATAACTTCATCGAGCAAGTCGTGGAACACCGCTGGCCTCAAAGCAGCCATTGTGGTTTACGCTTCTGACGCGATGGCCAAAGTGATTACAAAGTTGCCCGAGGCGCTGCACTGGCGAGCTTCGCTGCTCGGTGCATTCGCGATGGCCGAGTCTTACGACGGCAGTGCCGATTGGGTCGATCAGGCGCGAGAGGTGCTCAACGAAAACCGGCACCACCTGCTGGCCGAACTGGCAGAGAAGCTGCCACAGGTGAAAACCCAGTTACCTAGCGCAACCTACCTGGCTTGGCTTGACGTTAGTGAACTCAACCTGGGCGAGAACCCGGCCGCGAAGATTCTTGCAGAGGCCAAAGTTGCGCTTGAACCAGGAACGAACTTTGGCCCGCAGTATGGGCAGTTTGTGCGCTTCAACTTTGCCTCGAGCAAAGAGAACATCACGGCAGCCATCGACCGCATCCGTGCGATCTAAGGGCAGCAGAGGCTAGAGCTGCTTGAGCGCTTGCTCGATGTCGCGAATCAGGTCGCTCGGGTGTTCGAGGCCAACCGATAGTCGAACAGTGCTTTCGGTGATACCCATTTGCAGCTGAACATCGGTGCCGAGGCGTCTGTGAGTTGTTGAGCTCGGATGGGTCATGAGCGACTTTGAATCGCCGAGGTTGTTCGAGATGTCGATAACTTGCAGCGCGTTCATGAATTTGAAAACCTTCGACTTGTCACCCTTGAAAGTCATTGCGATTGTCGACCCGCCACCGCGCATCTGCTTTTTCGCGAGCGAATAGTCGGCGTGAGATTTCAACCACGGATACCTAACGGCCGCAACCTTCTTGTTGCCCTCGAGAAACTTTGCGATCTCTAGTGCGCTCGAACTCATTCGCTCGACGCGCATCGACATGGTCTCAAGCGACTTGGTGAGCACCCAGGCCTCGAAAGCGCCCATGGTTGGCCCGGTGTGCCGAGTGAACTGGCGAAGCAAACCGTGAATGTAATCTTTGCGACCGCAGATAACGCCGCCGAGAACACGACCCTGACCGTCGATGTGTTTGGTTGCCGAATACATGACGACATCGGCACCGAGTTCGAGCGGCTTCTGCAAAACCGGCGAGGCAAGCACGTTGTCGACAATCACCGTTGCGCCAACCTTGTGTGCCAAATCGCTAACCATGCGAATGTCGACGATTTGCATCATCGGGTTGCTCGGGCTCTCGATGAAAACCACCTTTGTCGGCTGGCTCAGCGCAGCAGCCCACACCTTTTTGTCGTTGCCCTCAACGAGTTCAATCTGCACGCCCCACTTCGGCAGAATCTCGGTGAGCACCACATAGCAAGAGCTGAACATCGAGGCAGAAGCAACGATTCGATCGCCGGCCTGAACCAAACAGGCAACTGAGGCAAACATGGCAGACATGCCGGTCGAGGTCGCTAGAGCGGCCTCGGCACCTTCGATCTGGGCAATTCGCGCCTCGAAGGTGGCTACTGTCGGGTTGGCAAAACGCGAGTAAACAAAGTGCTCGGTCTCTTCTTTGAAGGCGGCTTCGGCTTGCTCGGCCGAGTCATAGGTGAAGCCAGAATTTAGAAAAAGGGCTTCGCCAGTCTCTCCATAACCGGTGCGCGCTAGGCCACCACGCACCGCAACGGTGTCGGGGTGCAGTGCCCAGTTGGCCGGGGCAGCATCGGTGCTGTCTTGATAACCCCAGGGGCGAACGCGTTTAGTCATTCGCCAAGTTTAGTTAGGCCCCGCAGAGCAGGTCTAGGCGGTTGGTAAGAATCTGCAACGGTGCCCGATTGAGAAAAGCGTCGACCTGCTGCTGGTTCGGCATGGTCAGTTGCACATCGGTGAAGCTCGAAAGCAGGCCAGACATTGAACTCTCGAGTTGGGTGTAGCTGTTCGACTTCTGGCCAAGTTGGTTTACCGTGCGCAAATTGTTTTGCGCCCAAACCGCCGCAAGCTCTGGGCGGTTGAAGTTTAGGTTCTTGAAGTCGGCATAGATCGGGCAGTAGCTCGAGTCGGTTGCAGATTTCTTCACAACCGGGGCAACCACGGCTGGTTCTTCTGATGCGTAGACGCAGCGCTTTAGCACGACCATCCAGAGAACTGAGGTGTCGTTGGCAGGCGATTCGATTCCATAGACAAGGTATTTCTTGAACTCGTCAACATTGGCTAGTCGCGGATACACTTCGGCGAGCCAAGGCTCGTTTCTGTATGGATAGCTCTCTGTAATGTCGATTATGCTCGCCCAAACTTCGGTGGCATTCGCATACCAATCGTCGCTAAGTTTCTTGCCCTCGGCGTGGTCGTTCCATGTTTTCAAAACCTGAGCGGTGACTTTTTGCTCGACTCTGGCAAGTGCCAACACTTCTTCAGGAGAGACGGTTTCGTTCTCGATGAAGCCATAAATCTTGCGCATCGATTCACAGGTGTCTTGCTCGATTTGCCACTTTTCGTGGGCGGTTAGAGTCGCCGAGTTGTATTCAACCGGTGTCTCTGGCTTCTTGAAGAGCGGAAAGTTGAGTTGAAAGAAGGCACCGGTTAGAAACACACAGATAAGCACAAATGGTGCGATGACCTTGGTCTTTACCCAGACGGGCAACTTGAATTCACGTTTTTTGATCTTGGCCAATGTCTTCACTTCGTGGGTTGTCTAATTGGTTCTTTAGAAGTCTGCCACGACTTTTAACGGTTCGGGCATGGTTTGATTTAACTCGAGGTGGTGAACAATGGGTGACTGGCTGGCAAGGCGACCGCCCAGCATTCGCAAGGGTTCTGTCGACCTCGAAGCACTAGACGAGTTCTTTCTCGAGCCCTATCTCGAGCTGCTCGCAGACCCAGAGGTGGCCAGACTTACCGGCCCAGCGCCCAAGTTCACCCAAGAGTCGATAGTCGAGTGGCTAACCACGCGACCACTGGCCGAAGGCCGTCTCGACTGGGCGATTCGCGAGTCTCAGCTGGGCGAATTCGTGGGCGAGATCGTGCTCAACGAATACGACATCAAAGACAACTCGATGAACCTGCGCATCGCCCTACGCGGCCCGAACTACTTCAACCGGGGCTTCGGTTCAAGCGCCATCGAGGCGGTGCTCATCTTCGCCTTCGACAAACTCAAGCTTCGCCGCGTGCGTCTAAGCGTCTGGGTCGACAACCCGCGAGCCATCTCGACATACGAGAAGTTCGGCTTCGAGGCGAAGCGTCAGTATTCAGAACACGGATACCGCTGGCAGCGCATGGTCGTCGATAAGACTCAACTCATCCGTGCACTTGCCGAACGCAAGATTGCTGAACACCTCGATCTAGAAAACTGGAAGTTTGAATTCGACTCGGCCAAGCGTCGAGCCGGTCTGTGCGATTACACCAATCAGAAGATTCAGCTGTCGAAGTATCACGTTGATGTGCACAGCGTTGATCAGAATATGCAGGTTGTCTTGCACGAGATTGCGCATGCCATGAGCGGCAGCGAAGCGGGTCACTCAAAGGCTTGGTTGGCAACGGCAAAACGCATCGGTTATCGCGCCGAAAAGTTCACCGGAAAAGAAATAGCGCAAGAGACGGCTCCTTGGGTTGGCACCTGCCCGATGGGTCATCAGCACTTTCGCTATCGCCGACCCAAGAACATGGGGTCGTGTGCGATGTGCAGCAAGAAGTATGACTCTCGCTACCTAATTCGCTGGGTGAAACGTTAAGAAATCAGCAGCTGCGTAACGATGGCTCCCGCGAAGAAGTTGAGCCAGATGAACCGGCGCCATCCTTGATTTGCGGTTTCGCAGGTTTCGTCTGTGATCGACAGAAACGGCAGCAGAATCGCGAGGTAAGGCACCGCGGCTATGGCAGCAGAGGCGGCCGGCATGCCGGCTGACGCCATAAGCAAACCGGCGGCCAGGTAGAGCAAGAAGGCGAAGCGTGTGGTTGCTCGGGCACCAATAACCGTGGCGATGCTGGCGATGCCACCCTCGCGATCGGCCCGCACATCCTGCACTGCGCCGAAGGCGTGTGAGGCCATTCCCCAGAAGGTAAAGGCAATCAGGGCCTGCCAGAGCACTGGCTGAGCCAGGCTTTCGCCAACCAGTAGGGCAGCGAAAATCATCGGGTTCACAAAGTGTGTGGCCGAGGTAAGCGAGTCTAGAAAGGGCTTCTCTTTGAAGCGCAGACCCTTGACGCTGTAGGCGAGCACTGTGAACAGGGCGAAGGCGAGGGCAAGGGTTGCCGACAAGTTGCCGACCCAAACCAGGTAGCCCACGAACGGCACGCAACTCAGCGCCGAAACCCAAATGGTTAGTTTGTGCAGGCTCTTGTCGAGAAGTGCACCCTCGATGCCTCCCTTGCGCGGGTTGCGCAAATCGCTCTCGTAATCGAAGACGTCGTTGATGCCATACATCAGCAGGTTGTATGGAATCAGAAAAAATAATGTTCCGATGACCAGAGTCAGGTCAATTCGGTCTGTGAAGAAAACGTATGTGGCCGCAAAAGGAAACGCGGTGTTGATCCAAGAGATCGGCCTCGAAGACTGAATTAGTGCCCAAACGGTTTTCATGCTTTGGCCTTTCGGCTGTTTTGCCACTGCAGGTAGTAGCTCTGCACGAGTGCAATCAGCGGAACCAGAACCAGCGTGTATGCAAAGTCTTCAATTGGCGCAATCAGAATCTTGATGCCAGAGAGCGTGCTCTCGTCATAAGAAACAATTCCGGCCAAAATAATCAGGTTGTCAAAAACGGCAGTCATCAAAATCAGAATCAGTAGCGGAATTCTGTCGTAGCAAAGTCGGCTCGTGCGAAAACGTGCGAAGTACCAAATCAAAATCGGCAGAACAAACAAAGTGTTCATCTCGAGGTAGTTCACTTGGCACCCGCTTTCGAATAGCGAGCCCAGCCGGCCATGACCATCTGACCGGTGTAGGCAAGCAAGGTCAAGAAGAAGGCCTCTTCGAGCGGATACTCGTAGAACACCTCAAAGCCGATTAGCAGCTCATTTTGACCTTTGAAGAAGATGCCGTTGAAGATGCCAACGGCATCCCAGATGCTGAAAAACACCACACAAATTGCCGTGGTTAGCGCAGCCATCTTGGCGTTGGCGAAGAAAACCAATCCGTGCTTTCTATCGAGCAGGGCTAGACCCAGAATCGAGAAAAGCAGCGCTGCCAGATAGAGCCCAGACATTAGAGCTGCTTTAGCTTCTTTATCGCCCCGGTTGAGCGATCGCCGGCGAGGTGCTTGTAGACCAGCTCGGCTCCGATGAGACACATCGGCAGGCCGATGCCCGGCAGGGTGTTGTGACCCGCATAGAACAGGCCGCTGACCTTTTTGCTCTTGTTGCTTGGCCTAAAGAATGCGCTCTGGCCGAGGCTGTGGGCTAGGCCGAGAGCGGTGCCTGACCAAGCGTTTAGGTCTCTGGCAAAGTCGGCCGGGCCGATGATGCGGCGAACCACAATGCGCTCGCGCAGGTCTTTTATGTCTGCCCAGTCGGCAATCTGGTCGATGATTCGATCGGCCGCTGCCTCGAGGCTCGCGTCGCCTTCGCCGCCAAGCGAAGGGTCTGGCGCTGCTGGCACGAGCACGAACAGGTTCTCGTAACCCTTGGGCGCAACCGACGAGTCGGTCTTGCTTGGGTTGCAAATGTAGAGCGATGCCGGGTCGGCAATCTCAGATTTGCCATCGGCCTTTTTGAAGACCTTCGAGAAGTTCTTCTTCCAGTTCTTCGAATACAAAAGAGTGTGGTGGTTCAGCTGCGGCAGTTCACCTTTGACCCCGAGCAGCAGAAGCAGCGCAGAAGGCCCTGGCTGCTTTTTGTTCCAATAAGAACTCGGATAGGTCTGCCACTTGTCGTCGAGCATCTTGGTTTCGATGTGCTCGAGGTCGGCAGTGCCAACCACAACGTCGGCCTCATAGAAAATCTCGCCAACCATAACTCCGCGAGCTTCGCCGTTCTCGACGACAATCTTCGAAACCGGAGCGTTGGTGTGAACCTTGGCTCCGTGCTTCTGCGCTAGCTTGTCAATTGACTCGATGATCTTGTAGAAACCACCCTGCGGATAAAACACACCAACATTCATGTCAACGTGTGTCATCAGGTGATACATGCTCGGGGTGTCGTAAGGCGAAGCGCCAAGAAACACAGCAGGAAAATCGAGAATCTTCTTTAGTCGCTCATCGCGCACATGCTTGCCGGCAAATCCATCGAGCGAGGTCAACAGGTGTCGAACAAAAGTCGCGGTTTTCTTGAGAAGGTCTGGTTTCAAGAAGCCACGGATGCCCTGAAAGTTTGTGTATAAGAAGTACTTCATGGCGAGGTTGTAAACCTCTTCGCCAGAGTCGACATAGCGACCAAGAGCCGCACCCGCGCCAGGCTCGACGGCCTCGAACACATCCTTGTTCTTCTGCAACGAGTCATAGATGTATACCGGCTCGCGGCTACCTTCGTAAAGGGTCTTGTAGGCGGGGTCGAGCTGAACCAGGTCGAGTTGCTCGGCCGCGGTGGTGCCCATCAGTGCATAGAACTGGTCGAAGGCGTCTGGCATTAGATACCAAGACGGCCCGGTTTCAAAGGTGAAGCCGTCTTTCTGCCAGGTGTAGGCGCGGCCACCAACGCGTTCGCGCGCCTCGAAAAGTTGCACCTCGCAGCCGGCCTTCGAGAGCAGCGCAGATGTGGCAAGGCCAGAGATGCCGCCGCCAATAACTACAACTTTTTTAGCTTTACTCATTTGGGCGTCACACCTAACAGTGCTTTTGCAACTAGAACAAGCTTGCGTGGGTTCGACACACGGATGCGCGTCGAGATCAGAACCTCTGCCGGTGTGGCGGCCACCTTCGTGGTGAGTTCTTGAAACAAAAACTGTGCTGCAGATACAGCAGGTCGCACGTCTTTTGGCAGCAGGCGAATCGAGTTGGCGGCGACAATCAAATCTGCCGCGATGTCGTCGACCAAGAACTGTTTCTGGTCTTCGTTGAAAGTCTCGACGGTCACTCCCGGAAAGTAGCTTCGACCGAGCGCGCGAAAGTCTGCTTCTAGATCGCGCAAGAAGTTGATTTTCTGAAATGCAGCGCCTAGTGCGAGTGCGCCCTGATCGAGAGCTTCTTTTTCAGCGGGGGAGTATTGCGATTCACGACCGGCAATGAATGCTCGCAGGCACATCAGGCCAACCACTTCGGCCGAGCCGTAGACGTAATCCTTGAAAGTTTTTGGGGTGTGCTTGGCCTTGGTGATATCCATGCGCATCGAGGTGAAGAACGGTTCAATGATTGCCTTGGTGATGCCGGTCTCGTTTGCGGTGAGCGCGAAGGCGTGAACCACCAGGTTGGTGCTGAAGCCAACCTTCATGGCCGCATAGACCTCGCCCTCAAGGTCGTCGAGCTGCTTGCGAATGTTTACCTTTTGAGCGCCGTTCGAGCCAGCTGCCGAGCCGTCAACGATTTCGTCGGCAACACGCACCAGGGCATAGATGTCTTTGATCTTGCCGCGGATGCCTTCGGGCAGAAGATTGGTGGCCCAGCCGAAAGAGGTCGAATACTGCGAAATGACCACGCTGGCCGACTCGTGGGCAGCCTTGTTATAGAGGTCTATGCCGGTTTCGAGGCTCTGGGTGTTGTTCACCGTCTAAGCCTAAGTCGTTGTATAAATATGCCAAGAGAATATTCGACGGTTTGGGGGCCGAGTGACGCAACTTCACCAATATCTTCAGGAACTCCTGAGGAGAAAATCATGAAGAAGTATTTGAGTCTCGGGCTAATAATCGGTGGAGCGCTGATTGCTTTACCGGCAAGCTCGATACTGCTCTCTGCGATCGCCTCGCTGTTCAGTGAGTATGGCTTCGCGCGAGACATCCCTTGGTATTTGTGGTTGGTTTATGTTTTACCAAACCCAGTTTCGCTAGCCATGATTTACTATGGGTGGCGTTTATCGAAGGAAAAGTCCAGTGCGGCATCGCGGCCTTCCGTGGCAGCTGAATCGGCGAATCAAGCGCCAAGCACTGCTAAAAAAACTTTGGCAGTGATAGGTATCTTTTTTGGCGCGAGTCTCGCGCTAGGTTCCTTTTTAGATTTCATTCTCATTGGTGTGGACCCTACGGCTGCAGTTCGCGGAGGCGTTTCGCTGATTGCCGGTTCCGGCATTATCTGGTTGTCTCTTCGCAGTCTGAAAGTGGGACGCAAATGAAAGCGGCTTGGACCTTCGCAAAGAATGGTCTCTTTAAACGAGGCATGTTTTTGATGCTTTTTGGCGGAGTAATAGTTTTCAGTCCGCTGCTGTTGGCCTTGCCTTCTTCACTCGCGAGTCGAGACATCTATTCAGGAAGCGCTGCGCTATGGCTACTCATGTTTACTCTCCCAGCTGGAGGCATAACTGCCATCGTTGGCCTGGTTCAACTTGCGTCGCAGCCTAATTCGCTTCTCGGTCGGCGACTTCTATTCACGCTCAGCCTGTTTTTCGGTTTCTTTTGGCTCTTTGTGGGTTTGGGATTACTGGCCATCGGTTATCCCGGTTCTGACATTGATGCACAGGGCTATTCGATGTTCCCCCTTTCCGGGATGAGCTTTCTATTGATGGCGCTGGCGTTCATTTTGCTCTTCAGGCGCGAAGCCAAAGGCTTTACCTCTGAGCCTTAGCCTCACAACGCGGTCAATACTCGGGCTCGAATTTGTTTATTCGGGGCGCAGCACGATTAGGATTTAGGCATGGAAGACAAGGCACCTAGCACCCTCGAAGTTATCGGCGCGGCATTTCTAGCGATGTCGGTGCCAATCTTCGTTATCGCCGGAGCCATCGGCTACATCGTCTTGAGCGGCAAGTAGCCCCAAACCTGCAAGTTTGCTGACCCTAGGCCTCAGCCCGATGCCCGTTTAGACTTGGTAAATGACTGCAGACATGAAACCGCGTTCTCGCGACGTAACCGACGGAATCGAAAAAACCGCTTCGCGCGGCATGCTTCGCGCTGTTGGCATGGGCGACGACGACTGGGAAAAGCCACAAATCGGCGTTGCCAGCTCTTGGAACGAAGTCACTCCCTGCAACCTCAGCCTCGATCGTCTGGCCGATGCAGCCAAGACCGGTGTTCACGCGGCCGGCGGTTATCCACTCGAATTCGGAACCATCTCGGTTTCTGACGGCATCTCAATGGGTCACGAGGGCATGCACTTTTCTCTCGTCAGCCGCGAGGTCATCGCCGACTCGGTCGAGACCGTGATGCAGGCAGAACGTCTCGACGGCAGCGTGTTGCTCGCCGGTTGCGACAAGTCGCTACCGGGCATGCTCATGGCAGCAGCTCGCCTCAACCTTTCATCCGTGTTCTTGTATGCAGGTTCAATTGCGCCAGGATGGGTGCGTCTCGAAGACGGCACAGAAAAAGAAGTAACCATCATCGACGCTTTCGAAGCGGTTGGTGCTTGCAAGGCCGGCAAGATGTCAGAAGAAGATCTCGGTCGAATCGAGCGCGCGATCTGCCCTGGCGAAGGTGCCTGCGGCGGAATGTACACAGCAAACACCATGGCCTCGATTGCAGAAGCACTCGGTATGAGTTTGCCTGGCAGCGCATCGCCTCCATCGGCAGACCGTCGTCGCGACAACTGGGCACACCGCTCGGGTGAAGCCGTCGTAAACCTTTTGCGCCAGGGCATCACCGCGCGCGACATCATGACTAAGAAAGCTTTCGAAAACGCGATTGCCGTTTTGATGGCATTCGGTGGTTCAACCAACGCAGTGTTGCACTTGCTCGCAATCGCGCGCGAGGCCGATGTCGACCTAACCCTCGACGACTTCAACCGAATCGCCGACAAGGTGCCACACCTCGGTGACCTCAAGCCATTCGGCCGTTATGTCATGAACGACGTTGACCGCGTTGGTGGCGTGCCAGTTCTCATGAAGGCACTTCTCGACGCAGGGCTGCTGCACGGCGATGTGCTCACCGTGACCGGCAAGACCATGGCCGAGAACCTAGCTTCGATCAACCCGCCAGACCCAGACGGCAAGATCATCAGAGCAATGGGCAACCCAATTCACAAGACCGGCGGAATCTCGATTCTGCGCGGTTCGATGGCACCAGACGGCGCGGTTGTGAAGACCGCAGGCTTCGACCTCGCTGATTTCACTGGCCCAGCAAGGGTCTTCGATCGCGAGCGTGCTGCCATGGATGCCCTAACCGAAGGCTCGATCAAGGCGGGCGACGTTGTGGTTATTCGCTACGAGGGGCCAAAGGGCGGCCCAGGCATGCGCGAGATGTTGGCCATCACGGCCGCAATCAAAGGTGCGGGCCTCGGCAAGGATGTTCTACTATTGACAGACGGACGATTCTCAGGCGGCACAACCGGCCTTTGCATCGGACACATTGCTCCAGAGGCCACCGATGGTGGACCAATTGCTCTGGTGCGCGATGGAGACTTGATTCGAGTCGATATCGCAACTCGTTCGCTCGAACTACTCGTTGAGCCAGAAGAGTTGGTTGCCCGTAAGCAAGATTGGCAACCGCTTCCACCGCGTTATACGCGCGGCGTTCTCGCTAAGTATTCAAAATTGGTTCACTCAGCTGCTGAGGGTGCCTACACCGGATAGTTAGCCCAAAGCTAACGAGGATAAATATGTCTCAAGAATTAATGACGGGCGCTCAGGCGATCATTCGCAGCCTTGAGCTACTCGGCATCGACACCATTTTTGGTTTGCCAGGTGGCGCAATTTTGCCAACCTATGACCCGCTTATGGATTCGAAGCAGATTCGCCACATCCTTGTGCGTCACGAACAGGGTGCAGGTCACGCGGCCGAGGGTTACGCGAGCGCAACCGGCAAACTTGGTGTTTGCATCGCAACTTCTGGCCCAGGAGCTACCAACCTGGTTACCGCAATTGCAGATGCGCACATGGATAGCGTTCCGTTGCTCGCAATCACCGGTCAGGTCGGCAGCAAGCTAATCGGTACAGACGCTTTTCAAGAGGCCGACATCGTTGGAATCACGATGCCGATTACCAAGCACTCGTTCTTGGTTACTCGCGCAGAGGATATTCCAGAGGTGATGGCAAGTGCTTACCTGATTGCAACCACAGGTCGCCCAGGCCCAGTATTGGTTGACGTCACCAAAGACGCTCAGGTTGCAAAGGCACCTTTTGTTTGGCCACCGAAGGTTGACCTTCCTGGCTACAAGCCGGTAACCAAAGCGCACGGCAAGCAGATTCAGGCCGCAGCTCAGTTGATCGCCGAGTCGCAGAAGCCGGTGCTCTATGTTGGTGGCGGAATCATTCGCTCGCGCGCTTCAGAAGAATTGCTCAAGTTGGCCGAACTCATCAATGTTCCGGTGGTTACCACTCTTATGGCACGTGGTGCGTTTCCTGACTCGCACCCGCAGAACCTGGGCATGCCCGGCATGCACGGCACGGTTCCGGCGGTGACCTCGCTTCAGAAGTCTGACCTCTTGATTACCCTCGGCGCTCGTTTCGACGACCGCGTAACCGGTGACGTGAAGAGTTTTGCGCCTGGCGCGAAGGTCATCCATGTCGATATCGACCCTGCCGAAATCGGCAAGATTCGCTTCGCAGATGTGCCAATCGTTGGCGACCTAAAGGATGTCATCACCGAGCTGATTGCAGAGATTTCATCAACGCAAAAGAAGAAGCCAGAATTTGCAGAGTGGTGGAAGTTCTTAAACGGTCTCGTTGAGCGCTACCCGCTCGGCTACACCCACGAAGAAGACGGAAAACTTTCACCGCAGTATGTCATCAAGCGCATCGGTGAGCTCAGCGGCCCTGAAGCAATCTATGCGGCTGGCGTTGGTCAGCACCAAATGTGGAGCGCGCAGTTCGTGAAGTATGAGCGACCAAACTCGTGGCTCAACTCGGGCGGCGCCGGAACCATGGGTTACGCGGTGCCGGCGGCGATGGGCGCAAAGGTTGGTCAGCCAGAGCGTTTGGTTTGGGCAATCGACGGCGACGGATGTTTTCAGATGACCAACCAAGAACTTGCCACTTGCACTATCAACAACATTCCGATCAAGGTTGCCGTTATCAACAACTCTTCGCTCGGTATGGTTCGTCAGTGGCAGACGTTGTTTTATGACAAGCGTTACTCACACACCGACCTCAACACCGGCACCGACACCGCGATGGTTCCCGACTTCGTGAAGTTGGCAGACGCTTACGGCTGCCTAGGAATCCGTGTTGAAAAAGAAGAAGACATCGACGCGGCCATCAAGCTCGCGATTGAAACTAACGACCGACCAGTGGTTATTGACTTCATCGTTAGCCGCGACTCGATGGTTTGGCCGATGGTTGCCGCCGGCCTCTCGAACGACGAGGTGCAGTATGCACGCGATTCGGCTCCGGTCTGGGACGGTAGGGAGTAATGATGACTCAGCACGTTTTGTCACTTCTCGTTGAAGACAAGCCGGGTCTGCTAACCCGCGTGGCCGGGCTCTTTGCTCGCCGCGGCTTCAACATTCAGAGCCTTGCCGTGGGAACCAGCGAAATCGAGGGTCTCAGCCGCATCACCGTGGTGGTTCAGCTCGATGGCGCACCGCTTGAGCAGGTCACCAAGCAGCTCAACAAACTGATCAACGTAATCAAGATTGTCGAGCTCGAGCCAGACCAGGCCGTGCAGCGCGACCACATGCTGATCAAGGTGAAGACCGACGCCGCAAGCCGAGGTCAGGTGCTCGAAGCCGTGAACCTGTTTAGAGCTCGCGTCATCGACGTGGTTAGCGACGCCATCATCATCGAGGTCACCGGCGACACCGCAAAGTGCCAAGCGCTGCTCAAGGTTCTCGAGCCATTCGGCATCAAAGAGCTCGTGCAGTCTGGCGTTTTGGCAATGGGCCGTGGCTCAAAGTCGATCACCGAGAAGGTAAGCAAATAGCGAGACCCATCCCAGTTTTTATGCTTCATCAAACCAAATAGAAAAGGAAAAACAATGGCTGAAATCTTTTATGACAAGGATGCCGATCTCTCGATCATCCAGGGTCGCAAAGTTGCCGTAATCGGTTATGGCTCGCAGGGCCACGCGCATGCGCTCAACTTGAAAGACTCGGGCGTCGATGTTGTAGTTGGTCTTCAGGCCGGCTCGAAGTCAATCGCGACAGCAGAAGAGCAGGGCCTCAAGGTTCTCTCGCCTGCAGATGCTTCGGCTTGGGCAGACGTCATCATGATTTTGACTCCAGACCCAGTGCAGCGTCACGTTTATGCTGCCGACATTGCGCCAAACCTAAACGCTGGTGACGCACTTGTCTTCGGTCACGGTTTCTCGATTCGCTTCGGCCTAATCAAGCCGCCAGCCGACGTTGACGTGTTCTTGGTTGCACCAAAGGGCCCTGGCCACTTGGTTCGCCGCGAATATGTCGCTGGCAAGGGCGTGCCAAACCTGATTGCAGTTGAGCAAGACGCAACCGGTGGCGCGTTCGACCTAGCGCTTTCATACTCGAAGGCCATCGGCGGAACCCGCGCCGGAACCATCAAGACCACATTCACCGAAGAGACAGAGACTGACTTGTTCGGTGAGCAGGCAGTTCTCTGTGGTGGCGCATCGCAGTTGGTTCAGTATGGTTACGAGACTTTGATTGAGGCCGGCTACCAGCCTGAGGTTGCATACTTCGAGGTTCTTCACGAACTCAAGTTGATTGTTGACCTCATGTATGAGGGTGGCATTGCCAAGCAGCGCTGGTCGGTTTCGACCACCGCCGAGTATGGCGACTACATCTCGGGCCCACGCGTTATTGGCCCAGAGGTCAAGGTTCAGATGCGCAACGTGCTAACCGACATTCAAGACGGCACCTTTGCAAAGCGCTTCATTGCAGACCAGGATGCCGGCGCCCCGGAGTTCTTGGCGCTTCGCGCTAAGGGCGAGGCTCACCCGATCGAGAAGGTTGGCCGCGAACTGCGCAAGCTGTTCTCGTGGTTGCGCAAGGCTGACAACGAGTCTGACTATGCCGAAGGTTCGGCTGGGCGCTAATCGCTCGAATGTTTTACGAAAAGACCCCGTCGGTCTTCCGGCGGGGTCTCTTCATTTCGGAGCACTGAAACTACCCTTGAGCCATCATGATGGCGTAACGCTTGAAAAAGTGTTCAAGACCGCAGATTCGATTTTAGGCGCCCTATTTCTTGCGACCTTTGCCTAGTTCCATAGAATGTGAAAGCCATAGCAGCAAGAACTATGACGATTGTCGCCAACACTTGTCGACATGAAGGCACCAACGTGATCTTTGCCGACGGTGAAATCTCATCAAGCACCAATCGGTCAAACAGAGGTTGGGTACCAGAAAGAGCATCGGCTGAAAAAGGTGGACGCTAATTACCCTCTAAGCGTCTCGAAATCGCATCCGATACAAGTTTGCTGAACTTATCCAAGGTCATTTCAGGAAGGCTGTGCTTGGTCTCGTTCGAACCGGATTTAAAACTAACTTCACCCTTGACGGTCTCTGCAGCGGCAACCCAGAATGTTCGCGTTTCCGCTATCCAGGTCGAGAGCCCTTGTATAGCGTCTGGGTTTACCGACGACGACCACGACGAGTTGATTTCACTGTCGGATGCTGACTCAAGCAGTACACGGACAGATCCCTTTTGGTTCGACGCCAACGCGCTTTGCAGGTTCAAAATTTGGTCATTTACCTTTTTCATTTTCCAATTGAGGTCGTCCCGCATTTTCGAAGCTTCGTTCCAAACGTGTCGGGCAGCTTCATTTTTGGAGATATCGCTGTCTAGTGGCGGGATCGAACTGTAATCAAGTTGTAGGAGCTCAGTGCCATGAATCGCAAACCATGTCTTCCACCGGCTGGAATAAATTTCTAGGCTGCCCTCGCTTATTAGCCCTAGCGGCTTTTTTACTTTGGGATCATTCTTGGACCGACTAATCACAAAATCTCTTTGTTCGTTTGTCATGACTGCAGTATTGGCAAACAGATTAAAAACATCTTGCGACCAGGTTTGTATTTCCTCAGGACTCGATAAGCGACGTTCGCGAAGTTTTTTGGTCTCTCGTTCGAGATACGCGAAGTCAATCTGAGTTACATTGTCTGTTCTCCAGTTTGACAGGTATCTAGGCTTAAAGATTCGCAAGACAGCCTCTGTGTGTGTCCGGCGACTTCTTGATTGCAGTAACTTCCGTTCCAGCTCAGAGTAGAGGGGCAACATGTTGTCGTACAGGCGTTTGACAGCCTTTTGGTCAATCTCAAATCCTTGAGTAAGACGCAGGGAGAAGTGTATAAACTTTGGATCCTCGTTCACATCTGCGGCGGGAGCTTTGTTGCGCAGATAGTGATACGCCAGGATGTCAGCAGAGTTAGCGGTCTTAGTGGATGCTGCTCTGAAACTCTCGAAGAGCTTCAGCGACCGGTCAGACAAACCGAGCTCGATCATTTGCGGCTGTGCAGCTTTGGCTAGTTCTAAGGACATTTTTCCGGCCTCAGCCCTTTGCTCCTGATCGAGAAGCTCCTGAACCGCACTAAGCGCTTGTTCACCTTTAATACTCATCGGGTAACCTCCACCTCAAATTTTAGCCCAAACCACGACATTGTGCTGTTTCTGCCATGAGCGAACAGCACTAAAAACTGGCTACATTTTTAGAATTTTATTTGCTAAGTTGAGGTTGAGGGGTTAAGTCAAGTAGCAACTATCACAGAAAGAAATGTTTCATGAGTAAATTCAACGGAGAGCGCCCCCTCCACACCAAAGGGCAAAAGCGTCAATGTCCCAGCGGCAAGAAGAGGTTCCGTGATCCGCGACAGGCAGTCGATGCATTGCATCGAGCAGCCAATCATCGTAACGGCGCCGCCATGAATGGGGTGAATTGCCGCAGGCAAGAGGTCCGCAAGTATAAATGTCAGCTTTGCTCCGGTGTCCATCTGACCTCCAAAGCCAAATGGTCGTCAATCCCGAAAGGACTCTGAGTATGGCTCGAACTCCAATTAGCGTCCGTCTAGCCAAGTCTGGGCGTTTCCCATCCCTTGACCTGCCAACGAAATTACCTGTTTTTGGCCTTGAAGGTAATTGCAAAAGTCAGGACACGAACCTTTTCTTCTCGGAGGATTCTTCCGACATTCTCACCGCTAAAGCTATTTGTGTCGACTGTCCAATTCTTGCTGAGTGCGCAAGGTGGGGTGTTCAATTTGCCGAATACGGGGTATTCGGCGGGCTCAGTGAAAAAGAGCGGTTTCTCATTCGTGGTGGCAAGCCTATTATCAGCCTGCTGGACATCGAGCACATTATCCAAGAGTCGATCTTCATTCTGAATTCGAGCGCGGCAGAAGTAGCCCTGAGATTCGGCGTTGATAAGCGCACGGTTGTTCGTTGGCGCGGGGCTCTTCGATCAAGTTTGGAAGTGGCATAGTGAATACACACGACGCAGAATCCTTACGTCTACTTTTCCCAGAGTTAGGCTTGGAATTGGAAACGGAGCAAATCCGGTTGGAACTAGAAGGCAAACTTAGGCTGCAAGGCGGGGTTCAATACCTAGGTAAGGTCTCGACTCTGACTGTCGTCCTCAACGATGGCTATGAACTCTTATTCACGTCAACAGTTCCCGGATTCAATGGCACATCAAATTGGTATAAATGGCGCGAACTGGTCGAGCCAGTCACAAAGCGCAACTTTCGTATTTCTCAGTTGCGAAGTAGTGTGACATTACTAACGCCCGGTTCGGACACCGAGGGCGAACCATACTACACAGCGGGAGTTGAAGGCTCCAACCTGGAGTCCTTGATCAAATCCGCCTTAGACAAGATTGCCCATCACTGCAGTTTGCGACTGGTCCCATTGCCAGTCGTGCTAAATAGAAACATCGAGAGTTAGAAAGAAGCCATGAGTAATTCAAAAGAAATCAAATGCCCGAATTGCAAGTCAGTGTTCACCATCGACGATGCTCCGTTCGCTGACATCGTTAAGCAGGTGCGCGATCACGAGTTCAGTGATGAACTCCACAAGCGCTTAGTGGAGGCCGAGAAGCGCCTTGAGTTAGAGGCTCAAATTTCGGCTAAGGAAATCGAGGCCAAAGCCGAGGCTGAGAGAGTAGCGCTAATTCAGGAGAATACCCGACTCAATTCAGAGCTCACTTCAGCCGCAACAGCAGCTGAGTTGGACAAGACAAAGGCGCTCGCAGACCTGATTACCCAAAATACACAGTTGGAAGCGGACATGAAGGTGCTCGCAGCAGCCAAAGCAGCCCAGGAGGCAACCTTAAGGCAAGAGCACCTGAACGAGTTGTCTGTCAAGGATAAAGAGATAGAGCTGTACAAAAACATGAAAGTCCGACAGTCGACCAAGGCAATTGGCGAAGACCTCGAGAAGCACTGCGCCGACGAGTTCAACTCAGTGCGTGCGATGGCATTCCCGAACGCCTATTTCGAAAAAGACACCAATGCCAAGTCCGGAAGCCAGGGTGACTACATCTTCCGTGACTACGTCGACGAAATTCAAATCGTTTCAGTCATGCTCGAGATGAAAAACGAGGCGGATGCCACGGATAAGAAGAAAAAGAACGAAGACTTCTTCAAAGAGCTCGATAAGGATCGCAACGAAAAAGGCTGCGAGTACGCAATTCTGGTTTCGATGCTCGAGAAAGACAGTGACTATTACAACCAGGGGATTGTGGACGTTTCCCACAAGTACCCGAAGATGTTTGTGATTCGCCCGCAGTTCTTCCTTCCAATGCTTGCCCTGCTCCGTAACAATGCGCTAAACACGGTCGATGACAAGCGCGAACTGCAGCGAATCCGTCAACAGAACATTGACGTCGAACTCTTCAACGATCGCCTTGAGAAGTTCAAGAAGGATATTGGTAAGTCGGCGAAGTGGGCTAACGACCGATACAAAGATGCGATAGACGACATCGACAAGAGCATTGATATGCTCACCGACCTTAAGGATCAATTGCGCCTTTGGGTTCAACACGCTGAAAGCGCGGAGACGAAGGCCAACGCCGTTACCATCGAGTCGCTCACAAAGGACAACGACACCATGACCAAGAAATTTAAAGAGCTAGGAGACTAACGCTTCCGCACCTAAACGCGGGCGACGCACTTGTCTTCGGTCACGATTTCTTGGTTCAATATGGCCTAGCCAAGACACCAACTGGGATGACGTTTTCTAAGTTGCACCTAAGTGCGAGTGGCATCTAAGACATGCTAACCGAGAGCGACCTGGATTGGCTGGCGGTGTCTATTCGTCTTTGTTGCGGCGCCAAGTTTCTTGCGAGAGACCGCTCGCGAACTCTTCGCGAGCCACTAGCTCGAACCCATCGCGCCAAGTGTCGGCAGCCCAAAGCTTGAGGCCAACCTCCAGTTGGTCAGGAGTTGTGGTCAACACCACCACGTCGAGCTTGCCGGCTTCGAGCAACTGCCTGGCGACGTCGGCCCCGCCGACGACGAACAGGCGGCCGGGGTGAGCATCCGTGATTCGATCGACAACGGCAGACACGTCACCGGCCACAAGCT